>NZ_CP121682.1:3625909-3928068 GCF_029760955.1 Streptomyces cathayae
ACGGCCCCGTCGGCCGGCAGGTGGAAGGACAGGGAGTCGGCGGTGTGGCCGGGGGTGGGGACGACCCGCAGTTCCAGACCGCCCACGTCGATGACGTCCCCGCCGGACAGGCCCTCGTCCCCCAGCCGCAGCTCCGGGTCCAGCGCCCGTACCTTCGTGCCGGTCAGCTCGGCGAAGCGGGTGGCGCCCTCGGCGTGGTCGGGGTGACCGTGCGTCAGCAGGATGAGGGCGACGCGCTTGCCGGCCCGCTCGGCCGTGTCGACGACGCTGTGCAGATGCCCCTCGTCCAGCGGGCCGGGGTCGACGACGACCGCCCGCGCGGAGCCGGGTTCCGAGAGGATCCAGGTGTTGGTGCCGTCCAGGGTCATGGCCGAGGCGTTCGGAGCCAGGACGTTGACCGCGCGCGCGGTGGCGGGTCCGGAGAGGACCCCGCCGCGCGGTTGGCCGGGAAGGGCTGCCGCGTCCGTCATGCGGGTGCTCCACCGGTCGGGATGTGCTGGGTGAACTCGTCGTGCCCGGGCCAGGACAGCACGATCTTCTCCTCCTCCAGGCGCGCGGTGGCCAGTACCGGCGTGAGGTCCCGCGCGGACGCCGCGTCGAGCGCCTGCGCCGCCGCCGGGTACACCGCCAGCTGGCGCAGGGTCGCGATCGTCGGCGGCATCATCAGCAGCTCGCCCCGGTCGTACGCGGCGGCCGCCTCGCGCGGGGCGATCCACACCGTGCGGTCGGCCTCCGTGGAGGCGTTGCGGGTGCGCTGCCCCTCGGGGAGCGCGGCGACGAAGAACCAGGTGTCGTAGCGGCGGGGCTCGAACTCCGGGGTGATCCACCGGGTCCACGCGCCGAGCAGGTCCGAGCGCAGGACCAGCCCTCGGCGGTCGAGGAACTCCGCGAAGGACGTCCTCCGCTCGACGAGCGCCGCGCGGTCCGCCTCCCAGTCCGCGCCCGTGGTGTCACCGACCACGGAGTCGGGCGTCGGACCGGCGAGCAGCACACCGGCCTCCTCGTACGTCTCGCGTACGGCGGCGCAGACGATCGCCTGGGCGTCGGTCTCCTCGACGCCGAGCCGGTCCGCCCACCACGCGCGCGGGGGGCCCGCCCAGCGGACGTGGTGGTCGTCGTCCCGCGGGTCGACGCCGCCGCCGGGGTAGGCGTAGGCGCCTCCGGCGAAGGCCATGGAGGCGCTTCGGCGCAGCATGTGGACGGCGCAGCCGTCACCGGCGTCCCTCAGGAGCATCACGGTGGCGGCCCGCTTGGCCGGGACCGGGGTGAGGGTGCCCTCCGCGAGCGCGCGGATGCGGACCGGCCACTCGGGTGGGTACCACTGCCCACCAGCCTGCGCATTCACCATGGCCGGAGGCTATCCCGGGACGGGCGGATGTTCGAGTGGCCGGCGGGAGAAGAAGAGGAGGGAAGGGCAAGGGGAGGGAAGGGGGCGGAAGCGGATGAAAGCGGGTGAAAGCAGGTGAGAGGGCGCGCGGTCCCGGGAAGCGGCAGGGGAACGCGGCGAGGAGGGGTGGCGGACCCGGCGGCCCGCACGGGCCACGCGGCCCTCCGCCGAGCCCGGGCCCGCCCCCGCCTCCGCCGGACGCGTCGGACGCGCGCTGCCTGCCCGCGTCCGTCAGCGTGCGTCCGTCAGGCCTCGTCCGTCAGCTCCACCTGGATCTCGACCTCCACCGGCGCGTCGAGGGGCAGTACCGCGACGCCCACCGCGCTGCGGGCGTGGACGCCCTTGTCGCCGAGGACCTCGACCAGCAGCTCGCTCGCACCGTTGAGGACGCCCGGCTGGCCCGTGAAGTCCGCGGCCGAGGCCACGAACCCGACGACCTTCACCACGCGCGCGACGCGGTCCAGATCACCGGCGACGGACTTCACGGCGGCGAGGGCGTTCAGCGCACAGGTGCGCGCCAGCTCCCTCGCCTCCTCGGCCGTGACCTCGGCACCGACCTTTCCGGTCAGCGGAAGCTCGCCGTCCACCATGGGAAGCTGGCCGGCGGTGTGCACGTACCGCCCCGACCGCACGGCCGGGCAGTACGCGGCCAGCGGCGGGACGACCTCCGGGAGGCTCAGGCCGAGTTCGGCCAGTCTGGCCTCGACCGCGCTCACGCCTGCTTCTCCCGCTTCAGGTAGGCGACCAGCTGCTCGGGGTTGTTCGGGCCCGGCACGACCTGCACGAGCTCCCAGCCGTCCTCGCCCCAGGTGTCCAGAATCTGCTTCGTGGCGTGGACCAGCAGCGGAACCGTGGAGTACTCCCATTTCGTCATGCGGCGACTCTAGCCGTTGCCGTCCCCCGTGCGGGAAGCACGGGAAGTCTGGAAAGCCCGGGAAACCCAGGGGCCCCGGGTGCCCGGGAGCACGGGAAGCCCGGCAACTCGCCCCCGGAGCCGCCGGGGCGCGCGGGGAGCAATTAGGCTCAAAGGCGTGAGCAGGCTTCAGGTGGTCAGTGGCAAGGGCGGAACCGGCAAGACCACGGTGGCCGCGGCCCTCGCGCTGGCCCTGGCCACGGAGGGGAAGCGGACGCTTCTCGTCGAGGTCGAGGGTCGCCAGGGCATCGCGCAGGTCTTCGAGACGGAGGCGCTGCCGTACGAGGAGCGGAAGATCGCCGTCGCTCCCGGGGGCGGGGAGGTGCATGCCCTCGCCATAGACGCCGAGCGGGCCCTTCTGGACTACCTCCAGATGTTCTACAAGCTGGGCAGCGCCGGGCGGGCGCTGAAGAAGCTCGGCGCGATCGACTTCGCGACCACCATCGCGCCCGGTGTGCGGGACGTCCTGCTGACCGGCAAGGCGTGCGAGGCGGTGCGGCGCAAGGACCGCACCGGGCGGTTCGTCTACGACTACGTCGTGATGGACGCCCCGCCGACCGGGCGCATCACCCGTTTCCTCAACGTCAACGACGAGGTCGCCGGGCTCGCGAAGATCGGGCCGATACACAATCAGGCCCAGGCCGTGATGCGGGTGCTGAAATCACCGGAGACGGCGGTGCACCTGGTCACCCTGTTGGAGGAGATGCCGGTCCAGGAGACCGTGGACGGCATCGCCGAGCTGCGGGGGGCCCGGCTCCCGGTGGGGCGGATCATCGTGAACATGGTGCGGCCCGAGGTGCTGGACGCGACCGACCTGGAACTCATGGGGGCGGTCGAACGTTCCTCTGTCGCGCGGGCACTGTCGTCCGCCGGTCTCGGCGGCGCGCGGCGCGGCGGGCACGCCGAGCAGCTGGTGGACCCGTTGCTCGCGCAGGCCAAGGAGTACGCCGAGCGGTACACGCTGGAGGCCGAACAGCGCGCCGCGCTGGCCGAGGTGGGCCTGCCCCTGCACGAGCTGCCGCTGCTCGCGGAGGGCATGGACCTGGCGGGCCTGTACGAACTGGCCGAGGAACTCCGCGCGCAGGGCGTGTCATGACCGGCGGAGACCTGCCCATGTCCGCGGCCATATCCGCATCCGTGCCCGTACCCGGCGGGAACGCTCCCGGAGTTCCCGTCATGCCCGCCGCTCCCGTCAGATCCGCCATGCCCACCACGCCCGCCACGCCCATCAGGTCCGCCACGCCCATCACGAGTCGGAAGTATCGGAAGCAGGGGATGTCATGAGCCGTCACCCGGAACCGGCCCACCCGGTCCACCCGGCCCGCCACCACCTCTCCCCCGTGCGCACGCTCGACATCGACCCGCTGATCGAGGACCGGGCCACCCGGATCGTGGTGTGCTGCGGCTCGGGCGGGGTCGGCAAGACGACCACCGCCGCGGCCCTGGGACTGCGCGCGGCCGAACGGGGACGCAAGGTGGTCGTCCTCACCATCGACCCCGCCCGCCGGCTCGCCCAGTCCATGGGCATCGACTCGCTCGACAACGTCCCCCGCCGGGTGAAGGGCATCGACGACTCCGCCGGCGGCGAACTGCACGCCATGATGCTCGACATGAAGCGCACCTTCGACGAGATCGTCGAGGCGCACGCGGACCCGGAGCGCGCCTCCGCGATCCTCGGCAACCCCTTCTACCAGTCCCTCTCGGCGGGCTTCGCGGGCACGCAGGAGTACATGGCGATGGAGAAGCTGGGGCAGCTGCGGGCCCGCGACGAGTGGGACCTCATCGTCGTCGACACGCCGCCCTCCCGCTCCGCACTGGACTTCCTGGACGCGCCCAAGCGGCTCGGCTCCTTCCTCGACGGCAAACTCATCCGCGTCCTGCTGACCCCGGCGAAGGTCGGCGGTCGTGCGGGGATGAA
This sequence comes from Streptomyces cathayae, assembly GCF_029760955.1. GTDB lineage: Bacteria > Actinomycetota > Actinomycetes > Streptomycetales > Streptomycetaceae > Streptomyces > Streptomyces cathayae. The sequence continues at coordinate 3,630,128 of NZ_CP121682.1, forward strand.
GTTCCTGAACGTCGGGATGTCCATGATGACCGGCGTCCTGGGCAAGGTGCTCGGGGGGCAACTGCTGCGGGACGTCCAGACGTTCGTGGCGGCGATGGACTCCATGTTCGGCGGGTTCCGTACGCGCGCGGACGCCACGTTCAAACTGCTCCAGGCGCCCGGGACGGCGTTCCTGGTGGTCGCGGCCCCGGAGCGGGACGCACTGCGCGAGGCCGCGTACTTCGTGGAACGGCTGGCCGCGGAGGACATGCCGCTGGCCGGTCTGGTGCTCAACCGGGTCCACGGCAGCGGCGCCGACCGGCTGTCGGCCGAGCGGGCACTCGCCGCCGCGGAAAATCTTGAGGACTCCCGCATTGTGGATCAGGAGGACGGGAAAGCTGGAGTTCGTAACTCCCCTGACACACACACCAGTTCAGACGTCCCCGACGGAGGCTCCCCCGCCACCGCGGACGACACGGACACGGACACCAGCACCACCGAGACCAGCACAGACACCGACGGGGTGGACGCGGAGCGGTCCGTCGACCAGCTCACCGCGGGCCTGCTGCGACTGCACGTCGAGCGGATGCGGCTGCTCTCCCGCGAGCAGCGCACACGCGACCGCTTCACCGCGCTCCATCCCGAGGTGGCGGTGACGGAAGTGGCCGCGCTGCCCGGCGACGTGCACGACCTCGCAGGCCTGCGGGACATCGGCGACCGGCTCGCGACCAACAGGCCGGAGCTGCCCGAGACACCCGAGGCGCCCGCCCCACCCGAGGCAACCGCCTGACGCACGCCGACCCGCCCCACGCCGGGACGGCCCAAGGCGCCCCGACACAGCCCGAGACGCCCCGCCGAGGACCCCCCGAGAGCCCTCAGCTCACCGCCGCGTAGTTCGCGTACACCTCGTCGTCGTCGAGGGGCACGACGCCCGTCCCCCGCTCGTACTCCGTGCGCGCGGTCTCCAGCAGCCGGCGCCAGGACGTCACGGTGGGCCGCCGGCGCAGCAGTGCGCGGCGTTCACGTTCCGTCATGCCTCCCCACACGCCGAACTCGACGCGGTTGTCGAGCGCGTCGGCCAGGCACTCGGTACGCACCGGGCAGCCGGTGCACACCGCCTTGGCCCTGTTCTGCGCTGCTCCTTGAACGAACAGTTCATCCGGATCAGTAGTGCGGCAGGCGGCCTGCGCACTCCAGTCGGTAACCCAGCCCATACCGGCGCCGTCCTCTCCCGAATCGAGGCTCCCCCACGGCGGCAGCGGCATATTCACCGCCGCCAGTTGAGGACGTTACGGAAGGTGGGCACAGCGCAACACCCCCAGCGGGCCCAATCTTGAATGGCCCGAACGGACTATGGGTAAGCGGCAGATCACCCAGGGGAGTGACCTGGCGACATGCGCGACAACCCCGACGTTTCGGGTCAGTTCCATTGCGCCACAACGGACACCGAGTGACACACGAGGCGGATCCGGACACGCACCCACCACACCCCGACGAAGAAAGTCGAGAAGATCCGGAACGATTCGGGGTCGCCGGACGTATTGATACGTGGCCTCGCTGCTGTGACAGTTGTGAGCAGCTTAGGCCAAGGCCTGTACGCCTGTCCGGTAAATGAGAACGTAGGCTGCTCCCATGCCAAAGAAGCGCTCGGGCGGTGGTCTGTCGTCAACGCAGCAGGCCGCCAAGTTCCTCGGTGTCAGTGTCCTCGCGGGTGCCGTCCTGGCCGGTATCGCACTGCCCGCCGTGGGTGCGCTGGGCCTGGCCGCCAAGGGCTCGGTGGAGAGTTTCGACGAGCTCCCCGCCAACCTCAAGACGCCCCCGCTGAGCCAGCGCACCACCATCCTGGACGCGAAGGGCGGTCAGATCGCCACCGTCTACTCGCGCGACCGCACGGTGGTCGACCTCAAGGACATCTCGCCGTACCTCCAGAAGGCGATCGTCGCGATCGAGGACTCCCGCTTCTACGAGCACGGAGCGGTCGACCTGAAGGGCGTGCTGCGCGCGATGAACCGCAACGCGCAGAGCGGCGGTGTCTCCCAGGGCGCGTCCACCCTGACGCAGCAGTACGTGAAGAACGTCTTCGTGGAGGAGGCCGGCGACGACGCGACGAAGGTCGCGCAGGCCACCCAGCAGACGATCGGCCGCAAGATCCGCGAGCTGAAGTTCGCGATCCAGGTCGAGGAGGAGCTGGGCAAGAAGAAGATCCTCGAGAACTACCTGAACATCACGTTCTTCGGCCAGCAGGCCTACGGTGTCGAGGCCGCCGCCCAGCGCTACTTCTCCAAGTCCGCCAAGGACCTCAACCTCCAGGAGGCCGCCCTCCTCGCCGGCCTCGTCCAGTCGCCGAGCCGGTACGACCCGGTCAACGACGAGACGGAGGCCACCAAGCGGCGCAACGTCGTCCTGGCGCGGATGGCCCAGGTCGGCGACATCTCCCAGGAGGAGGCCGCCGAGGCGTCGAAGGCACCGCTGGGACTGAAGGTCAGCAAGCCGAACAACGGCTGCATCACGGCGGTCGCCGATTCGGCCTTCTTCTGTGACTACGTACGCGAGGTGTTCCTGAGCGACCCGGTCTTCGGGAAGAAGAAGGAGGACCGGGCCAAGATCTGGAACCAGGGCGGTCTGACGATCCGGACCACCCTCGACCCCCAGGCACAGCGGTCGGTCCACACCTCGCTCAAGGGCCACGTCAACAAGGGCGACTCGGTCGCCGCGGCGATCACCCTGGTCGAGCCCGGCACCGGCAAGGTCCTCGGCATGGGCCAGTCGAAGCCCTACGGCTACGACAAGAACGAGACCGAGATCAACTACTCGGTCGACCACAGCATGGGCGGCTCCAACTTCGGCTTCCCGACCGGTTCGACGTTCAAGCCCTTCGTCGCGGCGGCCGCGCTCGAGGAGGGGCGACCGCCCATCCAGGAGTACTCGTCGCCGTACGAGATGCCCTACCCCGACCCCGTCCAGACGTGCAGCGGCAAGCCCTGGATGAACCAGGAGGGTGCCACCGTCCCCAACGAGGACAGGTCGGAGGTCGGCCCGTACCGGTTGAAGGAGGCGATGGCCCTCTCGGTCAACACCTACTTCGTGCAGATGGTCGCCGACATCGGCCTGTGCCCGTTGGTGAAGATGACGGACGCCCTGCACGTCGTGGAGGGCAACGGCCAGAAGCTTCCGGAGGTCCCCGCCGTCTCCCTCGGCTCCAGGGGCGTCGCCCCGCTGACGATGGCCTCCGCGTACGCCGCCTTCGCCTCCCGGGGCATGTACTGCACGCCGGTCGTCATCGAGTCGATCACCCAGAAGGTCGGCGAGCAGCAGAAGTCGCTGGAGGTACCGAAGTCGACGTGCTCGCGGGCGATGAGCGAGAAGACCGCGGACACGGTGAACACCCTGCTGCAGGGTGTGGTCGACTCCGGTACGGGCCGGGCGTCCGGCCTCACGGACCGCGCCAACGCCGGCAAGACGGGAACGACGGACGAGCGCAAGAACGCCTGGTTCGTCGGCTACACGCCGAACCTGTCGGGAGCGGTCTGGGTCGGCAGCGCCACCCAGCAGGTCAAGATGGTCAACATCAACGTCGGGGGCACCTACCACGCCAAGGTCTACGGCGGCTCGGTGCCGGGCCCCATCTGGCGGGACGCGATGACCGGCGCCCTCTCGGGCAAGGGCTCCCCGTCCTTCAACCTCGTCCACATCCCGGAACCCGAAAAGGAAAAGCCCGACAAGGACCGTGACCGTGACGACAAGGACGGCGACGACCGTGGCGACGGCAACCGCGGCAACGGCGGCCGTAGCGGCGGCAACGACGGTTTCATCGGCGGCCTGACCGGCGGCGGCAACGGCGGCCAGAACAACAACGGTGGTCAGAACGGCGGCGGCGGAGCCGAACCGGACCCGACCTTCTCCCTCCCCGAGGGCTTCTTCCAGGGCCAGGGCAACGGCCCGGGCGGCCGACGCTGACGGCCCGCGCCCCTGGTCCGACGACAGCGGAGGGCCCCTCCTTCCCGCGCGGGAAGGAGGGGCCCTCCGCTGTCGTCCGCCGTACCCGACCGACCCGGACCGACCGACCCGGACCGATCGGACCGGCAGATCAGCCGGCGAGCAGCTTCTTCACCGCGGCGGCCACCCGGCCGCCTTCGGCCTGCCCTGCCACCTTGGGGTTGACGATCTTCATGACCGCACCCATGGCCCGCGGGCCCTCGGCGCCCGCCGCCTGCGCCTCCTCGACGGCCTGGGCGACGATCGCGTCCAGCTCCTCGTCGGACATCGGCCGGGGCAGGTACCGGGCCAGCAGCTCGCCCTCCGCCTTCTCCCGCTCGGCCTGCTCGGGACGCCCGCCCTGCGCGAAGGCGTCCGCCGCCTCACGGCGCTTCTTCGCCTCACGGGTGATCACCTTGAGCACCTCGTCGTCGGAGAGCTGACGCTTCTCCTTCCCCGCGACCTCCTCCTTGGTGATCGCGGTGAGCGTCAGCCGGAGCGTCGAGGAACTGAGCTCGTCGCGCTCCCTGATCGCAACGTTGAGGTCGTCCTGCAGCTTGGACTTGAGCGTGGTCATGCCTTGATTGTCGCAGGAACAGGCGGAAAGACGCCCGTACATTTAACGCCCGCCGTCACAGGGGGCGTTCGGACGAACCCGCAAGCCCTGCCGCAGCCCCGGGGAGAAGGGACCGCGGGACGCATCCGGCCCCGGGTCTGACACGATGGGCGTATGCGCGCGCGATACGGAATCCCCCTGGGAATCACGGCGGCCGGTGCCGCCGGTCTGGTGTACGCGGCGGGCTTCGAGGCCCGCTCCTTCCGGCTGCGACGGGTGACGATCCCCGTCCTGCCCGCCGGGATGCGCCCCCTGCGCGTGCTGCAGGTCTCCGACATCCACCTGGTGAGCGGCCAGCGCAAGAAGCAGCGCTGGCTGCGTTCGCTGGCGGGCCTGCGCCCCGACTTCGTGATCAACACGGGCGACAACCTGTCCGACCCCGAGGGCGTACCGGAGGTCCTGGACGCACTGGGCCCGCTGATGGAGTTCCCGGGCGCGTACGTCTTCGGCTCCAACGACTACTACGGCCCCAAGCTGCGCAACCCCGCCCGCTACCTGATCGAGAAGGCCACCGGCCGGCACGGCCTGAACGGCAACGCCCCGGCCGTCGGCGTGATCCACAACCCGTGGGAGGACCTGCGGGACGGTTTCGACGGCGCGGGCTGGCTGAACCTCACGAACACCAGGGGCACCCTGAAGGTCGAGGGCGTCGCGGTCGAGCTGACCGGCCTGGACGACCCGCACATCAAGCGGGACCGCTACACGGAGGTGGCGGGCGGCCCGTCGAACGCGGCAGACTTCTCGATGGGCGTCGTCCACGCCCCCTACCTGCGCGTCCTGGACTCCTTCACGTCCGACGGCTACCCCCTGGTCCTGGCCGGTCACACCCACGGCGGCCAGCTCTGCATCCCCTTCTACGGCGCCCTGGTCACCAACTGCGACCTGGACACCGACCGGGTGAAGGGCCTGTCCACCCACACGTCCGAGGGCCGCACCTCCTACCTTCACGTCTCCGCGGGCTGCGGCACCAACCGCTACACCCCGGTCCGCTTCGCCTGCCCCCCGGAGGCGACGCTGATGACCCTGGTGAGCCGGAAGTAGCGGAGCACCTGTGTCCCGCGGGGGCCGACGGCACCGGTCGGTGCCGTCGGCCCCCACGTGTCCAGCCGTGGCACCCAAACCGGATTTCGCCTCTGGCCACCGGTGGGCTAAAGTAAACGTCGTCGCCGCGAGAGCAGCGACACCGGGGTGTGGCGCAGCTTGGCAGCGCGCTTCGTTCGGGACGAAGAGGTCGTGGGTTCAAATCCCGCCACCCCGACAGTGAAGTACCAGGTCAGGGGCCTGATCCGCTTAGCGGGTCGGGCCCCTGAGTGGTTCCGGGGGCCATTTTGGGAGCCGTTTGGGAGCCGACTTCATATCCCGGCACCCGAACGGCTCCCATCACCCCGCCGCAACTGCCGCTCAGCCCTCATCGGCAGAAGGAAGCCGGGCTCCTCGACCCGTCACGATCAGCAGGGCATGCGCGGGCAGCAACAGGACACGCTGGCTGTACCTCTCACGCCCCGGCATCCGGCCATCGCCACACCGTTGCGTCGGCATCCGCGTCACGTACGCCCCTGAGCTTCACCTCAGCCGCGGATTCGACTTCGAAGAATCGCAACGGATCAGTGATGATCCGAAGCGTCGGAGTTCCTCTGCCCTCTTCCAGGTTCGAGGCGATGACGAGCGAGTAGTTACTTCCCTCTGCAAGAGCACGCGTGAGTTCCGCGCTGGTGAGGGAGACATCGGCGGGCTCTGCCCCGCCGTGAGCCTTAATCTCGTAAAAGTGGCCTGCCGAGTCGACGGCGTCCGCCCCCAGCCGAAGGAGACCTCGCTGGTCTTCCAGCATCCGCCCCCGCTCGTGAAGAATCCGAGCAAGCAGCCCCAGGACGATCTTCTCCTTGTCCCGGTCCTGGTAGCCGAGCAGTCCGGAACGCTCGATGGGCGCGGCCCCACCCCGACGCGGTTGCGGCAGCGAGGCGGCACGTCGCCTTCCCGAGGAGGATGCCGGGCGTGGTTCCGACGAGGAGGTAGTACGGGTGGCCTTTGGGGTGCGCGCCTGCAGTTCGGCCAAGGGGACCAGCTTGCGGGGCTCGACCGACGGCGGGGTGGGTGTGGACCCCAAGCCGGAAGGCGTAGGAGCCGACGAGGGCGTCGGGATGCCGGTGGGCGGGTTCACCGGGCCGCGCGGCTGGGGCGGAATCGTGGGGCCCGAGGGCCGCGACAATTCCCGCTCCCGCAGCTGCGAGGCCAAGCGCTCACGGTCCTCGTGATCTTGCTGGCCGGACGGGACAAGCGGGGCGGCAGGAGCATCTTGCGGCCAGTCCGCTTCCCAGAGATCGCGCCAACGATGCCCGACGTGAGCGCGCTCCGTTGAGAAGAGGGAGGCCACGGCCAACCCTCCTCCCCGCGTGGTTCTCAGAGCCTCGGGGACACTGACGAAGAGCGCCTTGGCTTCCCGGTCGACGTGTGCGTCAACCGGCACCTCGATCGCCTCACGGCCCTCACCCGGGTCCAGCTGGATCCGTAGCCCCGGCAGGATCCTTACCTCGAGTTCCATCAGCCAGGCCCAGCCCGTGAAAGCTTCGGCGGCGGCCGGCTCGTCCCGTACGAGGGTGTCCTGCAGGCTGGTCACCGCCCACCGGAAGTCCCCGGTGAGCTGGCGATCGGGACTTGCGCGGTCCGGAGCGAGGACGCACGCTTCGGATGCCTCCAGCCTGAGCACCTTGAGGAGCCCCAGCAGGCCGACGAATTGCTGCAGATCTCCGCCGGGCTGCCACACGGGCAGGTGCTCGCCGAGCGTGCGGGCGATGACGGGGTGGTCCACCGCGTAGGCGGGGCGCTCCTGCGTCCAGCCGAGGGTGGTCCGCAGCGGCAGCCAGCGCAGCTTGGAGCGCAGGCCGAGAGAGATGGGCCCATCAGTCGAAGTGATCGTGTCGGCGAGGGACCTCAATGCCTCCAGCATCACGCGCTGTTGGTCCGCCTGGAGCTGGGTGCCGGACTGCGCGATCTCCTTCATGACATCGACCAGGTCCTCTGGCCTCGGCTGTTCGATCCGGAGGGCGTCCCAGAGCGGATTCAACTCGGGGTCAGGGATGGTGAAGGGCCGGAAGCCACGGAGGATTGTGGGCCCCCGGAAGCAATCGCTCCCCCGTTGCCATCCTTGGTCGGTTAGCACGAGGTCGGTGCCACTGAAGGCATTCCGGATCCTCCGCTCCAGCTCGAGGCGAGACGGCGCCGCCTGGTTCCTCAGTCGCCCGGCCAGTGCCTGGTAGACGAGATAAATCTCGGCCTTGAGTGAGTCGTCCACCGGGCCGGAGGTCGTAGTGCGCTTCCGCAGCTCCTTCAGACGCTTCATCAGCTGAGGGATGTCGGGATTCCCGTTCACCCCAAGAGCCGCCAGGACATCGGTCCGGTTGGCCACTGCCTCCTGGACCGAAGGGTGCAGATACCCCGGGTCGTCCTGCCCGTACAGCGCTCGTGCGTCACGTGTACACAAGTGCACTTGTCGCGGAGGGAGGAGGTTGCCGCTGGTGTCCTCCAACCAGGCGACCTCCCGAAGCCGCCACACCCAAAGAGCACTCGTCTGACCGTGCACGTTCCATCCGCGGTACGCGTCCGCCACCTGGACTTTTGTGTGCTCGGATGACGTGATCATTCCGGGCCTGCCCAGCGTCTGCAGCAGGGCCGCCGTACGACGCCTACGCTCCTCCGAGTTCTGCTCAGCGATGATGTGCTGTACCACGGCATCCAGGTCCGGACTGATGCGGTCATCCAGCGTGAACTGCGCACCCATTCGACGCAGCGCACTCGTGCGAGCGGACGGCGACAGTCCGCAGTCGTACGCCAAGCCGATACGGGAGTCCGTCGCGTACTTCTTGGTTGTCGAGCCACGCGGAGGCTCCTTCAACCTCGGCGTGTCGGCCACCCCGAGGAGACGCAGGAACCCCGTACGACTCAGCCCGCACTCGGCTTGGGACAGGAGGGTACGCGCATAGGAACGGTGCACCCATCTGATACCGGAAGTCTTTCCCGCAGCAACGGCGAAACGGTCTCCGTCGGCAGTCTCCAGCGTCTGCGGCAGATATGCGTGAGCCGGCAGCACCTGGCACGGCTGCTCGTTGCCATCGGACTCGTACGCGTAACCGTCGAGGAGTACGGCCCGTCCGATGCCGGCGCCGAGCCGCTCACGCACCTTCTTGGACACTTCGCCCAAGGCCCTTTGAAGAGCCACGAGCTGCTCGATTCCGCACCCGGCGTCACCGCCGATTCGTCTGCCCGCGCGTCCCATCTGGTCTATACGGCGCAGCACGGCCGCGGTGTCGTCCCGCCGTACCAGACAGCCCTGCGCCCCCAGCCAGTCGAGTACACGACGGGGCCACTCGGATTCGCGCACGTAAGCGGGGTGGAGGTCAACAACGACGTCCAGCGCATCCAACGGTCCGGTGCCGCGCGGCCCGGCGCCCTGATGTTCCGCGAACGCGACGTCGACTGCCATCGGCTGCAGACGCCGACCGTCGGCTGTAATAACACACGGCCGACTGCGCAGCAGGTAATCGAGTCCTCCCTCGATGGCAACAGCCTTGAGGCGGATGGTCTGTGAAACGTCGTACTCGGTGTTGTCGAGTGAGTTGAGTGCGTCTCTGACCCCTACTTCAGCAGCAAGGTCCGCGGCGCCATTGCCGCGCCAGTCGGTGAGGACATCGCGCCACCGGTCTGCACCGTCGCGTGCGGGTCGCGGGAATGTATTTGGCAGCCCAGCCAGCCGGGCGATGTCCTCGTCGTCCAGCACGTCCAACAGCCGTGACTCCTCGACAGCGAGCTCGGAGAGCGACTTTACGGTCCCATCCGGGCAGGGCAGGGAGAGCCGAGGTGCCAACCATGTGCGGGAACGGTCGACCAACGCTGCGCGAATGCTGTCCTGGAGCCGGGCGGGTGGCGAGGGGTCGGAGGGAGAGGGCAACGGAATGAGGTGCCACGCAGACGGTTCGACATCGCAGAGTACGTCGAGGGCAGCGGCCGCCCAGAGGTCCGCGACGAGTGGTACCAGCTCCTCGTTCCATCGGCTGGCTGCGAATCCTTCGCGGCTGACCACGGGGTCGAACTGGGCGTGCACGCGAGTCGCGACCTTCAACTCGGCTACCGGTAGCCCCGCGTGCACACTCCCTGTTTCCGGCCCATCTACCGGCAGCGCGACGGCGATCGGCATGGAGGCTCCAACCGCTTTGTGTCGGCGTGTACTCGCGCCGAGCGGTGCGACCTGAGTGTCGTACACCCGCCACAACGCCCCACCGGTCGTCCAGGCTTCACGGATCCGGACGACCGCTTCCACGCCGTCAATGCTGAGCTTTTGTCGGCCGATCTCCGCCCAGCTCAGTCTGAGCGTGACCGACGGCGTTTCATCGTCGGTGCTCTGCTCGTCCGGGAAGTCTTGAACGGCTTCGACCCCCCGTACGTTCCGGAGGAAGAGCAGGGAGCTGTCGTTCCATGTCTCGAACCATGTGAAGAGATCCGAGGCGGGGAGCACGTCAGGGGCCAGAGGGATGCGGAAGACCGTCCACTCTGGCCCCACGAGCCGCTCTGGTACCTGCAGTGCCTCGACCGGTTGCATCGACAAGTCGGCGAACCTCACGTGGAAGGGGTGGCAGTGCACCTCCCAGGTGGTGGCGAGAGCGCGCAGGGTCGCCAGCCCGATACCGAACCGTCCGGTGGCCTCCGCGTCGGAGGTCTTTCCACTGAGCCAGGGCAAGCCGAGCAACAGAATGTCGGCCAGTCGCACGCCCTTGCCGTCGTGGGCGATCAACAGCTCCTCGGGGCGCCAAATGAACCGAACCTGGCTAGCCCCCATGTCGTCAGCGTTCTGCACCATCTCGGACAGGACTTGCAGCCGATCCGATGACAGAGTTTCGGCGCCCTTTTGCCCTCCCTCGGCCATCAGCCGGAAGACGCCAGGGCCATTCCGAAGGCCCTCTTCGAGGAGCCCCACCGCGCGAGCGGCCTGCCCAACGGTCTCGACGTCGATGCCCGGATCCGTCCGCGGGTCCGACAGCAGTGCCTCCACTGCCGAGATGAGCTCCTCGTCCTTGTCCACCCGAATCTCCTCCCCATGGGCTGTTGTTGAGAGCGCCCCCCGCGCCCCGCCCAAGACTCGGGGCAGATGACGATCCATCTGGCAGTGACCGGCGTAATCTCGCCAAACGTCGGCACACGCAGGCCACCGAGTCAGTCCTTCAAGCACTGGTCAGGTCGTGTGCCCCAGTCCGCGCAGGTACGCCGCCATCAGCCCACGCCCCCAGTGGGCGAACGACCAAAATCGCCTGATCTTGGGGCCAGATTGTCAGACCGGCGTGCTAGTGGCCACCGGGCGCTGAAGGACTCACCCCGACCTCCCTCGCAGTGGGGCCAACTCGCATAGCAGGCGGGTGGCAACCCGGCGCTGCCGCTGTGCCCTACTCGACGCGTTCGCCAGATCTCCCCCACGGCCCGTGCGGCCAGCTCAGGAGCCTCCTCCTACAAGCGGGCGAGCTGGACCTCAGCGGAGTCGGCCTCGTCCCTGTCCTCCTGATCAGTTCCACGTGGTCGAGCCCATGCAGCAGGACAGCGCTTACGCGCGTCACGGACTAGAACTGATCGGCCGTCAAGCCTCTGGTACGGCAGCACCTTTGATGGGCAACCACCCACACCCTTAACTTTTTCCGTGATATTTTCACGTGCGTGATTAAGGATGAGGTCGCGCACATCCGCGACGCCACCGCGCAGCTCTGCGAACCCCTCCACGATGCCTTCGCGTGGGCTGTTCAGCACCAGCGGACTCAGGTGCCCGAGATGAATGGCCACAGCTACGGCTGGATCCGCACGCACATGACCCGCGCCTTGGTCCACTACCGCCTCGGCTCAGCGGCGGCCAGGCTCGGCGACTGGAAGCTCAGCGGCAACCACCGCCGGAATGGTGAGCTGTGGCTTACGGACGGTGAGTACTGCACCCGACTGCTGCATGGCTTCAGGGACGATCACGTACCGGCCCCAGGGCCGAACCGTCAGCGGCGAGCCTTCTACCAGAACCGCCCCCTGACGAAGTTCGGCCAGCCGACCCTGGTGGGGCCGGAAGACAACGACCTGCTTATCCTCTGGCGTATCGATGCCGAGGGAGCGCCGTTGTTCCGGGTAGTACGGACCATCGGAACGTGGAGGTTCGGCAAAGAACAACTTGTCGATCTTGATTTTCCGTTGCTCGCCAGTGCGTCCGACCTGCGGGACCTTCACTTCGAGCCGCAAGATGAAGGTCTAGAACTCGAACTTCCGGATGAGGAGACGAACGATGCCGACGGCACTGGAGGCTTCACCTGGTGAGCGGCTGCGGACACTCCGCGACCTCCTCGGGCTCACCGGTGCCGACCTCCACCGCCTGACAGGAATCAGCCAAAGCTGGACCTCGCAGGTTGAGACAGGTGCGCGCGAGCCAGCCGAGGACCGGTTGCGCGTGATCGCTGAAGCCACCGATACGCCGATGAGCTTCTTCTACGCGCAGCCTTCCTCCGTGCCGCTGGACTCGTTGCGCTTTCGCAAGATGGCAACTGCGAGCCGGACTGTCACACGCCGGATCAGCGCGTTCTACGGCGAAAGCTTCCGTGTGACAGAGGAGATCATCAACAAGGCCGGCTACCCGGCACCGCCACTCCCGTTCGCCAGCGCACCGGAGCTATCGCAAAGCGACGTCGAGGAACTAGCAGCCCAGACCCGCGAGGCCCTGCGCCTAGCCCCAGACAAGCCCATCCCTCACCTCACGCGTGCGCTTGAGCGCGCTGGTATTGCGGTTGCACCCATCGTGCTGCCCGATCCAACGGGCGACTCCGTCAGCCCGACGAACAAGCACTTCGGCGTTTCATACTGGGCCGGTATCGGAGAGACCGCACTGATCGCGTACTTTCCCGGCGCACAGGGCGACCGGGACCGGTTCACCCTGGCTCATGAACTCGGTCACCTCGTACTCCACACCTTCAGGCCACGCGCAGCAGATCCCGAGGGTGAAGCAAACCGATTCGCGGGCGCCCTGCTTGTCCCCTACGAAAGGGCCCGAGAGGAGATCACGGATCGTCTAACCCTGGAAGGCTTCGCTCGCCGGAAGCAGACATGGGGTGTGTCGATGCAGGCCCTGATCCTTCGCGGTGCCGCAGTTGGGCACATCGACGACAGCCGCAAGCGCTCGCTGTACGTGCAGCTGACTCAGCGCGGCTGGCGCAAGGAGGAGCCCGTGTCGGTAGGACAGGAGGCCCCCCTGCTCCTCTGGAGCCTCCTACAGCGCCAGTACGGGGACAAACCGTATCTACGCGCGTCAGACCAGCTGGCGATCCAGCCTACGATCCTGCGGTCCATCGCTCCACAGCCGGTCGCAAACACCTCAGCTACACGCTCCGGCCGACCAAGAGCTGATGGGAAGGTAGTCGCCTTCAAGCAGCGGGCGAGCCGTCCAGAAGGCGATCTGCGCAGCACTGCGCCCTGATCAGTGAGTCGCTGCCAACGGTTCTCCGCATGCTTCAGAGGGCTGACGAGGGACTCCTTCGCCTCGGACTTGAGACGGGTTGGGCCCGGCAACACTGGGAGCCTTCGGCGCCGGGCCCAATCCACCTAGGCAACGCTATGGAGAGCAAGCCTTCTCAAGCGCAAAAGTTCGTTGAGCACGCGCACCGGCGATGTGGGGCACATGGCCAGTCGGGCGTCGAGTGCTGCCTGCCATTGCTCGGTCAGCCCGTGCATGAGGCGCTTGCGCATGCCAGGGGTGACGTGGGCGTAGCGCGCCGACACGGAGCCGTCGATGTGGCCCATGCGTTCGTCCATAAGGACCTTCTCCGTTCCGAGGTCCTCCATCACGGTCCGGTGGGTGTGGCGAAGGCCGTGGGGCGTGAGGCCCTTGGCGATGGAGAGCCAGCAGGCGTCTGCCCGTTCGCTGGCGCCCCGCCCTCTTGCCGGAACGCCGGGCCAGGGCTCGCCGAGCACCGGCACAGGCCGTGGCTCTTGCGGTGCCTTCTTCGGGTACCAGCCGGAGACCGCCGGGGTGAACAGCCAGGTCGCAAAACCATTCCTGCGCCAATGGGCGGCGCGCTCCGATACGACGCCACCCCGTACGAACCCGAGGTCCGCGATAGCTTGCTCCACCTTCGCTCGTGTGGCTTCGGTGACGCGGTCGGGGTGGTTGAGGATGTTGGACACGGTGCCCGTGGAGACTCCGGCTCGGCGTGCGACGTCGACGAGCTTCGCGCCCTGGTGGCCGCCAGTGCGGGCTGCTCCCTGCCCTCGGAAGACGTAGGCCTTGCCGTGGCACGGACACGGCGTGGGCTTCGTACGGGCGACGTGGTTGGCGACCAGGGCCGACAGCCAGTCCATCGCGTCGATGGTGCGGTAGCTGTCGTCCTTGGGCGGGCAGCGCACCAGCTCGCCTGTGTCGAGTTCATACAGCTGCCACTCCACGCGGACAGCACCGGCGCGGGCGAACTCGGTTTCTAGACCGACGATTTCGCCCCAGCGCATGCCGGTGTAGCCCTTGAGGACCACGGCGACGAACTCGTCGTCGCGGCCGGAGAGCAGGGCGGCCCGTTCGGCGGTCAGCAGGATGCCGAGCGGGTCGGTGACGACCTTCTCCGGGCCGCGGTCGCGGGAGCGGCCGGCGCGCTTGCCGCGTCCGCGCCGTCGCGCGGCCGGGTTGGACGTGATCACCCCCTCGTCGATCGCGTCCTCGAAGATCAGGTGGAGCGTCGAGCGCCAGGTCTTGACGCTGGAGGCCGCGTAGACGGCCTTCTCCTTCTTCTCCCACAGGTCGACGTCCGTGCGCAGGATGCCAGCGAGCGCCATGTCCTCGAAGTCCGGGAGCAGGTGCTCCTCGATGTGGCGCTTGTAGTTCTGCATGGTCGAGGCGGCCAGGTCCTGGGCCTCGTACCAGCGGTTCGCGTACTCGCCGAAGGTCTCCTGGCCGAGCGCCGGGTCGCGCCAGTCGCCGCGCCGGTACTTGTTCTCGGCCTCGCTCGCGGCGCGCTGGGCCTCGCCCTTGGTGGCGAACCGGATTGCCTTGCCGTTGTCGTCGGCCACCGTGAGGTGCTTGCCGGGCGCGGTCTTGTACCGGCCGCGCCAGTAGTTTCCGCGCTTCTCCGCGAAACCCACGTGTACTTCCCCTCCCCTGTCGTCGTCCTAAGCGGCGGTCCCGAACTGGCTCTCGCGTGCGCGGCGTGGGGACCGCGCACGCAGTCGAGCCGTGGGCACGGCAGGCGGCGGGGAAGGGTGGGGAGTTGGCGGCTTGGGAGCGCGAGCCGCCGGGTGCTGCTGGGGGGAGGCAGGACGGGCCTCGTGCATGCGGATGATCTCCGCGAGGTGCTCGCCGGTGAAGCGGTAGGCGCGGCCTACGCGCGTGAAGGGGATGAGCCGCCGACGGGCACGGTCCTTGACCCACCAGGCGGAGCAGCCGAGGACGGCCGCAACCTCCTCCGGGACGTAGAGGCGGGGCAGGGCGGCGTCCGAGTACGGAGTCGGTGCGGAGGCAGGGGGTATCGCGGGTTGGCGCAAGGGGTGGTTCCTCTTCTGGCGGGCATGGTGCGGCAACACCAGCCCGCCGGTCGATCGCTGGGGATGGGGTGGGGATGCCCGTGCTGGGGGTTTGCGGGCCCAGGACGGGATGGGATGGAAGCGGGAGGCTATGCCTCGTCGGAGGTGTCGGCCTCGCCGTGGTGCGCGGCGGTCGGCGGTCCGTACGCCTTCAGCAGATGCTTGGCGGACTCCTCGGCCATGGCGTTGGAGACCATCACGTCCGCTTCCTCGCGGATGTCGGGGTGCTCGGCGAGGTAGGCGTCCAGGGCGTCGCGCGCCTGGGTGTAGGCGACGTTGGCGTGCTGGGTCTCGCGGAAGGCGTCCACGACGGCGTCGATGAGCTCCATGGCTCGGGCCTGGGCGGCAAGCTGGGGCGGGCCGACGAGGTTGCGCAGGTCGATGCCGAAGACCTCGGCGAAGCCGATGGCCTCGTCGAGGTTGATGCGGCGCTTGCCGTTCTCGATGCGCCAGACCGCCGATGGGTTCATCTCGAAGCCGGCCTCGTTCAGGCGGTCGGACAGGGCGTTGGTGCTCCAGCCGCGCGCCTCGCGCTCAAGCTTGATGCGCACGGCGACGTTCGCCTCGCCGCTGAGCAGCACGCCCTGTGGGGCGTCTTCATCTGCCACAGCCACCTCCTTCCGTTCGTAGCGAGTCACTGCCATTTGCAGCAACCCCTGAACAGTAGCATGTATTCTGCGAGATGCAGAACACTTCTGCGATCGGCAATTAGTGTGGCATGGTGGTAGCCCCGCCCCCACCAGCCCGAGGAGCCTCCGCGACCCGCCCCGCGTAGCGCCGCATGCAAAAAGCCCCCGGCTGTCACCGGGGGCCAAGCGCAAACCTCTCAACCGCCATCCCTAGCGATCGACCCGCGTGGCCGGGATTGCCGTCCCGTATGGCCCGCGAGCAGAGGAGCTGATGCCCAGTATGACCGATGCCCAACCGAATACGCCATCCCGCTCCATGGACATCCACGCGTCAGCGCCGGAAGGGCCCACACAGCCTTTCAACGTGGAGGCCGAGCGCGCGGTGCTCGGCGCCTGCATGCACCACAGCGACGTCATCGACGCGGTGCGGCCCGTCCTGGGCGACGACGCCTTCTATCGGCCCGCGCACGAGACGGTCTGGCGGGCACTGCTCGCCCAGCACCGCGAGGGCAGGCCGACCGATCCGATCGTCCTGACCGAGCTGCTCCAGGAGCAGGGCGATCTGCAGCGTGTCGGCGGCCCCGCCTACCTGCACCAGCTCGCCGACGCGCTCTACGGCACCGGCAACGCGGAGTACCACGCGGAGATCATCCGCAAGAAGGCCGACCTGCGCCGGCTGCTGGCCTCCGCCGTACGCACCGTCCAGCGCGCCCAGGAGCCCGGCGCCGATCCTGACGAGATACGCAGCGACATCGAGGCGACGGTGCGTGCCGAACGCGAGCGCGCGCTCGCCTCGGGTCAAGGCCGCCTGTCTCGGTTCGCCGTCGACGGATGGTGCTTCGTCAAGGAGACCGGGGCCGACACCGAACCCCTGTGGGGAACCCGCGACAAGACCGTTTGGGCATCGGGCGAGAGCCTCATGATCGTCGGCGCTCCCGGCGTCGGTAAGACCACCCTGGCCCACCAGGTCGTCTTCGCGCGCCTCGGCCTCCAGGAGACGGTCCTGGAGATGCCGGTCGCGCCCAGCAGGCGGGTGCTCTACCTGGCCATGGACCGCCCCAAGCAGATCGCCAAGGCCATGGACCGCCGTGTCTTCCCCACCGACGAGAAGATTCTGCGGGACCGGCTCGTCGTCTGGCAGGGCCCGCTGCCCGCCAGCCTGGACAAGGAGCCCGACCTCCTCGCCGACCTCGCCACCGCCCACCGGGCCGACACCATCGTGATCGACAGCCTCAAGGACGCCGTCAGCACGATGGTCGACGACAGCCTCGCGGTCGCCTTCCACAACGCCCGCAACCGCGCGCTGCGCAACGGCGTGGAGATCATGGAGCTGCACCACCAGCGCAAGGCCACCGCCGACGCCCCACGCGGCCAGCGCCCCAGCCTGGACCAGGTCTACGGCTCCACCTGGTACGTCTCCGGCGCGGGCAGCGTCCTGTTCGTCACCGGCAAGGCCGGCGACCCCGCCGTCACCCTCCACCACCTCAAGACCCCCACCGGGGAGATCGGCCCGCTGGATGTCACCCACGACCACGTGCGCGGCACCACCACGGTCGACCCCAGCAAGGACCCCGCCGTCCTGCTCCGCAACGCCCCGAACGGGCTGAGCGCCCGCGACCTGGCAGCGGTCCTGATCGGCGGAGGCGACCCCGACCGCGCCGACGTGGAGAAGGCACGACGCCACCTGGCCCGCCTCGTCGACAGCGGCCTGGCCACCAAGGCCGACGGCATCGCCGGAGGAGCCGGAGGCGGACAGCAGACCCGCTACTACGCCTCCGCCCGCCACCTCACCGCCGTCGGCTGAGCTCCCGCCGGCCCACGCGAAGCGATCACGCGACCGTACACGCGGCCCTCACGCGAACACCCCGCAGTGAACCGCTCACAGCGCACACGCTCACCGCAAAACCACAGGTCAAGCGATCACGCGAGCGTCCACGCCGTACACGCGCCCGAGCGATCACGCGCGGGCCCCCTTTAGAAGGGGGCCCGCGTGTACGCCCCCTCCGTGAACGCCGCTCACTACCGCCCCACAAGCCCCACCGCACCCCTGGAGAGACCTGACTTGCCCTCCCCCGCCTCGACAGCCCAGGCCACGGAACACGGCAATGCCTCGCTCCTGCCGGACTGGGCTGCCTCGCCTGCACTGACAGCGGTGCTGCTCGTCCTGCTCGTGCTACTCGCCCTGTTCACCGGGTGGATGATCCGCCAGCAGCGCCGGCAGCCGCCCGGCGCCAACCGGTGGCGCGGGACCGTCGCAGTGCGCGTCGCTGCCGTGGCCGCGATCGGTTGCACCGCCTACAGCGCGGACACCAGCTGGCGGTTCGCCGCCGACTACCTCGACATGGGCAGCACCGCCGAGCGCGTCGCGATGTTCGCCGTCGCCGAGCTGGCCCTGTTCGCCACCGCGCTGATGGCGCGCCAGAACCTGAACGGTCCGAAGCAGGCACCCGGCCTGCCCGGCACCCTCACCTGGGTCATCACCGCCGTCCAGATCCTGCCCGCCTACGCCGAGTCAGGGCTGGTCGGCGGCACGGTGCGAGCCTTCGTCGGCCCGGTCATGGCCGCGATGCTGTGGCACCTGGCCATGGGCATCGAGCTGCGCCACCGCACCCCCGACGCCGCCTCACGCAGCCTGGCCGCCGTCCTCGTCCGCCAGGCACGCGAACGCCTGCTGGCCCGACTGGGCATCGCCGACCAGGACGCGGATGCCGCCCGGCTCATCCGCGAGCGCGCGCTGAGTGAATCCGTCGCCCTGATCCTCCGCGCCGAGGCGATGACCGACCGGCAGCGCGGCAGACGACGGGGACGACGCCTGGCAGAGCGCCTGCACCAGGCCCTGGAACAGGCCGACGTCGACGGTGATCCGCTCCAGGACGAACTGCTGCTGCGCAAGCTCGCCACCCGCAAGCAGGCCCTCGACCTCGCGTCTGTCACGCTGCCGCCGCGCTGGCACGCCCCGGCCTCGTACACCGCCCGTGGATCCGGGCACAACAGTCTGGGCACCGCCCGCCCGGAACCAGCGCCACGGACAGAGGACGCTGCCCGCCCGCATTCATCAGACCCGGGCGACGACGAGGTGCCCCCAGCTGCCCGCCTTGCGCCAGGACTGCCCACACGGGCAGCAACCGACGACTGCCCGCCACTCACGGGCAACACCTCGGGCAGCGCTCCGGGCAGGCCCAAGCGAAAACCGGCTGCCCCGAAGAAACACGAGGCCCGTAAATCTCGCGCCTCCGACGAGGTCATCCTCAGCTTCACCCACCGCATGTACGAGGAGACCGGCAGCGTCGGACGCGACCGGGTCGAGGACGCCCTGCGCGCCGCCGGCCACACCGTCTCCAGCGACGACGTCGGACGGATCGTCCGCGAGTTCAAGGCCCAACTCAAGGCCGCAGCCAGCGATCAACCCCGCTGATCCCCACAGCTTCAGCGCTCCCAACCACGCCCCGACACGGAGGAACAATGCACACCCCGCACCACCACGACCCCACCACCCACGAGGATCTCCTGCCGACCACCCCTGCCCCAGGCGGAGCAAGTTGGAGGTCCGGACACTCCCCCGCGGGGGGTGCGCTCGAACCCGACCCCGCCCCGGGGGTGGCGGGGCCCGTCCGGCACCAGGGGGCGCCGGACGGGAAGGCTGCGACCGAGGGCGGACCGCAGCCGGGCAGGGCCGGCCGCACGGCCAGGGCCGGGAAGGGCAAGTCGCGTCCGCGCGACAAGAAGCAGCGTCCCGCCCACAGCGTCCGCCTCAACGACCACGAGCTCGCCATCATCCGATCCGGTGCCGAGCACGTCGGCATGAGCGTGGCCGGGTTTTTGGCCTACTCCGCCCTGGCCGCCGCCCGCGACCAGTCCCGCACCGCGGCCGCCATCGCCACCGAGCGGGATGTCCTGACCGCGCTGTTCGGCGTGCGCCGTCAGCTCGGCTGGGCCGGCAGCAACGTCAACCAGATCGCCAAGGCCCTCAACTCCGGTGCTGACGCACCGCACTTCGCCGCTGCTCTCGACGGTCTGCGACGCGCCGCGCAGGCCGTCCAGCGGGCGGCCGACAGGATCACCAACCGGCGGGAGGACCAGGCGGCTTGATCCCCCGGATCCACCAGCAGGGCAGCAACACTCTCGGCCTCCTGCACTACCTGTACGGCAGGGGCACCCACGAGGAACACGTCGACCCCCACCTGGTCGCCTCCTTCGACGACATAGCCCCCGACCCCGGCCGCGACCCCTCGGTGACGAAGAAGGACCTCCAGCACCTCCTCGACCAGCCCCTGGCCCTCCTCGGCTCCGGGCAGCGCCCGGACAAGCACGTCTGGCACTGCTCCGTGCGCGCCGCCCCCGGCGACCCGATCCTGTACGACGAGCAGTGGGCCAAGATCGCCTGCCGCATGGTCGCCGCCACCGGCATCGACCCCGGCGACGGCGCCGGCTGCCGCTGGGCCGCCGTCCGCCACGCCACCGACCACATCCACATCATCGCCACCCTCATCCGCGAAGACGGCCGCCGCCCCGACCACCACCGCTCCGGCAAACGCGCCCAGGCCGAGGCCCGCCTCATCGAAACCGAGTACGGCCTGCACCGCGTCGCCCCTGGTGACGGCACCGCCGCCAAGCGCCCCACCAGCGCCGAACGCCACAAGGCCGAGCGCCAGGGCAGGGAACGCACCGTGCGGGAGGAGCTGCGCGAAACCGTCCGCCGCGCGGCGGCCGGCGCCGCCACCGAGACCGAGTTCTTCGACCGGCTCAAGGCCGCCGGGCTTCTGGTCCGCACCAGCGTGCTGCCCTCCGGTGACCTGCGCGGTTACACCGTCGCCCTGCCCGGCGATCGCAACAAGGACGGCGAACCGGTCTTCTACGCAGGCTCGACGCTCGCCCCCGACCTGTCCCTGCCCCGCATCCGGGACCGCTTCAACACAGCTGCCGTCGCGTCGGCGCCGGGCAGCACCGGCCGCCAGGACCATGGGGCCGCACAGCAGCCAGCGCCGTCCGCCGCACGGCGCACCACCACACACGCGGCATGGGCGGCCCTGCTCGTCATCGACCACGGCGACGACGGCGCCGCGGCAGCGCAGATCGCCGCCACCGGCGAGGTCCTCGACGCCCTCGCCAAGACCTCCGCCCTCCACACCCGCCAGCAGCTACGCGAAGCGGCCTGGGCGTTCGAACGGGCCTCCCGCTCCCACACCCGAGCAGAGTTCTGCCACAGTCAGCAGCTACGACGCGCAGCCCGAGACCTGGTCCGTAGCGGCCCGGCACTCGGCCGGGGCGAGGACGGCGCCACCACCGCCATGGTGATCGACACACTCTTCTTCCTCGCCCTCGCCGCCGCACACTGGCACGCCCAGCGCCAGCACGCCCAGCAAGCCGCAGCCGCACGGCAGGCCGCCACCCACCTCCAGGCCGCGTACGCCGCGGCCAGCGAGGAATCGATGGCCCGCCTGCGAGCCCAGGGCCTGCGCCTGGCCCAGCCCGTACGCGACTGGTCCGCCGCCCTTCTGCGCACCACCGCGCCACAGATCGCCGAGCGGGTGCTCGGCGAACCGGGCTGGTCCGCCCTGGCAGCCACCATCACGCACGCCTACCAGGCCGGCCATGACCCACAAGCGCTGCTGCACAAAGCCGTCGCCCAACGTGAACTGCACACCGCCGAGTCCGTCAGCGACGTCCTCGTCTGGCGTCTGCGACGCATGGCCGACCTGCCCGCCAACGTGACGGTGATCTCCCAGCACAGCACCCGGGCCACGGACTCACTGCCCTACGCTGCCCCGCTCGGACCCGTCTCCATCGCCGTCGACCAGCACCGCCGACACCGCAGGTAATCACCAGCAACCGCGGGGCCGTTCACCGCAAGGAACGGCCCCGCGGGAAAGACGAACACAAGCTGGTCCCCTCCAGTCGGCTACCGGTGCCCTACGGTCACGTCGACCCCTCACTCGAACAAGGCCGGTCTCCGGTCCACCCACCGCACAACCCGGACTACAGGGACGGCCTGGTCGATGACCGTGACGACGTCTTCGGGGATGCCGGGGCGGAACTGGCGGTATTACCTGGTGGTTCCGGTGAACAGGCTCATGTGGGCCACCGTCCTGTGAGGTGCTGGATGGATGTAGCTGACGGTTGCCGCCGGTTCCTCGTGTCGGACTGTCTCCCGCCGCCCCGCTGCTACGGTCGCGTGCATGACGCTCTCGGTCTCCACGGGTCAGGCTGTTGACCTACGGGTGCAGCCGGTTGACGAGGTTCTTGATCGCGTCGCGCGGTCTCTCCAGGTGCGCCTGCTCCCGGATACGGTGGTGCGCAAACGCCGGTCTGTGGGAGCCCGGACAGACCGCGATACCTGGGTCCGGGTCGAGCGGCGCTCGCCCGACAAGATCGCCGATCAAGGGTGGAACGGCACCGAGTGTGCCGCCCGTCTGGAAGGCGTCGCCCAGCCGACATGGCAGGGATGTGTGGTCTGGCGGGACGCGGATGGACCGGTGATGTGGCGGGCCGACGAAACCAGCCTCCTGCCGGCCGCTCCCGTCGGAAGCGCCGTCTTGAGCGAAGCCCCGGAACTGCCGGATGAGTGGTGGGAGGCGTTGAACGCCTCGCTGGACGCGCTGGCGGCTCATAGGACGAGGCGGACCGCCACACCGGACACCGACACCATCACCCAGGAACTGGTCACCGAGTCCATTCGCGGTGTCTTCCCCGGCGACTTCGATACGACCGTCCAGCAATGGGTGCCGGCCCATGCGGACCTGAACTGGGCCAACCTGACTGCTCCGGTGTTCAACCTCTTCGACTGGGAGGACTGGGGAAACGCACCGCAGGGGCTGGACTCCGCATCACTTTGGGTGAGTTCGCTTGCCGTCCCCGCTCTGGCCGATCGCGTACGGCAGGAGCGCCGGCGCGACTTCGAGAGCCGGGACGGCAAGCTGATGACGTTGTTCGTCTGCTCGAAGATCCTCGGACCGTACGCGCATCCGGAGGACCCTCGGTTGGAACCCGCGCGACGCATGGCCGAGCAGGTCATCGAGGAGCTTCAGGCGGGCTGACCCTGCGAGCGGTCACGAAGGAGTCTCCGGTACTCCTGGATGATCCGCTCCTCGACCTCGCCGGTCAGGGCGTCGACGAGCTCACCCAGATGAGCGGGTTCGTCGGCGCCCACCGCAACGGCGCCAACCCGCGGGAGGTGATAGGCCGCCCGAAAGGCTGCCTGCACGCGGGAGAGCCGACTGCTGTCCCGTAGGAAGACGCGTGGGTCGATCCTGGCCCACACCGGGGCGCTGGTGCTGCCTCCGAAGGGGCTCATCCCCCACACCGCACCGTCGCCCAGGTCCCATGCTTTGATGAGGGCGTCCGCGGCATCGAGCGTTCTGACTCCGACCAGCAGGCCGGCGCGGACCATGAGGACCGACGGCCTCGGTGCGGTCGGGTCGATCAGGTTCAGCAGCGGTGACGGGTCCCAGGACGCGACGCCCCAGGCGGCGCACAGCCCTTTCGCCGCAGCGTCGTCGAGGGCGGTGCACGCCTGCGCCAGCACGTCCCGGCCATGCGGGGCGCCCTCACGGAGCGAGTGTTCTGGGTTGTGCAGGAACAGCAGGTCGGGCTCCCGCCCGAGCTCCTCGGCCGCCTGTTCCACAGCCGCGTGCAGCCGTACGGGATCCAGGCAGTGCTCCCCGCCGTTCCGCCCCGGGAAGTATCCGACCTTCGTGGAGACCGTGAACTTCGGCAGCAGATCACCGGCTGTCCGCGCCAGGATCCGATGCGAGCGGAAGCCGAGGTAGTTGGTGCTGGTGTCGAGTGCGGTGACACCGAGATCAAGCGCTCCGGTCAGGAGACGGCGTTCGTGACGAGACCGGTGTAGCCCGAGGACAACTCGGGTGTCAGCACCGCGCACAGCTCCTCCTTCACCAGGATCTCGGCCAGCTCCGTTACCTCGGCCCCGACGACGGCCGCGGCCCGCTCCAGCGGGACCGGCCTGCCGCTCAGCAGCGTCCGCAGTGCGGGCAGGGCCTTGGCCGTGAGGGTGAGCTTCTTCCCTGCGGCCACCACGTCGACGGTCGCCCCGTTCTCCAAGACCCGGGGAGGGAAGTGGGTGGTGCACACCACGCCGTCGAGCGGCCCGAGGACGTCGAGGAACGGCACGTGGCGCGGCAGCGCCGTCTCCTGCTCGTGCGCGGCCAGGAAGTCGGCTGGAGACCGTTCGCCGACCAGCATTGCGGCGGCCTTGGTCAGAGCCTCGCTGTCGGGCTCATGCCAGCGGTCCAGGTCGTGCCGGAAGATCTCGTTTTCGCGGCACCAGTCGGCCAGCCAGGCGAGCCAGCTCGCTCCCGTGCGTTTGGTGATGCCGAACGTGACGTGAAGGCTCTTTCCCGAGCCGCTGCCGGTCCGGGTCGCCTGATGCCAGTGCCCTCGGGGGATGTGCATGACGTCGCCGGCCTTCAGGAGGCCGGACCAGATGCTCTCGTCACTCGGGGTGTTGTTGGGGTCCGAGTCCCGGTACATGGGGACCTTGCGCGAGGTCGAGCGCACCTCCCACTCCTTCTCGCCCGCGAGCTGCACGATCACGACATCGTGGTCGTCCCAGTGCAGGGGGAAGCCGTCGGCGTCGTTCGTCGTCAGGTACGCGTTGACCTGCACGCGCTCATGGGACCACCACTGCAGCGCCCGGCACGCGACCTCCATCGTCGGATCGAAGACGTTGGCCTGGTCGAGGATGAGCGTCGCACCTTCCCGCAGGAGCCTTCCGAGGCTGCGCATGTTGACCATGGGGATGCTCTGGCCCCGGGGGCTGACGCTGTCGGTGTAGTAGACGGCCGGGTGCACCTCCTCGCCCTTCTGGAAGCACCGGAACTGCGGGCGGTTGAGGCTCCTGCGCATCGCGATGTCGAGCAGGCGGTTCGGAGTCAGAAGGCGGGAGACGAGTGCGGGGTCGTCCATGCTCCCCCGTACGAAGCTCTTGCCCAGCTCCTCCGCTCCGCTCCACCCGAGCGCTGTCTCGATAGCGCTGATCAATCGATGTTCCATCGCTGCGTCCTCCATGGGTTCGACCACGTGATGCGGGCACGGTGGGGCCGGCACGGCCAGTCGTGCCGGCCCCACCGCTTGGTGCCTACTCGCTGTCGTGCAGGTTGCCGTCGCCGCCCGGCCACGGCGCGTCGCCGGAACTTCCGGCGTTGTCGGACCGGAGGCTGTCGTACCGGTCGTGGACGGCGGTCAGCTCTTCCACCGCCATCAGGAGGCCGCTCCGGGCCGGAGGCGGTGTCGTGCGCTCTGCCACCTCGTACTCCTTCCTCTTCGGTTCTCCCGCCAGGGCTCCGGCGGGAGGTAGTGGCCGCCCCACGGCCGTGGGAGAAGTGGATTTCCGTGGGGCGGCGGTCATTGGGTGACGCGATGAGCCGCAGCGCTACACCGGCGGCCGGGCAGCCCGGCTGGTCATCGGCAGGACGTCCGCGTCCTGGCGCATGCTGACCTCCAGGACGCGCTGGTCCAGTTCGTACAGACACGCGCGGCAGGCGTAGAGGGCCGCGTGCATACCGCTCGACCGGACGGGACCGATCCACGTCACCTCGACGTCGTCACGTCCGCACCACAGCCAGCACTCACCACGCGAGTGCCATTCATGGCGGTCCCACAGGGCGTAAGCAGTGGGCTCCCCTGTGACGGGGTCGATGTCGCGGCGGGTGGGCCGGAACACCACATCAGGACCAGAAGGCGGAGCCGCTCGTACTGCGTGCCGTCCCATCACGCGACTGCCAGAACGAGCGACTTGGACTCGGCTACGACTCCACGCTTCGGCCGCAACGCGAATAACTTGCGCAGAACGGCAGCTCGGATGGCAGGCGCCGCCGTAGGAAGCACGATCTCCGCCCATACGCGCTTCCCATGGTCGGAGGGCTCCCAGGTACACCGCGCCGCGAGAAGGCCGACCAGCACCAGGCCGCGCCCGCTCTCGTCGTCGGCCTGAGCACAACCCATCTGCGGGGCGGATGGGTTGCCGTCAAGGACGTCGATCACCAAGCGACCGGGCCGGTGGTACAACGTGACGGTGACCGGCCCCGCCCCATGGACTACGGCGTTGGTGATGAGCTCGGAGGCGACGAGGCGAACGGCGTCAGCTGCCTCCTCATCCATCGGCACACCCCACGTGCGCACTTTGTCGACGACTACGCGCCGGGCGAGGGGCACTTCCCTTTCCGTACCCGCGAGGACGAACCGATGGACGAGCGTGGGCATGGCGGACGCCTCCGAAGAGCTGGAGAGCGGCTCCATCCCTGACAGGGACACGGGAATGGAGCCGCCGATCTGAGGAGCCGTTACGAGAGCGAGCACCCTGGGCGTGCTCCATGGACGGCTGATACTCAGTCAACGGCGCCAGCACGCACGTCGGAACGTTTCTAGGGGGTTTCTCCTGGGGCGCCCTCCCCAGACACGGACACGAGAAGTAACCTTCCAACTACGCCGTGGGGGGATGACGGGAGTGATGACGTGCCTGGTGAGCCGTTAGCAGTTCATCCGCTGAGCTTCGTCCTCCAGACGCGCGGGTGGGGGAAGGCCGAATTCGCCCGGCTCATGCAGAAGCACGGGAGGTCGCTCGGGACCCCCCTGGCGACCAACCGGACGACCGTATGGAAGTGGGAGCAGGGACAGGAGCCGGATGCGGATGCCCAGCGTGTCCTCGCCGACCTGCTGCGCGTCCCGGACGAACAGGTGCGCGCGGAAGGATGGCCCCGGTGGCTCCCGGTCTGGGAGGTGACGGGGCTCACCGCTCCGTGGACCGAGGCCGGTACGGTCGAGGCACTGTCCGATCTGGTGGGGAGTGGCCGCATGGACCGCCGGGGCTTTCTCACCATCACCGGCGCCGCCTTGACGGGGCTCGCGGCGAGCTGGGTGGACGCACCCTCCGCCTTCGCCTCGGCGCTCAACGGTGACCGGGTCACGGACACGATGGTCTCGACGATCGAGCAGCGTATCTGCACCCTCCGCACGCTCGACGACCAGCTCGGAGGCGCCCGGCTTCTGGAGCAGGCACGCGGTGATCTCGCTCTGGTCACCGGTCTCCTCAGCGGTGGGCGGTACACCGACAGGGTCCGCCTCCGCCTGTACGCGCTGGCGGCCCGAGTGTCGCACCTGACCGGCTGGATGGCCTACGACGCCGGCCTGCGATCCGCCGGCCAGCGCTACTACGTCGGCGCCCTGCGCAGCGCCCGTACCGCCGGGGACGACGCCTTCGGCGCCTTCATCCTCGCGGAGATGGGAGTGCACGTCTCCGAGGCCGGACGCACCGCCGAGCGGGTCGACCTCATCTCGACCGCCATCGACAACGCTCCCCGTTCGCTGTCGTCCTGCACCCAGTCCTTCCTCTACCTGCACAAGGCCGAGGCGCTGTCACGCGACGGCTACCACCGCAAGGCCGGAACGGCACTGAACCGCGCCACTTCCCTCTGGGAGCGTGATGCGGCGGAGGAGAACCCGGACTGGCTCGACTGGTTCGGCGAGGCGCAGTTGAGGTCGACCGAGGGCAAGGTCCTGTTGCGCTCCGGGCAGGTGGAGCGCGCGACGAGTTCCCTGCAGACCTCCGTGGAAAGCGCGGCTCCCCGGGACAAGGCCGTACGGTCTAGCCGCCTGGCTGAGGCACGGCTCGTCGGCGGTGACCTGGAGGGAGCGCTGGACGCCGCGAACTACGGCGCCGGACTCCTGGAGGACAGTGTCAGCTCCGTACGGGCTCTGGACCGCCTGAAGGAGTTCTCTGCGCGGCTCGAACCGCACAAGTCCGCCCCTTCTGTCCGCGAGTTCCGCGAGCGCCTACAGGAACTGCCCGTTGCCGTCTGACAGGCACCGCCTTGGACGCCGAGGACGAGCCCGCCTCGCCGGGGAGAGCGGCCGAACTGCCAGGATGAATGGCATGACGACGATCGGCGGTGAGGTGGCACCCGGGTTCGAACCGGTGCGTGAGGCATTCGCGGCGAACTTCGCCCAACATGGGGACATCGGTGCGGCGGTATGCGTGTACCAGTACGGCCAGCCGGTGGTGGACCTGTGGGGCGGCGTCGCCGACCCCGAAACCGGTCGTCCGTGGACACGGGACACGCTGCAACTGGTCTACTCGGCGACCAAGGGAGCGACCGCAACCGCGGCGCACATGCTGGCCCAACGCGGCGCACTGGACCTGGACGCGCCGGTGGCGAAGTACTGGCCGGAGTTCGCCGCGAACGGCAAGGCGGACATCCCGGTGCGCTGGCTCCTGTCCCACCAAGCCGGCTTGGTCGCGCTGGATCAACCAGTGCCGCTGAAGGAGGCGTTGGCCTGGCATCCGATGGCGGCCGCACTGGCCGTCCAGCGCCCTCTTTGGGCTCCGGGCACGGCGCACGGGTACCACGGACGGACCTGGGGCTGGCTGATCGGCGAAGTGATCCGCCGCGTGTCCGGCCGCACACCGGGCCGCTTCTTCGCCGCCGAGATCGCGGCCTCCCTCGGGCTGGACTTCTTCATCGGCTTGCCGGCAAGCGAGCGCGACCGGGTCAGCCGCATGGTGTACCGGCGGCCGGATGTCGACCTCACCACCATGCCCGCCGAGTCGCTTCCGGAGGAACTCCGCGAACAGGTCGCCGCCTGGCGCGACCCGAACTCATTCAGCAACAGGGCGTACGCGGTCACCGACCCCGCCGAGATCGACTTCGACTCACCGGAGGTGCAGGCCGTGGAACTCCCGGCCTCCAATGGCATCGGCACCGCGCGCGCACTTGGGCGCATGTACGCCGCGCTGATCGGCGAGGTGGACGGCGTTCGCCTGCTCACCCCGGAAACCCTGGCGTCAGCGACCAGAGAGCAGGTCGGCGGGAAAGATCAGGTGATGCTGATCCCAAGCCGATTCAGCACCGGCTACATGCTGCCCACCAAGGCCAACCCCATGACCGGCCCGAACGCCTTCGGCCACACGGGCCGAGGCGGCTCACTCGGCTTCGCCGACCCGGAGCACGGCATCGCCTTTGGCTACGTGATGAACCACATCATCGGGGGGCCCGATGATGTGCGTGCGACCTCGTTGGCCGACGCGGTGCGAAGGTCACTGGTGTAACTGGTCGAGGTACACGCCGCAAGACCGCAGTACCGTCCAGCTGACTGCCTGCCACCCGAGTCGGGCAAGCAGCGCACTGTCGTCCTCGGCGACCTAGCCGCGGTCGAAGCCGCGATGGAAGGCCGGAGGAAGTGTGCCGCTACGCCATCCAGGCCCTCGATCAACTGATGATCACCTGGTACGCCACCGGCATGGAACGCGTCCGCGAGGTCCGCCGCACGCTCGCTCCGTGGCAGAACGAGCAGTGCGTGCGGGACCTCGATGATCGTCTCTACGACTGGGGTACGACGGTCAGCGCCCTTCAGCGTTGAACTTGACGATCTTCTCCGGCAGCTCCGCGAGTGAGTCGATGCGCATCGTCGTGATCGCGTCCGCGTCCGGGTCACGCTGCTGGATCGTGCCCCAGGGCCCACGCCGGATCAGGGCGGTCAGAAGACCGGCCTGCACGGCCGGGCGGATGTCGTTGTCGAGCCGGTCACCGACGTACAGGATTTCCCCCGGCTCGGCAGGCGCCGCCTCGATGACGTGCTCGAAGAACCTCACGTCCGGCTTCGACGCCCCCCCAATCGTCACTGGTGGCGATCATGTCGGACGGAAGGTCCAGCCCCCGCAGCAAGCCGCCAGCCCGGACGGTCTGGTTCCCGGCGATACCCACCCACAGCCCCGCCTCGCGCAGCGCGGCCAGCGTCGGTCGAACGTCCGGGTACAGGTCCCCCTCGCCGAACCACTCCGGTTGCCCGGCAGCCGCGCGCTTCTCCCGCTCTTCGGTCAGGTCGAACCCGGGCCGGAACTCCTGGAAGGTCTCCCGGTAGTCGCGCCCCTGCGCGATGACGGCGCCGAACATGGCCGCGAAGGTGTGCCGCGGCACCCCCAGCCAGTCCGCCCACGTCCCGTACTCCCGGGTCTCGTCAACGAGGCACTCACCGACATCGAACACCACCGCACGAATCATGTTCCGCAGGTTAGACGGTTCAGCACAACGGGCGAAGCGGGTCTCTCGGACAGCAACGGTCTCGACCGCCTGGCGGGAAACGCTGGCCTCGGAAGGTCAAGGCCTCGAATACACCAAAGTGTTGGACGCCGGCAGCAGAACCCGTCCGATCCGTTGGGCCCTCCAAGTCGCACTTCACATGTTGTGCGATCGCATGGAGGGGTCCATCCTCAATTCACTTGCCTTGCCCGCATGTTGTCGTACGTCTGCTTCGGAGGATTGAAGGTGCCGCAGATCGACACCCGTCTCGTCCAGACCGCAGTCATCGGGGGACGGGACTCGGACCAGCCCGTCATCCTCCCCGAGGAACCGCACAACCTGGACGAGTTCCGTCGTCAGTTCGGCACTGACCGTTTCTGGTGCGGCACGCTCCTCGGCGGCTGCGGGGAAAAGCTGATGACCAAGCGGTACGAGACCAAGGTCTGTCACTTCTCCCACTACCCGGACCGCCGCGGAGACCGCGCGGTATGCCACCGCACCGCCAACGGCGTGGACAGCGCCGATCACCTGTTCATCAAGGTGCATGTGACCCGGTGGCTGGCGAACCAGGGGCACGCGGCTCAGGCCGAGTTGCGCAGCCTCGGGCACGGCCCGGGCGACGCAGTGGACTTCTGGCTACGCGCCACGGAACAGCACCTTCGGTTCGAACTGCATCCGGAGGACTACCGGAGCTGGCGCAAGGCCGCGGACAGTCTGGGGGCCAAGGAAGGTCATATTGAGTGGGTCTTCGGGCCCGACGGTGTGATCACTCGCGACATGGTGGCCCGCCAGGGTTACGCCCTGCGTGTGCGGTGCGAGACGAAGGGTAATGACCGTCGCGTTCTCATCGGCACCGCGACCGAGAACCGTACTGTCGCGTGGGCGCCTCTTGAGCAGTGCCGGATGACCAACAGCGGCCTCGTGACACCTGCCCTTGAGGAACTGCGTGCCGAGGGAATCATCCGCGAGGGCGGCATGCGCATGGACCCGCTCCCGGGCAGCCTGCCGTTGCGCGGCACCGAGATCGTTTTCGCGGTGGACACGGAAACCGCGCCCCCGGCAACGTCGCCGTTCGCCGTGCCCGGCCGGCATCTGGTGTCGGGCTTCGTCAAGCCGGCGGGGAGCCGCATCATCCGGGCCCACCTGTCGCTGCCCGAAAAGATCCCGGTTCCCACAGAACAGTACGTTTACCAGTTGTCGGGCGCGGTGCGGCTGCTGATTACGGACCCTGATGAAGGAAACGGCTCATCGTGGGCGGTCCGTGCAGACAGTCTTGTGCAGCTCAACGGTCTGGACGCAGAACGCACCGGCCTGTGGCGCCCCAGCGTGGCCCTTGACGAGCAACTCGACACAGCACCTCGCTCATCACCTGTTCGCACCGAGACCACGCCTGCTGAGCCCATACGCAGCAGGGTGGCGACCGTGCTCCGACAGGCACTGGAACGAGTGGCTCGAGAAGGCACCACGACCACATGGCACGAGCTCGCCCGCCGAACTGGGCTCGACCTCGCTCACCTGCCGGACCCCAAACGTCGAGACCTGCTGGTCGCGGTGGACAAGCCACTGAGCCCCGACCGGCCGCTGCTGTGCGTCCTGATCGTCGCCAGCTCCGGGCGCCCTCTTCCTTACCTGGGCACCGTCCTGCGGTTGCTCGGAGCCGCTGCTCCGGCCTCGGAGACTGCTCTGCGCCGGTGGGGTGAGGCCGCGATCAGGAAAGCGCATGAGGCGTATGGCCACAAGCCAGCGCCCGTACCGACGCCTTCCGCGGCATCACCCACCGAGGCAGTTACCGACACAAAGGAGGCAACCCGGCACTCCGACTCTGTCGAGGCATCCCGACAGTTGGTGGTCATACGGGCGAGGCTGCGAGAAGCGGGAGCTGTGCTCCTCCGATCAAGCGGCCGTCGCGCCACTCGCTTGGCGCAAGCCATCGCACAAGGCGAGGCGCACGCCTGGCAGTATCGCGACGCCCGTCGTGAGAGCCGCACTCTCCGTTCCTGGCTGAAGGCCAGTGACCCCGTCCTGAATGAACTCGACCGCCTGATCGGCCGCCCGATCACGCCCCTGGAGCCAGCCAGCCGACCTGCCGACAGCAGGAATTCGATACAGCAGCATTTCAAGGCCCGTGGCGGAGGACCGAACGACTCCACGGCGGTCGGCCAAGGAGAGCACGATCGGCGGATCGAGGCGGCGCGGAGTGTCGCCCGCATCTCGGAGCTCTTCGTGACAGCGAGGATTGCCAGCGATCTGGCAGAGGCAGTAAAGCTTCGGCAAGAGGCGGAGAGGATCAGCGACCACGAGCTCACGGGAGAGGTGCGAGAGCGTCTCCACCGTCTGCGTGCTGACATGCGGGAGTGGATCAGCACCCGTGAATCCGAGCAGGCTCACGACGCGGTGCCCGCCGAAGACTCGACGGAAGCGACACAGCTCGCCGCTTTTGCCGAGGCACGGGCCGAATTCGAGTGGCTCGTCCAGGAGATCGGCGCCGCCCAGGAAGCCGGAGATCTGGCGGCAGTAGAGACGGCCCGACGCCTGGCGGGCCCGGTCTACGCACGACGACTGTCACCGACCGGCCGGGAGAAGTACACGCCCTTCATGCGTGAAGTGAAGGCGTGGTGCCATGAGCGGGACCCGAAGAAACAAGTGGACCCGCCTCTTCGGAAGATTCGCCAGCTACTCGCCGAGCTGGGCCGCACCCGTGAGACCCGATCCGCGGATGAATTCGCTGACACACTCGACGAGATCGTGAGGCTCCGCCGCCAACTGGCCCAACCGCTACCCCCTGCGGAGGACAGGGAAGTGAAACGCTGGCGACGCCGGTTGAAAGACCACAGGCCCGTCGAGCACGAGCGTTCCGCGCCGGCGGAAACAACCGCACCGCGGAACGCGTCCCCCCGGCAGAGGGACGGCACAGCCGACCCACGGCATGCTGATCGCCTCCCGATTGAGACCATCGACAAACTCGCAGCCGCTGTCCGCGAGATCCTCGCGGACGCCGCCTGTAGCGGCGGCAGACTCTTGACGTGGAGAGATCTCCGTCTGCGGATGGGCGGCGGCCTGCCTCACCTGCACCCCGATGACCAAGGCGAGTTGCTCGTGGCCGTGGACCGGGAAACACCGGCCGACGAACCTTTGCTGTCCACACTGATCACCAGCACGGACGCTTCACTGCATTGGCTCTACCGCCACGTTCGCTTCAGCCTCGGCCGCGAACGCATCCCGGCTTCGGAGCTTGAAGCCCACTGGGCGACCGAAGTATTGCGGCTGCGGCAAATCTGGCGTTACCGATAGTGAGTGGATCCGCCGAGATCGCGCTCGGTAGTCCGAACCCCGGTCGACACCCGATACCAAGTCTCCCTGCGATGAAAGGAGATACGTCAGCATGACGGACGAGCTGGTCGATCAAGGAGTACTGCCGTTCAATCAACGCAGACCAGCGATGCATGGCACTGGCTCATCCCTCGCCTCGGCATCGGGCAAGAAGTCTTCCGAATGATCGAGCCGCTGGGAGCCATTTGGGAGCCAACCCGCTCCCCGAGGCCCTCCGAGCCCGCCCGAGACCACGGCATCCCAACGCCCTGACCAGGAAAAACAGCAAACCGGCTGCTGTCGATCGCGCCCGAACCTCGTTCGGGACGAAGAGGTCGTGGGTTCAAATCCCGCCACCCCGACAGCCGAAACACCAGGTGAGGCACCTACTCAGTTGAGTAGGTGCCTCACCTGTTTCGTCTGCGTGCCCATCTGCGTGACCACCGGTTCCCGCGTGCCTACGGCCGCTGCGGATCAGCGCCGAAGATCCCGTCCACGACCACGGCGCCGGTCTGGATCACGGACCGGATCCGCTTCCGGTGGACCTCCTCGGTCACGGCCGTCCCGGAGTGCCCGACGAGCCGGGAGATCACTTCCAGCGGGACGCCACGATCAGAGGACAGCAGGAACACAAAGCTGCCCCGGAGCTCCCAGGGCGTCGGCCCGTCGACGTTGATCCCGTCGATGCCCTTGAGCGCCTGGCGGAAGGCGCGGCTGGCGTTGGCCCTTCTGCTCGGCCTTGGACGATCACGCCGTTCCGCTTCAGCAGCTCCAGCGCCCGGACGACGGTCGGGCGATGCGCCACTGAAGCGTCCGCGCAAGACGCACGCACTTCGGTGGCTCCACTTCATGTGCGATGAACGCCACCCATTGAGACCGGCCAAGTCAACTGGTCGACCAGACCAACAGCAGTTCTACCGCCCCAGCAGAAGAGGCAGGTCGTCCCATCACGCCGGCCAGGCATCAGCCACCACGAAGGAGACGACCGTCCCACCGAAGCAGCTGGGCCCGGAGTGCCAGGAATCGGCGATGGAGTCGACCAGGAGCAGCCCCCGCCCGTGGGCCTCGTCCGCCTCCGGGTGCCGCAGCCGCACACTCGTCGGGAAGCCCGGGTTGTGCACCTCGACGCGGAGCGCGCTTCCCTCGCGGTACCACTCGACCCGCACCAGCCAGGGGTCATCCGACCTCCCGTAGCGGATGGCGTTGGTCACCAGCTCCGAGATCATCAGTGTGCAGTCGTCGATGGAGCAGGCCGGGTTGTACGGGGCGATGAACTTCCGGAACCAGCGCCGGGCGCGGGGCACCGACTCGGGCTCCGGATGCAAGGTCATCGCTCCGAGCCGCGGTGAGTCCTCGCAGGGGTGACGGTCGATCGTGTAAGCCATGCGTGCTCACTCCTTGCCGCTGCCGTCGCAGTCGAGGCAGCGCCGCTTCGACGTGGCACGGCTACGGCCATTGGCCGTGGAGAGCGCCAGCGCCGTCCGGGAGCCGACGCGCTTCCACCCACGCCCCCGACACCCCCGGCAAGCTAACCGCGCACCTTGCTCCGGCTGCCGACTCGTCACGCCGCGCCCCCTTCCCATCCAAGTGGCCTTAGCCACTTCATGGATAGTGGCATTAGCCACTTCGGAAGCGCAAGCGGTTCGCCGCAACCGGCGAGCCGTCAGGTGAGCGGGTAACCCTGCTCGAACGCCCAGCGGTGCGGCGGGTAGGTGGCTTCGGCAAACTCCAGCGGCCGGTCCTGGAGGTCGAAGACGACGTGATGGACGATGAGCACCGCGGACCCCGGCTCCAACCGCAGGTCGGCCGCCTCCTCGTCCGTGGCGGCCCGAGCACACATACGGTCTTCCGCGTAACTTCCTTGACGCCCCGTCATCCGCTCGACGTACATGAGCGTCCCCTCCTGGATCCGCTCGGGATCCGTGAGCTTGGGCGCCCGCTGACCGACGTCCGGAGCAAACCACGAAGTGGACAGCGTGATCGGACCGCCCTGGTTGTTCGTCACCCGCCGGCGGTGCACGGCTCGACGATCCTTCACCAGACCCAAGGCCTCAGCGACGTAGTCCGGAGCCTCCAGCCACCCGGCCGACGTGATCACCGCGTACTCTCCGGGCGTATAGATCTTCCCGGTCTGCCGGGCACGCCCGTACAACTCCCTTGCCCTCCGGTTCACTTCGAGACTGCGCACGTACGTGCCCGAGCCCTGACGCTTCTCGACCAGGCCCTGATGACTCAGCGCCTCCAGCGACCGCGCGGCCGTGGGCCGGGACACCTTCCAGTCCGCGGCAAGCTGCCGCTCCGAGGGCACCTCGTCCCCCGGCCGCAGGTCACCACGAAGAATCTGATCACGGATGTAGTGGGCGATCTGGAGATACTTCGGCTGAGCCTCTTCAATCTGTGGCATCTCCCCTCCCTTCCCCGTCCAAGTGGCTATAGCCTTTGGCCACTATAGGGTGAGTGGCCAGCCGGCGAACCCGTACTCTGGCCGCATGACGCGGTTGATCGTCGCAGCAGGAGGAGGGGGCGACGCAGTCGCCGCCGCCATGCTTCACGCCGCCCTCTACGGCGACGAGGACCAGGCGGTGATCCTCACGTACGCCTGGGACCGCCTCTTGGTCGACCCGCTCCCAGGACCACGAGGAGCCGACAGCTTCACGGGACTCAAACCCCTCACTCAGTCTGTCTGGTCGATACCGGCCGAGGCCCAGCCGATCGCGCCGGCGGGCTCCACCCTCCCCCGACTCGCGGCAGAGCTCCCGCACACACTGGCCCTGCTCGACCCACACCACGGCGCCGAGGGCATCACCCGCCAGCTGGAAGAGCTGGTATCCCACCTGGCACCGGCATCGATCGATCTGCTGGACGTCGGCGGAGACATCCTCGCCCGAGGCGACGAGCCCACGCTCAAGAGCCCACTCGCCGACGCCCTCACACTCGCCGCCTGCTGCCAGGCCAACGCCCCGATCCGATTGTTGGTCGCAGGACCGGGACTGGACGGCGAAATCTCTCCCGATGACCTGCGCCCCCTGCTCGGCACCCTCGTGCGCACCTTCACGGCCAAGGACGTGGAGGCGATCGGCAGCATCCTGGAGTGGCACCCCTCAGAGGCAACCGCCATGCTCGCCGCAACAGCCCGAGGAGCCCGCGGCATCTGCGAGGTGCGCGACGCCGGCCTTCCCGTGCCCCTCACCGACGAGGGACCCACGGTCCACGAAGTCGACCTGGACGACGCGGTGAGCCGCAACAAACTGGCCCGCGCCATCATGACGACCGCCGCCCTGGACGAGGCCGAGGCATACAGCCGCGAGATCTGCGGCTTCTCGGAGATCGACTACGAACGCAACAAGGCAGCCTGGCTCAAGGCCCAACCGCCAGTCCCCCTCACCCCCGAAGACGTCCTGTCCCAGCTCCATCGGTTCCAGGCAGACGCCCGCACCCGCGGCATCACCCACACCACGTTCCGCCACATCACCGAGGCACTGAACCTCAACGGCTCCCAGCGCGACGAGCTACGCCGGCTTCTCATCCACAGCCGACCGCACCAGTACGACGCTCCGCTGTGGAACATCAGCGCATGAGCGCGTTCGTAAGCGACCCGGGCCTGGACGGCGTCCGGGACGCAGCAGGCCACGGCACAGAAGTCGACGTAGCCGTACACCTTCACGACGGCACGGTGAGGCTCGCGATCCTCTGGACACAAGAGATCCTGCTGAGCGCCGACGACGCCGACCAGGTGGCCCAGGCACTCCAACGCGCCGCAGAACAGGGACGCAGGATCACAGTAGCCAGACCACCGAACAGGCCAACCAGCGCCTGAATCCCACTGAGGGTTTTCAGCAGTGTCGCTCCAGGGTGAGGACGGCCTTGGTGATTGACGTCATGCGATTTGGGCTGCATCGGGCTCTGCGGAAGATTCGCCAGGATTTCAGGCGGGCGATTCCTCGTTCGACGGGTACGCGGGCGGCGGACAAGGCCCGGTTGACCGTCTGCTCGGTCGGGGTGAGTTCGCCCTGGGGCGGCCGGCGTTTGGGGGTGGTGACCCACTCGCCCGCGCCGATGTAGGCCATGTCGGCGAGGACGGGGACGCCCTGGCGCCCGCAGATTCTGATGATCTTGTGGGTGCGGGCGGCGGTCAGGTCGTGCGTCCGGCCGGGCAGGGCGGGTGAGAGCCACAGCGTGCGACCGGCCGGATCCGCGATGACCTGCACGTTCACGCCGTGCCGCTTGTGCTTCGTCGAATAGTCCGCGCGTCCGTCGCCGACCCGGTCGCACTCGGCGAGCGTGCCGTCCAGGAGAACGTAGTCGGGGTCTGTCTCGCGTAGGACCTTCAGCAGGCCCGGCGCTTTGGCGGCCAGGTGCTCGACGACCGTGGTGACGTAGGCGTGGGCGGTGCCGACGGAAATACGGAAACCCGCGGCGAGTTGAGCCAGGGGGTCGTGCCGGCGCAGGTATGCCAGAGCGATCACCGCACGCTCGGACGGCCGGAGTTTGCAGCGTCGGTCACCCTCACGGGTGACGATCAGCATCGTCACCCACTCCACGAGTGCGTGCGGCAGGTCGAGTGCGGCAGGATACGGGATCAACAGGGCTCCTGAGCTGGAGAGTTGAGACCTAGACATCTCTCTTAACGGCACGGGAGCCCTGTCCGTTGCCTACGGTCCCGCCGTCACCCGTCCGGGGGCCACCCTGAAAACCCTCACTGAGTTACAACCTTCTTTACGGGTTCAAGTGCGGCTCGCTCCGCTCACCGCGCGCGGCCCGGCCCCCGGCCGGGCCTGCGCTCATGTCTCCGCCCCGCTCCAGCCCGGCCGGCGCCCGGGCCGCGCGCACAGCAATCAGCCGCCGAGGCCAGAGAAGGGGTACGTCGTGGCTGGGGCGGTCGGCTCCGCGGCTTTACGGAGCCACTTTGGCGCGAGCCTCGAAGATCATGGCCCCAACGTCGTGCTTTACCGGGCAGGTCCACAGACTGCCCGACGCGCCGGCAGCTTACGGGGCCATGATCACTCGCGCCAAAGCAGCTCCAGCCCAAAGCCGCTCCACCGCCCGCACGGGGCGTAGTCACGTAGGGTCAAAAATCTCATTCAAACACACCACCTGCCAACCGAACGGAAGCGATCTCTGAATCATCCAAGCCGCAGAGACTGTTGAATAGAGCACCCCGAAGATGAGGGTTAAACATCTCCCTGGATAGCAGTTTGCCGGAACTGACAGCAAAAATGGATAGTTCCCCCGAAGAGCAACTCACCATTACCTTTGACCCATCGGGCGATACACCCACACTCATAAACTCACTACCCAGTGTGACCTTCCAGATTCTCTCCCACCTCTCGCCACCTGTATCCCAGAGAGAGACAATCCGCCCATCGCCGAGAACAATCGAATCGCGGTTGGGGACGAAAGTACTGATGCTCGTCTTCGCTAGATCGGCAAGCGCCGGCTCCGCCGCAGCTCGCTGGAAAGAAGCGAACACCCCCTTTTTAGTCATGAAGACACTTTCTTCGTTTGCGAAAATTTGCGGAATCGGGTGCCTATCCTCAGAGATGGAGTCTCTGGTGCCCAACGATAGCGAATCAACCTCAACCCAGTCCCCAGATTCGCAAGAAATAGAAAACAACTTCGACCAAGAATCAGATCTGGCCCAAACGCGAATTTCGGAGTCCATGATGTAATAGGTGAAGCTGTCGGCGCCCTCTGGTCGGCAACGAGGGATCGACTTCAGGGGCGATGCGTCTTCGGCATCAACAACCTTCCAGTCGAAGGCCCTACCCTCGACATCCACCACATAAGCCTTTCGCCCACCCCATACAATTTTTTGGACCACAGAAACAGGAAGCTGCTTGAGCAATTGACCTTGCGGTGAATAGATGAGGGTCGCACCGGCACTACTATATCCCCAACTTCCTCTTTCGAAGGAGTCGAAAACCGACCCAACGCGCCACCATTTTCCACGCGACCGGTTGGACTCCGAGTCAAGAGCAAACTCAGATCGAGGTCCGGCAAGCTCTCCCGTAGGCCAATGAACGACACGCTCGCCGACCGTGCGTCTATCTTCTAGGCTCCTCACTACAAGCGCAGTAACGGAACCGTCTTCATGGACGACTGCCATACGTGGCTGAACCGCACTATCAAGAATTTTGGTCCCCTGTAGGGCTGCACCGAGGAACGTCGCTCCAGTTTTATCCAGTGCCGCGAGGTTGGCGTTTTTCAGCGAAGCTTCACGCAGATCTGCGGAAGCCAATGACATCAGAGGCTGCGGCATATCTTCGGTACGAAAACCTGCGAGATCGCAACCCCTAAGATCGGCATTAGCTAGAGTCCCATTCATGTATCCCAAAATGTTGGCGCAGTTGCCACCGAGCACGCCGGCGTCTGTCAGCCCCCGGGTAGACTGCACGTGCTCAATGAGCTTCTCACGCACTGTTGGGTGCTCAGATAGCATCGACGCTAGGAAGTCGTACACAACCGGGTTGAACTCCAGGGACCCAAAAGTCTCTACGAGTCGCTCTACCGGCTCCGAGGTAAATTCCCTCAGAGGTGGAAGTGATCCTTCTTGATCCCTAGATGCAAAATAGGAAGACCATGAATAGACGGCCTCGTTACTCTGACCTGCTGCGGGAATTAGCGCCAAGTAGTCACCCGCTAGGAGCCCAAGTTCAGCAGTGATCTTGTAAGCTGCTAGAAACTCCAGGAGGGACTTATGCGAGGGGCCGTAGTCTCCGTTGGCGTTCCTGACCAACATTCCCTGGCTGCGCATGTCTTGCTCCCAAAAGTCTAGATCCCTTCGACTCTCGACAACTGGCCCAAAGCAGGCGCGGAGTTTACTCGGAAAGTCCCGATAGTTGAGGCTGAGATTGTTAGTGCTGAGCATTTCCCAGGCAACTTCACTGAGGAAAAAGAGCTTATCTGCTCTAGATGTAAATGTGCGCTCAGAACTAACGTCTCGATCCATTTTGCGCTGAACGGCATACAGGTAGATGCGGGTGAGATCCATCGGGGCTCCCCGTTCAATTTCCGGGAGAGCATCAATCACCAGCTCAGACATGACTGGCCGCCGCATAAGATCTCGCACATCCTCGTTCGCCATGACCAAATCGACCTTGTCAGTGCTCAGTACGTTTCCGAGCATCATCTTGATCTGTTCGTCATCGAAGGGAACAAGTTCCACGATTTCAAAAGTAGGGCCGTCCGTTGGCCGGTTAGACGCTGAAGCAGAAACACGGGCCTCGAATAGGGCTCGGGCTTCCTTGGATTCCGGGAAATGCTCGGTGCGGCTACTCAACAACACCTTCGCGCCAGGCTCCACCGCTTTGGCCAACTCCCAGAAGTTGGCGACCATGACATTCCGGTCAATGCGAGATGCCATTTCGTCGAAACCATCGAAGATCAGCAGCAGCCTTCCCATCCTGTTCAGGATTCGAAAGGCATCATAGCTCCGCAATCCGGTTTGGTGTTTATTGAAAAAGAATTCTGAGATGAGTGCGGCAACAGATGTCTGTTTAGCATAGTCACGGAGAGGGATAACCAAGGGGACGCGAGGCCGCGGAAGCCCTTGCGCCTTAGCGTCCTTCCAGGCATGTGCCATTTTACTTGCGAAGTGCAATGAGAACCACGATTTACCCATCCCAAACTCTCCCAGTAGGGACAGATGCTTTTTGGTCGGGTCCGTCAGCCACGCCTCGACGTATTTGTCAAGTCCTCCCTTTCTCCAGTCATAATTGCTCATATCCAGCGGCTTATCAGTAGCTGGATCTATCTCCTCTTTCCGGCACGATAGAGGAACGTAGCGGGTGTCAATTTTCCGCGACGCAACTGTTTCAAGAAGCGACTCAATATACGGCTCGAAATTGACCTCCAAGTCGATTAGCTCATCGAACGAGAAACATGAGAACCTGTCCTCCGACGCTTCTGCCTTGCGGCGGGCAGCCTCACTTACTCGGAGTTGCGCTACACCCCATCCCTCAGCAGCGGCTTCGTCGTCAATCAGCCTGTCGAGTTCCTCTAGGTGATGAAGCCCAAGCTCGCCTTCAACGCAGAGGACACATACTCGATCAAAACGCCCTGGCCGACGCGTAGGTACGTTAACAATGAGGGCCGAGCTGCCCGGGCGGCTTGAGCAAGACTTGTCGATCGTATAGCCAACAGCCGAGAACCAAGCAGATGCGTCCGCCATTAGCCGTTCCGCTGGGCTGGACTTAGCGCGCCCTGGTTCCTCTGCAAGTCGGAGTTCCTCCTCATCGTTACGAGTCTTCAGAACCTGCTCAAGCATCTCCCTGACATCGTCCACTTTGTTCTCTACCCGTGTCTCGTATGCAACACGGCTACGGCTTACTAGTTCTTGAAACTTGGAAATAAACGAATCTACAGTCCTATCAATGTCGACGCCAAAGTGGCCAAATTCCGAGGTTTCGCGGTTTCTCTCTACGGCTAGATCGATTTCCCGTCGAAGGTGCACCCAGTCGTCAGAGTCGAATGATCTCTGGAAGGCTCGCTGGACGTACTCGTCGTGGAAAAGTGCCAATACCGGGACTGGTTGCCCATAAAGCTGCTCCACCAGTGCGTAAGCGTAAAGGCTCTCAAAATCCCGTGGGGGCTGATGCGGATCAAGGTGCAGCTTTTTCAAAGTGGCAACTACAGCGGTCCGACGCATGACTGCACTCTTGACAGGCTCTGCCACGGCCTTTCCGAGGATTCCGCAAGCAGTTGCGATGATCTCAAGCGCCATTCGCTACCCTCAACTCCTCTTTAGTGCACAGAAGCTGACAGTGTATCGGGCTGGAGCCATAGTGCGTCGAGAAACGGCGGGTTCTGAGCAAGATCGACTCCGCACGTCGTGCGCGCTCGGGCGGTGAGTGTCTAATTGCGTGACAACACCAGCGAACAATGGCGGACGAGCGTGAACGTCTGCGGACCATCAGCGCAGGTGAAAGGCACACCGGCCTGCGTCAGCACCGTCCCCGAAGTTGCTTCGGGGACGAAGAGGTCATCACACAAGGTGCGACCCATCGCATCCGCCGTCGAGACTTGCTCTGCTCGACGGCTGACAGCGTGGCTCAGGCCGGCAGGGGGTGCAGCGAGGCACACGCGCGCCTGACCGGTCGGCGAACCCGCCATCGTGGCTGACTGTCGTCAGCTGAGGTCCAGTCGGGTCGCATCGAGGGTGCCAGCCGTCCACTGAGTGCGGCAGAGTTGGGCCGTCTCTGGGCCGTCCGAGGCCGCTCGTCAGTGGCCAATGACGACCAACGACGACCACCAGGCGCACGAGCCCACCGCACCTGACCAGCAAAAACCCAGCTCACCAAGATCCCCGGCAAGACCCAGGGCAAGAAGACACCTGTGAGAGAAGAGCCTTGCCCACGTGTGGCCGCGCAGGTCACGAGCGGCTGTCCAACGGCACAGCGTGTGCATCATGAGGCATGGGGATTGATCTGGAGCTGCACTCATCACGGCCGGCACGCAAGAACTGGCGCGCGACACTCCTGCAGAGCTCCTACGGGCATGGCGACGCTCTGGCCGATGCCCTCGGCTCGCTTCAGCTCCTCGGAGTACCCGGGAGGCTCACTGCCGTCGATCTGTACGGGGATACGTTGATGAACGAGCAGGAGGCCGCAGCCGCCGTCCGCGAGATTCGCGATCTGAAGCAACGATGCGGTGACGAGCGTCAGCTCGCCGCATTGGACGACCTCGCAAGGATGCTGAGTGAGTGCGCAGCCACTCGAGGCAGTTACCTGTGGTTCGCGGGCGACTGAAGCTCACCTCATGCCTGCCGGAAAACTGTCTAACTGCGTGGCAACGCCGACGGACGGCGGCGGACGAGCGCGGACACCTGCGGACCATCGGAGCAGGTGAGAGGCACACCGACCTAAGTCAGACGCCTACCCAAGTTGCTTCGGGACGAAGAGGGCGTGGGTATCAGCGTAGAGGCTTCCTGCGCAGCTTGGGGAGGGGCTTGGCGGGACCGAACTGCCAGTCGAGACGGCTGCCAGGATTCTTCTCGATCTTCAGCATGACCGACTGGGAAGCGGAGAACTTGAGGACGAGTCCAGCGCGGAACCTTCCATCTGCTTGCCTGTCCCAGACAAGATCACTGTTTGTCCTGGCCCACACCGCCGCGTCCACGAACCGTGAGAGCAAGGGTGGTAGCTCGGCGTCCTTCTTCTTGTCCTCGTCCATCAACTCTTCCCCCACGCTTCTGAAAGATCGGCACCTTGACGATCTCAACGTTCGTACGTCTCTCGGCCTCCAGCTCCCGCTTCCTGGTCTCGGCCGCGCTCGCACTCTAGGACACGACAGACCGGACCCGCTGACGATTCGGGCAGTTCCGCTCTATCGTGGACTTGCCCACGTTGTCGACGAGTTGGCTGCCCTCCTGGTCGGCGAGCAGGAGCCTGATAGCGAGCCTCGCTGGGCCGTGACGACGGACAGCCCGATCGCGGTGTATTCGTCGACCCACAGCCCCCGCCACATCCGCTCGCCCTCGGTATCACACCAGGCCAAGCCCGGTCCCTCGCGGACGCGCTTAGCCGACGTGGTTGACATCCCCGGCTGACTGTGAGGATGTCGGTGGTGCTGCCCGAGGCGGTCTGACCCGCCGACTGACCGACGCACAGGCTGTCTTGTTGATGACATGTCGGCCGACTCGGGTGGCGCCGCCCTGCGCGCGGCCGGTCGGGCGTTTGTGACCTCATAGGAGCCCGGCCAAAGGTCCCATCACAGTCTTGTCCTCCCGCCCGACCGGCGCGTGCCATCCCTCATGCGTCGCACGGAAGGACAGCACTCATCAGCATGGCAGAAGAGACAACGGTGATCGGCGGCGTCGACACCCACACCGACTTCCACCAGGCCGCAGTGATCGACTCCATCGGCCGGCACCTGGCCACCGAGACATTTCCCACCACTCACGACGGCTACCGTCGGCTACTGCAGTGGCTTCGCTCGCACGGCGAGGTCATGGCCGTCGGTGTCGAGGGCACCGGCGCCTACGGCTCCGAACTTGCCCGGGTGCTGCGGGCGAACCAGGTCACCGTGATCGAGGT
Organism: Streptomyces cathayae; assembly: GCF_029760955.1. Lineage (GTDB taxonomy): Bacteria > Actinomycetota > Actinomycetes > Streptomycetales > Streptomycetaceae > Streptomyces > Streptomyces cathayae. Next base: position 3,674,268 of record NZ_CP121682.1, read on the forward strand.
GGACCGCCCCGACCGACGAGCCCGCAGGGCCAATGGCAAGTCCGATCCCGTAGACGCCTTCGCCGCGGCGACAGCAGTACTCTCCGGCCGGGCTGGCGGGACCCCCAAGACCCGCGATGGCATCGTGGAGGCCATCCGCGCGTTGCGAGTGGTCCGCCGCTCGGCCGTCAAGGCCCGCACACAGATCATCAACCAGATCCGCACCCTCATCATCACCGCGCCGGGCGAAGTCCGTGAGCGGCTGCGCACACTGGCCCCCGCCGAGCTGATCAAGCAGCTGTCACGGTCCCGGCCCGGCGCGGACACCCGCGACCCGGCCTGCGCGGTCAGGATCGCCCTGCGGCGTCTGGCCCGCCGCCACCAGTACCTCACCGAGGAGATCGCCGACGCCGATGCCGAACTGAAGTCGCTGGTGGCCGAAGCAGCACCCTCGCTGGTCGCGCTGTCCGGAGTAGGCACCGAGACCGCCGCCCAGCTCCTGATCACCGCCGGCGACAACCCCGAGCGGCTCACCTCGGAAGCATCGTTCGCGCACCTGTGCGCGGCAGCCCCCGTCCAGGCCAGCTCGGGCCGCACCAACCGGCACCGCCTCAACCGCGGCGGCGACCGCCGGGCCAACCACGCACTCCACATGATCGCGCTGGTCCGCATGCGCTACGACCAGCGGACCCGGAACTACGTCGCCCGCCGCACCGCCGAAGGCATGTCCAAGAAGGATATCCTCCGCTGCCTCAAACGCTTCATCGCCCGCGAGGTCTACCAGCACCTCACCCGTCCCCACCACACACCGAAACCACTCACACAGAGCGCTTGACGGTCTATAGGAGCTTCATCAACGACGGCATACGTGTGTACCCCGGGGCGGCCACTCGTGGTCGTCCCGTCCTGGGAGTGCCCCGGGCTTACTGGCCGCAGATCGAACTCCTAAAGCGGGTGTCGAGGGCCGACGTCATTCCTCGCGGTGCTGAGCGAACACCTGCTGCTGCTCGTCCCGCCAGCTCCAGTTGGCCGGCCGGGAGAAGGGCAGGTTTCGGGCAAGGCCGGAGAACTGGTCGGATGGCTCCCGGCTGGCCTTGTTCACCACGATCGCCGAGAGCATCGGTGCTCGTCCGTCCTCGTTGCGGTGGAGGCAGACATCCTTGAGCAAGTAGGTCATGACTCCGCGGTGAGGCGGGATGGAGTCGAAGCCCTGCGCCGCCAACTCGGCGCTCAGCTCCCCGTACGTGATGGTCTGTCCCTGCCGGGCCCGCTTCCGCAGGATCTCCACGGCCGCTTCGACCGCTGCCGGGTACTCCGGATCCTTGATCCTCATTGCCCCTCCCCCATCGCGTGGACACTGCCCAGCCGACACATCGTACCGACCAGGCACCGCACCGTACTGCTGGAAGCGGTACAGCAGCGAAGTACAGCAACCTTCCTGACCTCAACCGACCATCAACGGCCGTCAGAGGCCTTCCGACCAGCCCACTGACCCTCGATAGGCTTTCAGCCAGTAGTTCGGGACGAAGAGGTCGTGGGTTCAAATACCCCGCCCCGGGTGAAGTAGCAGGTCGGCCGCCTGGTCATGTGAGTGGGCGGCCGACCTGCTTCGTCTGCGTGACTACCGCTTCCCGGGGAGAACGAGGGGGGCGGGCCCGGTCGTACCTCCCGTGCGGCCCGCAGGAGGGATCAGTTCCGGCGGCTGCCGTCCACGATGACCGGGGTGCCGTTGCCCGAGCCGCAGGGCACGGCGTAGACCGGGTTCTCCTTGGCCGCTTCCCTGTACGCGTCGATGCACTGGTTCGTCAGGACCTTGTCGGTCAGGGAGTCGTCGAGGATCTCGTTGGCGCGGGCGATGCCCTCGGCTTCGATCTTGCGGCGCTTGGCCTCCTCCTCCGCCGTGCGGGTCGCCTCGACGGCCCGCTCGGTGGCCTCCTTCTGCTGGATCTTGCGGTCGATCTGCTTCTGGAGGGAGTCCGAAGGCTTGACGTTGCGCAGGTTCACGGCGGTGATGTCGATGCCGCGGGGCGCGAGTCGTTCCTTGACCAACGTGCCGATCTCCGCGTTGATCTCCTCCCGGGCCGAGGCATAGCCCTGCTCGCTGGTGTAGCGGGCGAAGACGTTCCGGACGATCTCCCGGCTGTCCGGGTAGACCAGCCGCTGCTGGATGGCCTCCTCGCTCCCTGCCAGCCGGTACAGCTCCGCCGCCTTGCCCGGGGTGACCGCCCACTTCACGGTCACCTCCGTGTACATCACACCCCCCTGGGAGGACCGCACCTCGACGACGTCCTTGTCGGAGAGGTTGAGGTCGACCGGACGGGTCGAGAAGGGCGTGACATCGGTGAAGGGCGACTTCAGGTGCATCCCGGACGTCATCGGCGCACCCACCCGGCCGAACGTCACCGGCACCCCGACCTCGTAGGCGCTGACGACGTACACCGTGCTGGCCATGCCGGAGAGCACGCTGCCGAGCAGTGCGGCGCCGGCACCCAGCCGAAGCCGGAGCCGGAGCGAGCTCTGGGCACGGGCGGCGAAGAACATCACCCCGGCGGCGACGGCGAGCAGAATGGACAGTACGAGCACGGTGGCTCCCCCCTGAGAGATCCTGAGCAGCACCCCCCGGCACCGCTTGCCAGCGGAGGATATGACACCCGATGTGCGGGGAGAACAGCGGCCTTCACCCGCTCCGACGGCAGCGAGTGCCCTCACTCGCGCCGGACTCTTCAGGCCCGTCACCGGCATGGCGCCGCCGCCCGGAACGCCGGCCGCGCCCTTGCTCCGCGGGTCAGCCGGACGTGGGATCCTCCGCGCCGTCCGCGTCCGTGGCGTCGTTGAGTCCGAGGCGCAGGTGCTCGATGTGGTGGACGGCCTGGTCGAGGAGTTCGGCGACATGGTTGTCGTAGAGCGCGTAGATCACCGAACGGCCCTGGCGTCGGCCTACGACCAGGCCGAGGTTGCGCAGCAGCCGTAGCTGATGCGAGCAGGCGGACTGTTCCATGCCGACCTCGGCGGCGAGTTCGGTGGCGGCGCAGGGGCCTTCCCGCAGGCGGGAGAGGATCAGCAGGCGGGAGGGGGTGGCCAGGGCCTGGAGGGTGGTGGCCACCCGGGCAGCACTGTCCGCGTCCAGGCGGGTGCGCGGGACGGCGTCTTTGGCGGGAGCTGCTCCATGACCCATGTCGGCCATCATACAAGCGATACTTGAACATCTCTTCATATGTACCTGTATGGTGATTGCGTCGATCCGTTCCGCCCTCCGAAGGGTTCTTCGTCATGCCTCCCACCCTGACCGAGCGGCCCGCGCCCGCCGCGACCGCGCCCCCGGACGCCGCCCCGCGGCGGCGGACCCGGCTCCTCGCGCTGCCCGAGGTCCGCTGGGCCGCAGCGGCCACGGTGCTGTTCCTGCTCGCGCTCCCGCTGCAGCTGACCGGCGCGCCCGCCTGGACCTGGGGCGTGCTGTACGCGCTCGCCTACCTCGCCGGAGGCTGGGAGCCCGCGCTGGCCGGACTGCGGGCGCTGCGGGAGAGGACCCTCGACGTCGACCTGCTGATGATCGTCGCGGCGCTGGGTGCGGCAGCCGTGGGCCAGGTGATGGACGGTGCCCTGCTGATCGTCATCTTCGCCACCTCCGGCGCCCTGGAGGCCCTCGCCACCGCGCGCACCGCCGACTCGGTGCGCGGCCTGCTCGACCTCGCCCCGGCCACCGCGACCCGGCTGCGCGCCGACGGCGCCGACGGCGCCGAGGAGACCGTGCCCACCGCCGACCTCGCCGTCGGCGACACGGTCCTGGTGCGGCCCGGCGAGCGGATCGGCGCCGACGGCCGGGTGCTGAACGGGGCGAGCGAGGTGGACCAGGCCACCATCACCGGCGAACCGCTGCCCGTCGCGAAGGAGCCCGGCGACGAGGTGTTCGCCGGCACCCTCAACGGCACCGGCGCACTCCGCGTGGAGGTCGAGCGGGACGCCTCCGACTCGGTGATCGCCCGGATCGTTCAGATGGTCGAGGAGGCGTCCGAGACCAAGGCGCCGACCCAGTTGTTCATCGAGAAGGTCGAACAGCGCTACTCGGTCGGCATGGTGGTGGCCACGCTGGCCGTGTTCGCAGTGCCGCTCGCCTTCGGCGCAGCGCTGACCGACTCGCTGCTGCGGGCCATGACCTTCATGATCGTCGCTTCGCCGTGCGCGGTGGTGCTGGCGACCATGCCGCCCCTGCTGTCGGCGATCGCCAACGCCGGGCGGCACGGCGTGCTGGTGAAGTCCGCCGTGGTGATGGAGCGTCTGGGCCAGGTCGACGCGGTCGCCCTGGACAAGACCGGCACGCTCACCGAGGGCACGCCGCGCGTGACCGACGTCCGGCCGCTGCCCGGATCCGGTGGGGGCGAGGCGGAACTGCTGGTCCTCGCCGCGGCGGCCGAGCACCCCAGCGAGCACCCGCTGGCCCGCGCCGTCGTGGACGCCGCCCGCGCCCGCGGTCTCGCCCTGCCCGTCGCGGAGGACTTCACGTCCACGCCCGGCGTCGGAGTCACCGCCACCGTCGACGGCCGCAAGATCGCGGTCGGCGTCCCCGCCCGGCTGCTGTCCGGCGCCGAGGACGCGCACACCGCCGTCGCCGCCGACCTGGAGGACGGCGGGCGCACCGCGGTCCTGGTGGTGGCCGACGGCGCGCCGGTGGGAGTCCTGGGCATCGCCGACCGACTGCGGCCGGACGCCACCGCCACCGTCGCCTCGCTCACCGCGCTCACCGGCCACGCGCCGACGCTGGTCACCGGCGACAACCCCCGTGCCGCCGCCCGCCTGGCCGCCGAGGTCGGCATCACCGACGTACGCGCCGGACTGCTGCCGCAGGACAAGGTGGCCGCGGTCAGGGAACTGGAGCAGGCCGGCCGCAGGCTTCTGGTCGTGGGCGACGGCGTCAACGACGCGCCCGCCCTGGCCGCCGCCCACACCGGCATCGCCATGGGCCGGGCCGGCTCCGATCTGGCCCTGGAGACCGCCGACGCGGTGATCGTCCGTGACGAACTGGCCACCGTGCCCGCCGTGGTGGCCCTCTCCCGCCGGGCCCGCCGCCTGGTCGTGCAGAACCTGGTCATCGCCGGCGTGTTCATCTCCGTCCTGGTCGTATGGGACCTGGCCGGCACCCTGCCGCTGCCGCTCGGCGTCCTCGGCCACGAGGGCTCGACCGTCATCGTCGCCCTCAACGGCCTGCGGTTGCTGCGCGAGTCCGCCTGGACCCGGGCCCGCGAGGAGAGTCTCCGCTGACCCGTTGCGCCCGCGCCGGCGGTGCCGTCGCCGCCGGACTGCTCCGACGGCACCGCCGGCGCGGGAGACGCCCCCGGGCAGCACGTGCGTGCGTACGCGGGCGCGCCTGCCGCCCGTCGATCCGTTCCCCGCCTGCCACGCCCAGGGCTTCGGCCGGCAGAGCCGGGGTGACCACCTCGGCCGGGGGGCCGTCCGCCGCCACTCGGCCGTGCCGCAGCAGTTCGGGGACGAGGTCCTCCCGCAGCGCGCAGCACGCACAGTCGTTCACCAGCGGTGCGTCACCGCTGCCCAGCAGACCGCCGGCATCGCGTACGGTGCGGTGCACCGCGCTGTCGGCGGCGGACGTCAGGTCGTGGTGCAGCGCGACCGAGCCGGGCACCGTGCGCAGGATCTCCTCGACGGCGGCCCGGCGGGCGTCGGCGTGCAACCCGCACCAAGCCCTTTTCGTCGTCCGCAGCGGCCTCCCCTTCCTGCCCTTTCCTGCCCTACAACGAAAATGTCCCTTACCAGGTCTCGAAACCGCAGGTCAGTGGCGTGACGCGGTCGTTCCCGTCTGGATCTGTGCCGACGGTCACAGCAAGCGGGGGACGCGTAGGCCCATACTGGGCCATGACAAAGCCTGCTGCACCGAAGCGTCGTCTGCCTACCAGCCCCTTCAAGGCCCCGGCCACACCGGCTCCCAAGCACTTCGCCATGGGCGACCAGGTCACACACGACGTGTACGGCCTCGGCCGGGTGATCGGCATCGAGGATGACATCGCGGTGCTCGTGGATTTCGGCTCGGCGCAGATGCGGATCCTGAGCCCGTACGCCAAGATGACCAAGCTGTAGGACCGCTGTGCCCGGTCACGGCACACCAGGACCCTTCGGGGACCTGTAACGAAAGAGAGACCTCCCATCGATCTGACATCGCTGTTCTCCGCCCCGGAAGGGCAACCCCGCTGCCCCACCGCGGCATCGCCGCCTCCGGCGACGAACCCCTTCCAGGCCCCGTCCTTCGGGGAGGACGACACCTTCCCGTTCGAGGATGCACAGGAGTCCGCCTCGGGCATGCGTGCGACGCGACCCGAGGCGGCTTAGTTCCACGAGTGACGGTGGCTTCGACAACTGGCCGCGGGCCGTCTCCGGCACTGCGGTGAGGAGTGCGGCCGTCTCGGTTTCCGTCTCGTTCAGCCCTGTTCACCGTCGTTCAGACGCGATCGTGCGCCGGCCCCCCTCCCGTAGCCGGGCCACCCACCGAAACAGGGGGAAAGCGTGCGCGTCAAGACACGCTGGATGTACCGGCCCGTGTGCGCGTGGAGCTCTGATGCTGCTTGCCATGCGCCCTGTCCCGGGCTGCGCGGTCACGCACGCTGCCACCTCCATCAAGGTGTGTGGACGAAACGTGGCCAGGCCGAACTGAAGAAGAAGGTGGGCAGGCGCCGCAGGAAGTGAGCCGGGGGCACGGGGTGAGCGTCTGACCGCGCGACAGCGCCAACGGGCAGCGGCGGTCTCGACGACGGGCGAGCACGGACACCGACGAGTCGTCCGCGCAGGTGAGAGCTGCACCGGTCCCGGACGGCGTCCCCGCCCAAGGCGCTTCGGGTGAGGAGGCCGTGGGGCCACATCCCGCCACCCCGACAGTGAAGCACCAGGTCAGGGGCCTGATCCGTATCGCGGGTCGGGCCCCTGACCTGGTACCGGGGGGACTTTCGGGAGCCGGCTTCGGACAGCGCTCACACCACCCACCGGTCCCGCCGCCCAGGTGGGTGCGGAGCAGGACGATGCCACCCACCATCCGGCGGTCGAAGAAGGCTGCCGCCGGTGACCGGAGTTCCCCTTCCCGGCTCCGCGTGCCGGGGCCGGGAGTCCCCGGCTCGACCGGCCCGACACGTAGAGTGAGCGGTCGTGTCACTGTGTGAGCATGGTGGGTGGCGTGGTCGGACATGTGGCGCGTCGTCCCGGCACAGCTGCCCGGGTGGTCACCCCGGTCCCGGGTGAGGAGTGCGGATGAGCCAGTGGAGTGTGGTGGTGGCCGGTGGCGTGGTCGTCGGCTACGGGGCGCTCTCGCGGCGGCTGTCGACGACGGTGCTGTCCGGGCCCCTGGTGTTCGTCGTGTGCGGGCTGGCGATCGGGCCTCCGGGCCTGGACCTGCTGAACGCGGACCGGGATCCGGAGGTCGTCCGGACGCTGCTGGAGAGCGCGCTCGTCCTTGTGCTGTTCACGGACGCGGCGGCGATCAGGATCGAGGACCTGCGCAGGGAGGGGTTCCTGCCGTTGCGGCTGCTCGTGGTCGGGCTGCCCCTCACGATGGTGCTGGGGTGGCTGGTGGCCTGGCCCCTCCTGCCCGGTCTGGGGGTGTGGGAGCTGGCACTGGTCGGCGTCATCCTGGCCCCGACGGATGCCGCGCTCGGACAGCAGGCTTTCTCCAACGAGCGGGTGCCGGCGCTGGTCCGAGGCGGCCTGGGCGTCGAATCGGGTCTGAACGACGGTCTGGTGCTCCCGTTCTTCGTGCTGGCGCTGGCGGCGGCGGGTGAGGCGGAGGGGCATCCGGGGGTCGTCGTGACGTTTCTGCGTGCGCTGCTGCTGAGCGGTGCGATCGGACTCGCCGCCGGTTGGGCCGGGGCGGACGTGTTGCGCCGGTCGGTCGCCCGGGACTGGAGCACTCCCGCATGGCGGCAGTTCCTGACACTCGCCGTTCCCGTGATCACCTACGCGCTGTGTACCGCGGTCGAAGGCAGCGGCTTCATCGGCGCCTGGGTCGCCGGTCTGGCCTTCGGAAGCCGGCTGCGTGGCGCGCCGTCAGGGCATGTCGCTCGTGCCGAAGGCCCGGGTGCCGCGCAGAGCGCGAAGTTCAGCGAGCGGCTCGGGCTCCTGCTCGCCTCGGTGAGCTTCCTGGTCTTCGGCGCGGTCATCCTGGGGCCGGCCCTTCAGCACCTGACGTGGCGGATGGTGGCCTACGCGCTGATCAGCCTGACCGCGGTCCGGATGCTGCCGGTCGCCCTGGCCATGGCCGGCACCGGTCTGCGGGCCGCATCCGTCGCCTACATCGGGTGGTTCGGTCCACGCGGGCTCGCCTCCCTGGTCTTCGGCCTGCTGGCCTTCGAGGAGCACCTGCCCGGGACGACGCAGCTGAACGGCGTCATCGCCGTGACCGTGGGGCTGAGCGTTCTCCTCCACGGCGCCACGGCCCCGTTTCTGGGAAACCGCTACGGCGACTGGTTCACCAGGACGCTCCGTACCGAACCGGGCCTGCGGGAGAACGCCCTCAGCGCCGACAACGCCCCGGGCGCGCGAGGCCCCCACAGCCCTTGACGAACACGGCGACTGCGCCACCCGTGGCGTTCGGGCTCGCCGAGGACGGACCCCGGGTCGTCCTGGACAGCCCCGCTCCGAGTGCTTCCGCAGGCGTCGGCGGGTGCAGCGGTTCTCCTTCCGCCCCTCGCCCGGTCGGCTAGGGGGCGAGCGACCCGTGCTGGTCGCCGGAAGCGGACTGCCAGGCCTGCATGCCCGCTCGGGACGCCTCCTTGGCCTGCCGCCATTTCATGGCCGCCTGCTGGGCCGGAGGCACGTCCATGGCGCGGACCATGCGCCGGCCTGCGGCGAACACGGCGACGGCCATGACGCCCATGCCGGTGCACGCCACCACGGCACCCGCCGCAGTGAGCACGGCACCGACCGTGACGAGCCGGGTGTCGATGTCGATCGAGTGCAGGGGCTGGTGATGGTTCATGACTCCACCATCCGACAGCAGGTGACCACCTGCATCCCGGGCAACGGCACAAGAAGCAGGAACGCCCCCGCACTGGTGGGCGCGGCCCCGGCGGCAGACGAGGGGGCGCCGGGGACCTGGGCCGGTGGCGACACGTGCCGGCGATCGTCGTGGTGCCGGGCATCACCACCGGCGCGGTCACCGCACGGGGGCCCCGTCCGGTGTGGGGGCCGGGTCCGGTGCAAGTCGCCGGGAACGCCGCCCGGGGCTACGTTGAAGCTGAACTTCCGGCTGCAGGCATCGCCGGAACGCCGCCTGGTGTTCGACAGCAACGACTTCGTCGATGTGCCCCATGCGCTCATCCATCACGAGCGCTACGTATCGAGCCCGGGCGGTCGGCCCGGCTGATGTCGGCGGCGCAGCCGTCGTACAGCCCGTGCTCAGCGACCTGGCCAGTGCTTCGGCGGCTCAACAGCGGGGTCCGTGACCTGCAATCGGCTCCGTCGGGAGGGATCGACGGCCGTAAGAGAAACGAGCAACTGCCCCTCTGCCTCCTCCAGCTCGGCCAGGGCATGCGGAAGCGCCGCACATACAGTGGCTATGGCGGTGCCGAGGCCGACCAGACCTCCGTGCTTGTTGTTCTGGCGGTACTGGATGCGGTGGAGCCCCGATCGTGCGATCGCCTCGACTTCCATGGGCCGGCTCAGTTGCTTGACATCGTTGGTGATGATCGCTTGGAAGCCTTCAGCTTTGGCTTTCGCGTACAGCGCGATGTCCTTCGTGCCGGCCCAACCCGCCAGTTCGTGCACGTGCACCACGTCGTGCGCGGTCAGCAGGATGCGCACGATTTCGACCATGGGCCTGGGGACGTTCTCGTCGAGCAGCAGCTTCAAGCGGCGACCTGCTGAGAGCTGTCCACGTAGCTGTCCACATAGTCGCTGAAGTCGACCGCGTCACGTGCCGCCGCAGCACTGACGCCAGGGTAGAAGTCGCTGACCCGGTCCGGCGGAACGCCGTCCCGGACCAGTGCGGCCACCTCGGCCGCGGGGATCCGTGTCCCTTCGATGACCGGCTCACCGCCGCGTACGGCGGAGTCGACGGCGACGTGGTCACGCGGCTTCAGCAGGTCGGGGATGTGACGGCCGTCCTTGTAGAAGGGCGCAAGCACATCCACCAGCTGGTGGATGACCACGTTTCCGCCTCTGATCAGATCGACTGCCTGCTCAGGCGCCGCCAGATAGATCGTGTCCGGCCCCGCGACGAGAGCGTAGGCGGACAGATGCTCCCGCTCCCCCAGGTCTTCCCGGAGCGTGTCCACGGCCCTGCGGATCTTCTGCAGCGACGTCTCCTTGCGAAGCTTCACGCAGGCCCGCAGGGCCACCACGTCACGGAAGGAGTACAGGATGGGACGTGAGTCGGAGATCTCCGGCACAAGGAGCGCGCCCTGTTTACCGGAGGCACGGCGCCAGTGAGAGAGCTGTCGCAGCGTGGCGCCGGAAAGGGCTGCGGCCAGCTTGGGCTCGTACGACACCGCATTCCTCCTCTCCGTCCCCGCCGAATACGTGGCGACCGTACTTCATTCTCGCGCCTACCACCGAGATCGGGAAAGACAGGCCCCGTTCGGGGGGAAACGGAACCTGTCTCCGACCATCAGGCCATCGTCGTGGTAATAGCGCGCGGGTGCAGGCCCCGGCGGACATCGAGCGCTGCTTTCCATGGGCTGTGTGGTCGCGATGCAAGCGGAGTCCGGCCGATCTCACCACCGGTACGGTCGACCGGCTGGACACCCTGGTCCGCGGCCGGATCGGACGCCTGCGGTACAGGCCCGCGACACTCGACGGCTTCGTGACCGGGACCGCAATCGGCCTGCCGCCCCCTGACCTCAAAGCACCGAAGTCAGTAAGCCGACGCTCCCGTCACTATGCCCAGCAGCGTGAGCGTGCAGAAGACCGTGCCCCAGGCCAGTGCGTGGCGTATGCAGCGATATTTGGTCCAGACGATCCGGGACAGGGTCGCCAGTTGGCTCAGGTCCCGGGACATGAGGTCGGTGCGGTGGACCGTTCGTTCCAGATGCGCGGCCGACACCGCGAGCCTCACGTCGCCGAAGTAGTGGGTACGGGAGTAGCGGGGGTTCCCGAGCCGTGGAGTCAGGGCCAGGCCCAGCAGGACGAGTGCCGGTACGCAGGCGGCGCAGCCCACCCAGAGGAGGAGCTGCGGGACGACGGCGTACTGCCGTGGGGCGACGACGCCGCTGCCGATCGCGCCGAGCAGGGCGGTCAGGGCTGCGCCCAGGGACGCCAGCATGAGGCCGGCCTTGTTGTCGGCCCTCATGAGCTCCTCACGGACCTCGGTCAGCAGGACCCTGGCGACTTCCGTCCTCCGCTCGGCTGCGGTGTCGATGTCCGGGGCCATGTCGGCGTCGTCTCCGGGTGTGGTCATGCTTCCCCTCCGTTCCGTCGGTGTCAGGCGGCCGCCCGGCGTGCGGGGCGGCCGTGGTGCTGTGTTCCTGGTGCAGACCTGGCGTCAGACCGTCGACGAGCGGCGGATCTCGTCCTCCAGCGAGTTCACCGCCTGCCGGACCCGGATGTTCATCGCTGCCGTGTGCTCCCGGAACGTCGCCTCCGACTCGGCTCGGTGACGCCGGACCTCCTGTTCGATGGTGTCCTGGGCGATCTCGAGGTTCGCCATGGCCCGACGCTCGGCGAACCGGACTTCCTCGTCGTGGAGCTTGACCGCGCTGTTGCTCGCGCTGGTGAGCATCCGGTCATACGCGGACTCGCCGCTCAGGTACTTCACCAGCACGGGGAGTACGTCGAGGAAGACGAACAGCAGGCGGACGAGCCAGATGCCCACGAACAGCACCGGGTTCCCGGCCGCGAGTTGATCAAGTGCCCTCATCCGCTCCAGGACACCGATCTCCTTCTGCTTGGCGCGTTCCTGGTCCAGCCGTTGCTCGATGCCCTCGGCCCGGGCCTCAAGGAAGTCGCCGCGTGACACGGTCTGTTCGGCCTCGATCTCCGAGATGCGGCTGTTCATGCGGGCCAGTCGCTTCTCGTTCTCATCGGTACGGTGGGTCGTCCGGTAGTCCTGGGCCTTGTCGCGCAGGCGCAAGCACTCGGACGTCCGCTGATACAACCCGGTGGCGGCTATACGGACCAGTCGGCGGCACTCGTCCCGTACCTCGGAATCGATGGCCTCCAGCCTGGTCGTATCCCGGTCCACTCGCTTCTGCAGAGTGGCAGCGTCCGAGCGCAAGGCGGTCAGTTCCTCGGCCCGTTCGCCGGGCGTCTCACCGAAGGAGAGGACGTACGTCCTGTCGCAGCCCTCCGGGGTGACGGTCTGCGTCGTGGAGGGCACGGGGTTGCAGCGGACCAGGTTCGTGCGCAACCGGTCTATCGCGTCCGTGCGTTCGTCGGCGACGTGTTCTTCGATGGCCGTCTGGAAGATGCGCAGCACCAGGGGCTCGGCGATCACCGCGCCGAGCATCAGGGCGATCAGCAGGCGCGTGAGGAGAGGGCCGACCCGTCGTCGCGCGTTCGGCTGTGGAGTGACCAGCCAGCGGTCGAGGTTGAGTACGAACAGCATCCAGATGACCGTCGGGACGAGGGCCACGAGGGAGACCCTGCCGAGTGCCTCGGTCGCGAAGTTCCACATGGAGAACGCCGCGATGACGGAGGTTCCGAGCACCACCCCGCCGAGGGCCGTGTACTTGCTCCGCTCGTACCTGACCCTGGCCAGCAGTTCCTCGTCGACGCCGGTCAGGGCACGCAGCCGTCGTGCGACGTCGAAGCCGAAGGGACTGCGGGTGGTACGGGCAAGGTCCCAGTCACCGGTGGTGCGGGTGGTGCCCCGGCCATGTGGAGTACGCGCAGCGGCATCGTCCGTGCCCTGGCCGTCCGCCGTGCCAGGGGCCGTCACATGATCCGTCAGGAAGTCAGTCAACGAGATCGTCCTCGTCCTTGACGAAACCACCCTGCGGGTCGTACGAGCCGTCCCGGCCCGTTTTCGTGCGACTGGGGCGTGCCGGCCCCGGCTCGACCATGCGAGTGGTGCCAGTGGTGGTTCCGAGGCCGGGCGCTGCCTGGCCGCCCGTCTCCCGCAGGACCTGGTCCAGGACCTGGTGGTAGTCGACACCGTACTCACTGCCGCCCATCTGCCGCAGCAGCGTCAGCAGCACCTCGCGGCGTACCTGCGCCGCCGTCGTCTCCAGCGACTGCGCGTGGTCCCGCTCCGCCGTCTCGGCCTTGTGGCGGCGAACCGATTCCTCCTCGGTGTTCCGGTGGATGCGGGCCGCCACCTCCGTGACGTCGATCTCCTTCCGAGCGATGCCGAAGGCGTCCACGTGGTCGGATCCCTGGGAGAACAGTTCCGCAATCTGGTGTGCGGCCTGGGTCTCGAAGTCACGCTGCCCCCGCTGGAGTTCCCGGGAGCGCCGCTCGTCGCGCAGTTTCTGTTCCCAGTCCCGCAGGTCGTCCGACGCGTGCACCTCGGCGCTGACGAACTCCACGTTCATGCCCGCGACCCGCGGCGGCACGATCGTGCTGTAGGCGGTCATACGGTGGCCGACCTCGGTCCGTACCGCGTTGACCTCCTCCACGCGGTACCCGGCGCTCACCCTCGGCAGGTCGCCGTCGCCCATCAGATAGGCGCGCAACGGAACCGTGACATCGATGATGCCCTGCCGAGCGATGACGGTCGGGTCGGTCACCTGGCAGGTGAAAGACGCCCGCACCGTGAAGTTGTCCGCCTCGCTCACCGACGGGAGCATGCGTTCCACGTCGACCAGGCGCGCCCGGGTGTCGACCAGGCTGACCGAGGAGGCGTCGAGCACATCAGGGTGGGACGGGTCGAACACCATGCCCTCGGGGAACTGGCGGTAGTTCCCGCCGACCCTGAAGACATGGACCGCGCCGGGCGGCAACTGTGGCACGTCGTCGCGACGGCGGCGCCGAGACCACCAGGCACCCTGCACCGTGGCCAGAATGTGCTCGGCGATGACCGGGTAGTTCACTTGCTTCGGCCTCCTTGGGAGGAAGTGAAGGGAGGGGTGGGTATGAGGGACGCGGTGGAGCGCCGGGAGTCCGCCGGCGGTCGGCCGTGCAGTGATCCGATGAGCACCTGTGCCAGTCGGCGGGTGCCGGGGATCGCGTGGTCGGGGTGGTTCAGGGCGATGGACAGGTGGTGGCACAGTGCGGTCCACTGGCGCACACTCATGGCGTTCCGCATGGCCTCGCCGAGTTCGCGTACGGCACCGGTGACGGACGGGTCGTCCCGCAACTGCGCCAGCGTCCGGCACAGCGCGCCGACCGCCCGGCTCCGGTTGCCACTGTGCAGGACATCCGCCCACAGAGACCCGAGGTGGCGGGCACTGTCCGGGACGGTGCGCAGGAGTGCCGCGGTGACGGGTTCGGGAGCCTCCAGCCGGACGGTTTCCAGAAGCTGAACGGCGGTCCGCAGCGCGATCGACCGCTCTCGGGACCTTGGCGCCGCCTTGGCGATCACGGTCCGTACGTACCGGAGGATGAACAGCACGCGTTCCGGGTCATGTTCGGCGGTCTGCAGCAGCAGAACCAGCGAACGACGGGCTGAGAACGCGATTCGCTCCCCGCGTTGTGTCAGAAACCAGAGCCCGTTGAGCGCCTTCAGGCGGTAGAGGGAACCCAGGCGGCCCGTCAGTGCCATGGCCGCCGTCACCGCACGGCCCGGCCCGCTGTTGTCCGTCCAGCTCAGGGCGATGTACAGGGCCTGCGGCGCGAGATGCTCGACGTCGCACATGAACTGCAGCGTCAGCGCGGCGGTCACCCGCTGACTGGTGAGCCCTTCGGACCACACTTTCAACATGGTCTCGTCGACCTCGACAAGCGCGTGCCGGGCCAGGAGCGCGACGCCCCGGGCCACCTCCGTCCGGGTGTCCAGGTCGCCCAGCAGGGCCAGCTCGCCCAGCCACTGGCGCAACGGATACCAGAGCTCGTAGCCGTACAGGTCGTGCAACTCCGCAATGACGAGCTCGCGGATGCGCGGCGAGGTGAAGACCAGGCACCGCTCGCTGCGCCCGGCATCCCGGCTCGGGCCGAGCCGGAACTCGGTTGTCACGAGCTCCACCGCCCGTTCTCGCCACCGGGCCCGGGACTGGTCGGCCACCGCACGGCTCAACCGCACTCCGGTCGAGCCGTCCGGCTCCGCGACCGGCGTCTCGCCGCTCTGCTCCCAGTTGCGCACATGAGCGGCGAAAGCGGCGCACTCCTTCTCGAACGTCCGCTCAGGAATGCCCTCCAGGAAGGCCAGGGCGGCGAGCGGGAGCAGGTCGTCCGCAGCCGGCCGCTTGCGGAACCAGTCCTGGACCCGCTCCCGGTGCCGGTCCCGCAGGGTGTCCAGTGCTGTCTCCACGCCCTCCCGGGACAGGGCCACGGCCGCTTCGACCACATCCGCCGGTCGTCGCTGTTCGCCGACCCGCTCCAGCAGTTCCTTTTCGATGTCCGGGTCAAGACCGGTGTGTGGCAGCTTCCCCCTGCAGTGCTCGAACAGCTCCTCGAGGTCCGGGGTCTGCCACGGCACGCAGTGGGCGCGCAGCGCCAGCCGCCGACGGACCGTGTCGCCCGCGGTGATCACCAGGTACGACCCCTTACGGCCGAGTTCCTCACTCAGCCGCCCGATCTCGTACGCCTGTACGGCCTCGGGACGCAGCTCGCCTACGTAGTCGAGGATGACGTATCCCTGCCCCGGCTTGAGGTCCCTCGACTCGGCCAGCTCGGCGAGGGCGTTGGCGGGCGACAGACTGTGCAGCCTGGCCTTCTCCCCCAGGATTTCCCTGAGCAGGGCGAGGGAGCCCGCGCCCCGGCCGCAGTTGTCCTGACCGGTGAGCACTACGAGAGCATCCTCGCGCAGTCTGCCGAGCGCCTCGTCGAAGCAGGGCTGCGGCGGGACGTAGAACCGCAGGGCGCGGTCCGTCTCCTCGTGCTCGATGGTGCCGGGGGCGAGGCCGGTGGACGAGACGGCACCAAAGCCGAACGCGGCTCCGGAGGCGTCGACACCGCCGTAGAAGTTGTTGTTGACGAGTTGGTGGACGCGACGCAGATCGTCGTAGCCCCGGTCGTCCTCCTCCCGTTCGTCCGGCTCCTGACCCCGTTCGGGAGCCGCGTCCGGTCCGGCATCCGGGCCGAGGGTGCCCTCCCCGACTTCCGGCGTACCGCCGGCGTCGTCCGGTGCGGGCTGCGCAACGTCCTCATCGAAAGCGGGTACGGGCGGTACAGCCGGTCCGTCGTCCAGGTCCGGTTCGTCAGCCACCGGTGCTCCCGAAGCCGAAGACGGCGCCCCGGGCGTCCACGGGACCGGCGACATTGGTGACGTTGATGTTGTCGGCCCGGTACTCGTTGCTGATCTCCGCCCCACCGGCTCCGCCCGCGGCGGCCGGTCCGGGCCGGACCGCCGCGGGCTCCCCCGACTCCGGGGCCGCGGGTCTTCCCATCCCCGCGGTCCCGGGCTCGTGTGAGGCGGTGACCGGTGCGCCGAGTGCCGGCACGCGCAGCCAGGCCGTGGCCTCGTACTCCTTCACCTGAACGGTGACGCGGGTGAAGTCCTTGGGGGTCAGAGTCGTGTGACCGCCCGCCACCGTGGACCGGAAGACGTCGTCGGACAGCAGCAGCACCAGGTCGGCCCCGGGATGTGCGGCCAGGGCGTCGTAGAGCGGACGTGCGTTCAGCAGCCGCGCCGTGGCCACCACTGCCGTGCCGGCGAAGCCGTTGTCGGCCAGCTCCACCAGTCCTTGGTGGATGACGGCCCTCAGTCGCATGCGGGCCTCAGGAACTCGCTGGGCGTTGTACTCGCGCAGCTCGGCGACGAGATGGCGGACGTAGTCGTCGACCAGGCGCGGTTCCTTGCCGTCGACGGGCCGCACTGCCAGCTGTTCATCGCCCTTGCGCTGGATCTGCCACTGCGCGCGGTCCAGGCCGGCACCTCTGGCGGCGCGATCGAGGAGCCGCGGCAGATCGTGCTGGATTTCGGACTGCCTACGGTCGCTGTTGCTTCCGTAGGCCTGTGCGTCCACGGCTATGCAGGTGCAGGGATGGAAGTCAGGCCACGCAGCCACCCGATCATTTCCTCTCTGGGCAGGCGGTGGGCAGACACTGCCCACAAAGTGCTGCTCGAGAGGCTAGGAGAGAGTGCTCGAAGTGACCCCGTATCAGTACGGGTTGTCAGCAGCGACTTTGGCGAATTCGAGCAACTTCGGAACGTCACAGATGGTTATGGTCCGGTAACTGCGTTCCACCAGTCCCTGAGCTGTCAGTGCGGCCAGGCTCTTTTCGGCCGTGTTCAGTTTCAGGCCGGCCAGCGACGCGAGTTCCTTTTGTGTCAGCGTCACGCCGAGGTCGCACCGCTTGCCGTCGCTGTCCGGCTCGGGCTGGGCATAGGCCTGGCACAACTCGGCCAGGACCCGGGCCAGCCGGGTCAGCGAGTCGTAGGCCTGGAAGTCGATCCGGCGCCGGTTGGCCCAGCGCAGCCGGGCGCACAGCATGTGGAGGATGGCCCGCATGGCGTCCGGACGGTCGGAGAGGAAGGTCTCCAGCGCCCGCACCTGGATGATCCGCGCGGTCACGTCACTGCACGCGACCACCGTGCCGGACCTGGGGCGCTCCTCGAAGGCCGCCATCTCACCGACCAGGTCACCTGCTATGCGGACGGCGAGCAGCATGTCGTAACCGCTCTCCGCACTGGCGACGATCTTCACGACACCGCTCGTGAGCAACAGGACGTGTCGGCTCTCGTCGCCCTGCTGGAGCAGAGCACGATGCGGCGGATAGGCCATTGGGGTGCCCTGACCCAGGAGTTCTTTCCGCGTCGCATCCCGCAACCGGCCAAGAAATGTGGACGGCGGCCACGCTTGATTCACCAACACCCCCGACGATCTCACTCCGCGGCGCAGCGCGCCGTTCAAGCCCGACCATGCTGTCGTCGAACCGAGTTCCGGCAAACAGACAGGACGAAATGTGGCCTGTTTTCTTGCTTCTCAGCCAGAATTGACCGAACATGCATTCCCCATGCGAACGATCGACCCGATCACGATCTTTCACGCGCCCAGCACGCTGGAGAACTTGACGGCCCCTGCCTGCTTGCCGGTGACCGTTCGGGAGGGGGCCGGGGGAAGGGCCCTGCTCGAGCTCTCCCGGTTGTTCAGCCGCCGGTCCACCCTGCGGAAAACCGCAGGGTGCGGAAAACCGTACTTGTTCGACGGTAACTCTCATACCGGCGCTGACCTGCGGTTTCTAGGGTGGTTGTGGAGCATGACCTGCAGCACGACGGGGTGCAGCAGCGCCTGGTGGCGCCGGCCATGCTCCTCGGGCGCGCCCGTCGGGGCCGTACACCCGAGCAGGCGAAGGGCCTGCTGGAGCAGTCCCACAAGGAGTCACAGGACGTCCTGACCGAGCTGCCTGAAGTGGCCTGGCGGGTGTATCCGACGGTGCTGGACAATCTGGGGCTGAGGGAGGCGCTCGCCGGGGTTTCCGAGCAGTGCGGCATCCCCGTCCGGATGGACCTCGCCCTCACCAGGCTGTTGCCCTCCTCCGTCGAGACCGCCGCCTACTTCGTCGTGTCGGAGCCCGGGACGAACGCCACCAAGCACTTGGCCGCGACGGAGATCCTCGTGAGCGCACGGCGGCACGGGACCGTCCGCGTCGTACGCGTCGAGGACGACGGCGTCGGCGGCGCGGATCCGCCGGGCAGCGGGCTGACCGGGTGCACAGCCGGGTCGGCGCTGTGGGACAGCCTGCTACACGTCCACAGTCCCTCCGGAGGGCCCACCAGCTGCCGTGTGCGCAATGCTGGCCGAGGACTCGACATGTTGCGGAAGGACCGGTCCGGCTGCTCGTCGAGGAGGGACACGAGGTCCTGGCCGCGGTGGGCTACGCCGTCACCCTGCTGCGGGAGGTCGAGGCACGGCCGCCGGACATGGTCGTCGTGGACATCTGGATGCCCCCACCCACACGAACGAGGGGCTGCGGGACGCACTCGAGACCCGCGAGCGGTGGCCCGGGGTCGGCGTCATGGTGCTGTCCCAGCACATGGAGCGCGACTACGCGGCGCAGTTGCTGACCGCGAACGCGGAACGGGTCGGTTACCTGCTCAAGGACCGGGTCGCCCAGGTCGAGGAGTTCCTCGACGCGCTGGAGCGGATCCGGGAGGGCTGCGCCGCCCTCGACCCGTAGGGCGTACGGCAGTTGGTGATCCGTACGACGCACAGCGATCCGCCGGACCGGCTGCCCCCGGGAACGCAGCATCCTGGAGACCCCGGCCGAGAAACACATCAACGCGGCCATCGCGGAGAAGCTGCGCATCTCCCTGAGCACGGTCGAGAAGAACCTCGACACGATCTTCGACAAGCTCGAACTCGCGCGCACGACGGACTACCACCGCGGGGTCCTGGCCGTACTGCGTTACCTGGAGTCGTGACGGCAGCCACGCCTGCCGCGGTGAGCGACCGCGCCGGGCCGGCAGGACGCGACACCCCGACCACCACGAGCGTCACCACGTACCGGGACCGGGACCGGCCACAGGGAACCGTCGGGGGCCGGGCGCACTCTGTGTGGTGGTGGAGCCTTTGAGGAAGACGGCCCGGCGTTCCCGGGCGGAGTGGCCCGCCCGTCCGTGGGGGTGTCTTGAAGGCTTACCGTCGGCAGCCGGGGCGCAGAAGCGTTCTGGTACTCGGACATTCGGTATGGGGGATGGTGTGAGCCTGCCGCTGCTCTATGACGAACGGTCGCGGAATCCGCTGGCGCGGACCGTGCGGCTGACCGAGGACCGGCTGCGGAGGGGCGGGCGCACCACTCCGTTGAGCGAGCTGAACCTCGGCGCCATGGCCGAGGCGTTCCAGCGCGGGTGCTGGCTCGGGGGCGGCGGGACGGAGCGCCCGCTGGCGTGGCTCGCGCAGGGACCAGGGGTCGTCCCGGTGATCCGCGTCACCGGTACCGCCACACCGGTGAAGGTGCGCCAAGCCGCCGAATTCGCCCACCGGCTGGGGGAACTCGCGGTCCGGCAGTGCGGTGGGCCCGGCCCGGTGGCCGCCCTCGCGGACCGGGCCAGGTCCGAGGGCGTACCGCTGTGGATCGCGCGGCGCTCCGCGCCGGGGCCCGCCGGACCGGTCACGGTCGCTGTGGACCGGCGCCTGATACGCGTGGACGTGTGGGGGCCACACGCGCCCGTGGTACGGATCCGGGCGCCGTACGGCTTCGACCGCGACGCCCCCGAGCCGTCCAAGGGGCTGCGCCTGACGGTCGGCGAGGTGACGGCGGAACTCGGCCTCCGGACGCGACTGCGCAAGTCCAGGAGTGCTGTGGAGGTACGGCTGCCCGGACAGCACTGGGTGCTGCGGAGGGAGAACTCGGCGAGTTCGTGGCTCCTGCGCGACGAACGCCGCGTCGCCCTGCTGACGCGTCCCCCGCGCTGGGCGGCACCCGCGCCGGACACGGTCCTGCTGCCGCTGAGCCCCGTGCGGTACGAGAGCACCGACCCGCTGGATGCCGTCATGGCCCACGCCTTCGCCGTCGCCTTCGGGCTCGGGGACACGACGGGGTCGGCGCGGTTCCCGTCGGACCGGCGCCCGGTGAACGGGGGTGAGCCGCTCGCCGCCGACAAGGAGTGGGACCGCCCCTGGTTCACCCATCTCGGCAGAGGCCGCGACGACAACGAGCCCGGCAGCGGCGGCGGGGACGGCTGGGGTTCCGACGGTGGTGGCGGCGACGGCGGCGACGGCGGCGGCGGGGGTGGGGGCGGCGGTGACGGCGGGGGTGGTGGGGGCGATTAGAGCCTGTCCGGCGGGCGAGCCGTCGGGCAGTCGGCCGGGCGGCTGACCGCTGGTATCCCTGAGGGGTGCGCGGTGGATCGTCGGAGCCACCGGAGTCCTCTGGCGCGCCTGTCGCACCTGGATCGGCTGAGCCGACGGGTTCGGCGGATTCGGCGGGTTCTGCAGGTTCTGCGGGTTCTGCCGTGCTTCCGGTGAGGGGCAGCCCGGGGCCGGGGGTGGCGGAGGGATCCGGGGGCAGGTGCTCGGGGGCCGCGGTGAGGCGTTCCGCGGGGATCGGCTTCGCCGCGGAACGGCCCGGGCCCGTGAGGGCCCACACCAGCGCGGCCGTGCCCGCCGGGGCGGAGCCCGGCAGTTTCACGGCAGGACACATTGCCGATAGCTCACCCGGGCAGCCGGTGACATGGTGGCAGCAGAAGCAGCGACGAGAGCAGCGGCAACGGCGGCGGTGGCGGTGGCGGCGGCGGACATCGTTCACGGAAGGGGCATCACATGATCATCTTCGGCACCAAGGGGTATCTGTACCAGCTCGCGATGCTGACCCTGGTGTGCACCCGGTGCGGGAATCCCTCCGCGCACGCGCTCAGGAAGCGGATCACGAAGTTCACCCTGTTCTTCGTTCCGCTGTTCCCGGTCTCGACGAAGTACTCGACCCAGTGCACCTTCTGCGGCGCGGAGTCGAAGCTCTCCCAGGAGCAGGCCGAACAGTTGCAGGCGCAGGACGCGGGCGGTCCCGGCGGGCAGCCGTACGGGCAGCCGCCCCAGCAGCACCAGCAGCCGTACCGGCCGTGAGGGAGCCGACGACCAGCCGTCTCACCCTGCCGGTGAAACGGCCCACGTCGAGCACCCGGTCCGGTGTGTTCATGGCCGGATGACAGCCAGGCCCCACGAACACGGACGGCGGCCCGGCGCCGGGCCGCCGCGCTCACAGCGCCGTCGCCGTGCGGAGGATCCAGAACAGGGTCACGGCCGCGTTGGCCGAGGACATCGCCGACATCGCCGTACCGGCGGCCGCTCCCCAGGCCGCCAGGCCCACCGAGGTGAACACCGTCGGCCAGGGCCCCGTGGCCGGAGCCGGGCCGAGCAGCGCGGCCACCCGGCGGGGAACCGGTCCCGGCGCCGCGAACGGCGCTCCGGACGCCGCGAACGCCGGCGGGGGCGGGCCGGACCGGGAGGCGAGCGCCGCCTTGCCGATGGCGGTGGCGACGGTACGGCGGTCGCCGACCGTACGGGCCGCCTCCTCGTCCGCCCAGCGTTCCGCCGCGTACGCCACCGCCGTGCGCAGCGGGCGCAGGAACGGGTTGGCGTGCGCGGCCAGCCGGACGGCCAGCAGGTAGCGGTGATGGCGCGCGGTCAGGTGGGCGCGCTCGTGGGCGAACAGGGCACGGCGTTCGCCGGAGTCCAGACGGTCGAGGAGAGCGGTGGTGACCACGACCCGGTCCCGGCTCGCTCCGCCGCCCGGGAGCGCGTACGCGTACGGGGTGCCGTCGGGAAGGACCGCCACCTCCGTGTCCGGCAGGCCGGCCAGGGCGCGGTGGGCGCGTCGGCGGGCGCGGACGTGCCGCCACAGCGTGCGCGCACAGACCAGCAGGACCGCGCACAGGGCCGGGATGGCCGCCTTGCCCACGACCTCGTCGTAGGGGACCGCCGCCCGCACCTCCGGGTCCGACCAGCCGTCGGGCAGCGGGTTGCCGGGCAGGGTGGCGGTGCCGACCACCATCACCAGGCACAGGCACACCGTGCTGCACACCGCCATCACCACCGCGACCCAGGTCAGCATCCGGGCCGCGGTCCGCGGGTGCAGATGCTGTTCGGCGAGCCGGGCGATCGGCCAAGCCGTCAGCGGCAGAACGAGCGGAAGGAAGACGAACACCCCCATGAGGTTTCAGTCTTCCCCGTCGCCCCGGGGCTGACCCAGCAGTACCCGCAACAGCCGTTCGTCGTCCGGGCCCAGACCGGTGACGAAGCTGGCCAGGACCGCCTCCCGGTCGCTCTCGGCGTCCAGCACCCTGCGCATCCGGTGCGCCGCGAGTCCGGCGTGGTCGGCGGCGGGCGTCCAGGCGAAGGAGCGGCCCGCGCGTTCACGGGTGACCGCGCCCTTGGCCAGCAGCCTGGTCAGGATCGTGATGACCGTCGTGTAGGCCAGGTCCTGGCCCAGACGCTCCTGCACCCAGCCGGCCGTCGCCGGGCCGCCCGCCTCCCGGAGCGCCGACAGCACGAGTGCCTCCAACTCGCCCTGCCCCCGCCGTCGGTGACGCTGACCACGCCCCTGATCGCCCTCGACCACGGCCCGTCTCCCTTCCGCCGCCCTCCCGTTCCCGGGCGGTCATCGTATAGACACGTGCACGCCGTCAAATTCTCTACATTGCTGTAGATTCTACGGGCGGCATCCGGCAACGGCTCACGAGAAGGACGGACCCCCATGTTCGGGTTGAGCGAACTCGCGATCATCCTCATCGTCGTCATCGCCGTTCTCGGTGCGAAGAAGCTGCCCGAGCTGGCCCGCTCGGCCGGCAAGTCCGCCCGCATCCTCAAGGCCGAGGCCCGTGCGGCCAAGGAGGAGGAGCGGGTCGAGCAGGCGCGGGAGCAGGGCCGGCAGCCGGAGGCCCCTCGCGTCATCCAGGGCGAGGCCGTCACCCGGGACACGGCCGCCGACGGCCGCCCCTGAGAGCCCTGAGCCCCCTCAGCCGTTCCAGACCTCGTCGTACGGGTCGCGCGGGACCGGGACCGGCTGGGCGGCCGTGACCTCGAAGTAGGGGACGGGGCCGCCGTTGACCGGGTCCTTCGTCCGGCGCGGGGTGTAGGTGCCGCTGACCTCCAGCCAGGCGTCCGGCCGCAGGACCGGGGGGACCTCGCCGGTCAGGGCGATCTTGACCGGCTGGGCGTCCGCGGCGCAGCAGCTGAGGGACATCCGGACCAGCTGGGGCGTCCCGGCCCGGTCCAGGGCGACGAAACCGGTGAGCCTGATGGTGCGGTCGCCGAGGTGGCGGCCGTCGTCGTAGACCGCGCGGGCCGCGTACTCGCCGACCCCGAGGCGGAGCGTGTCCCCGGCGGGAAGGTCCGGGAACCCGAACGGTTTCTGCAGCGCCGTGCCCGTGTGGGTGGCGCTGTACGAACCGAGGGCCGGCGGCGCCACCAGGATCAGGGCGAGGACGGGGAGGGCCAGGAGCCAGGCGACCCGGGGTTCCCGATGGCCGTGACCATGACCGTCTTCCCGGTCCTGGTCCCGGTCCTGCTCGCGCCTTCGGTGGGTGCCGCGCCACTCGTACCAGACCGTCGCCGCCGCCGTCACGACGAGTACCGCGCCGGACAGCAGGAGCAGCGGACGCAGGCCCGCCTTGACGTAGCGCAGATGGAGGTCGGTCAGGCCCGCGTGCAGCACGGTCGCGCCCAGGAGGAAGAGGAGAGCCGCCTGGGCCTGGCGGTTCAGGTTCAGGTTCAGGTTCGAATTCGGCTTCGGGTTCGAGTTCAGCTTCGGTTTCGGGTTCGGGTTCACAGCAGGACCGCTCCGGTCAGGGCCGAGACCGCCACCGCCAGGACGAGGGTCGCGGGGGCGAAGCGCAGGGCGAAGCCGCGGCCGAACGTGCCCGCCTGCATGGCGAAGAGCTTGAGGTCGATCACGGGACCCACCACGAGGAAGGTGAGCCGGGCCGTGAGCGAGAACTGGGTCAGGGAGGCGGCCACGAACGCGTCCGCCTCCGAGCAGAGCGACAGGAGGACGGCCAGCGCCGCCAGCACCAGCACCGACAGCACGGGGTGGTCGGCCGCCAGGCGCAGCCAGTCGGCCGGGACCACCGCCTTCAGCGTCGCCGCGGCCATCGCGCCGACCACCAGGAAGCCACCGGCGTGCATCACGTCGTGCCGGACCGAACCCCAGAACGCGGCGCCCCGGCTCTGCCCCTCGGAGGACGAACGGGCCGGCGGACGCAGCCACTCCGCGCGGCCGTGGCGCTGCCACAGCCAGCCCGTCGCACACGCCACCAGCAGGCTCGCCACGAAACGGGCGAGGACCATCATGGGGTCGTTCGGAAAGGCGACCGCCGTCGCCGTCAGCACGATCGGGTTGATCGCGGGGGCGGACAGCAGGAACGCCAGCGCCGCCGCCGGTGCCACTCCCCTGCGCACCAGCGCCCCCGCCACCGGGACGGACGCGCACTCGCAGCCGGGGAGCACCGCGCCCGCCGCGCCCGCGACCGGGACCGCCAGGGACGGGCGTTTCGGCAGGGCACGGGCGAAGAAGGACGGCGGGACGAACACGGCGATCGCCGCGGAGAGCAGGACACCGAGCACCAGGAAGGGCAGGGCCTGGATCAGCACCGCGACGAACACCGTCATCCAGCTCTGCATCACGGGTGCGGCCAGGGCGCGGCGGACGGAGTCCTGGAACATCACGGCGAGAAGCAGGAACAGGACGAGCAGGAGAGGGGAGTTGACGTGGCGGGACTCCCCCGAGGGCCCGGTCTCCCCGGAGGGCCCGGTCTCCCCCGAGGGCCCGGAGTCCTCTGCCGGCCCGGGCGCCCCGGCGGCGGGCAACTTGGTGACGGCCACGGACCGGGTACCTCCCCCATCGCACACGAGGGCGGAGCAGGGCCGCTCCCGCCCCGCCCCGCCTTCTTGCCCCCTGGTACGAAGCGAAGTACGTCACCGTTCAACGCCGTTCGCCGAGTGTTCCTGGAACCGCCTGCGTGTATACGGCAGTCTTTCCTCTCGTGGTGAGCCTTCCGAATCAGACCCCGCCGGACGATCCCCCCGCACACATGGTGGTGTGCGGGGACGACGGACTCGCGCATCGGCTCGCCGCCGAACTGCGGGGCGTGTACGGCGAACAAGTCACCCTCGTCGTGCCGCCCTCCGGACTCCGGGTGCGGGAACCCGTGGTCGGGCGGGCCCGCGCGGCCTCCGCCGCCCTGCTCGACCGGTTCGTGAACGCCACCGTCAACCGCGGAAACGGCAACGGCAACGGCGGTTCCGACGGCGCGTCCGACCAGCGGCGGGTGGAGGCCGCCGAGCCGACCGACGCCGTGCTCGCCGAGGTGGGCGTGGCGCGGGCCGCCGCACTGGCCCTGGTGTACGACGACGACGAGACCAACATCCGTGCCGCCCTCACCGCCCGCCGGATCAACCCCCGGCTGCGTCTCGTGCTGCGCCTCTACAACCGCCGCCTGGGCCGGCACATAGAGGAACTGCTCGACCAGGCAGCCGAGTTGGCCGGCGGCGACCCGCACGGGAACGGGTACCCCGGCGCCGACACCTCCACCACCGTGCTGTCCGACGCCGACACGGCCGCGCCCGCCCTGGCCGCCACCGCGCTCGTCGGCACCAGCAAGATCGTCGACACCGACGGGCTGATGCTGCGCGCGGTGGAACGGCGCCCGCCGCGCCCCGGCGAGGTGGCCGATCCCGGGCTGTGCACCCTGGCACTGCTCTCCGCGACGAGCCACGACCCGGGTGGGGCAGAGGGTTCGGAGGACAGCGGCGACCAGGGGCCGCAGATGCTGCCCGACGCGGACGCCGTCGCGGCGGCGACCGGACGCGGCACGATGGTGCTGGAGCAGGTGTCGTACTCCGGACCGCCGTTGCCGGTGGTGCGGGCCCAGGTGCCGCCCTTCGCCTCCCTGTTCTCGCGGCGGCTGCGGTGGTCGCTGGCGGGGCTGGCGGCGGCCGTGGTGGCGCTGACGGTGACCCTCTCCCTGGTCACGAAGGACGATCCGCTGCACGCCACCTACGTCACCCTGCTGGACCTCTTCTCGATCAACGATCCCGCGCACAACGCGTCCATGAGCGAGCAGATCCTGCAACTGCTGTCGGGGATAGTCGGGTTGCTGATGCTGCCGGTGATGGTGGCGGCGGTACTGGAGGCGCTGGGGACGTTCCGTACCGCCTCGACGGTGCGGAAGCCGCCGCGCGGGCTGAGCGGGCATCTGGTGCTGCTGGGGCTCGGCAAGATCGGCACCCGGGTGCTGACGCGGCTGCACGAGTTGCACATCCCCGTGGTGTGCGTCGAGGCCGACCCGGAGGCACGGGGCATGGCCACGGCGCGGCGGCTGGGCGTGCCGGTGGTGCTCGGGGACGTCACGCAGGAGGGCGTGCTGGAGGCCGCGAAGATCCAGCGGGCCGACGCGCTGCTCGCGCTGACCAGCGCCGACACCACGAATCTGGAGGCCGTGCTGTACGCGCGGTCCCTGCGGTCCGATCTGCGGGTCGTCCTGCGGCTGTACGACGACGAGTTCGCGACGGCCGTGTACCGCACCCTGCGGGCCGCGCATCCCGGCGCCCTGACCCGGAGCCGCAGCGTCTCCCACCTGGCCGCGCCCGCGTTCGCGGGGGCGATGATGGGCCGGCAGATCCTGGGGGCGATCCCGGTCGAGCGGCGGGTGCTGGTGTTCGCGGCGCTGACCGTGGGCGGGCATCCGCAGTTGGAGGGCAGGACGGTCGGTGAGGCGTTCCGGGCCGGGGCGTGGCGGGTGCTGGCCCTGGACACGGCGGCCACGGGGGTACGCCCGCCGGGCACGGGCGGGGACGGACACCGCGGCGGAAACGGGCCCGGGAATCCCGGAACCCCGGGAACCCCCGGGCCTCCCGGGGGTTCCGGACACAGGGACAGGGGCGCGAACGGCGGCGCCGGTCCGGCGGGGGCGGAGGCGTCGGGGCTGATCTGGGACCTGCCCGACACGTACGTCCTGCGCAGCGAGGACCGGGTGGTGCTGGGCGCCACCCGGCGGGGGCTGGCGGAACTGCTCCGGCGCAGGGGGAGGGAGCGGTCCGGGTCGTGACGTGACCCGGGGCGGCCGGTGCTCCCCGGGCCACAGCCCGGAAAGCGCCTCGCCCCTCAGCCGCCCCGGCCCTCCCCGCTCCTCCTCCCGCTCCCTGCCTGCTCCCTGCCTGCTCAGCCCTGCTTCCCCAGGTACCGTTCCGCGAAGTCCAGCTCCAGGCGTACCTGCTTGATCCGCTCGTCGACCACCAGGGAGCCGTGGCCCGCGTCGTAGCGGTAGACCTCGTGGGGGGCGTCGCGGGACTGGAGGCGGTGGACGTAGTTCTCGATCTGGCGGATCGGGCAGCGCGGGTCGTTCACCCCGGCCGAGATGTAGACCGGTGCCTTCACCCGGTCGACGTAGGTGATCGGGGAGGACGCCTCGAACCGCTCGGGAACCTCCTCGGGGGTGCCGCCGAGGAGCGTACGGTCCATGGCCTTCAGCGCCTCCATCTCGTCGTGGTACGCCGTGACGTAGTCGGCGACCGGGACCACCGCGATGCCCAGCGTCCACGCGTCGGGCTGGGTGCCCAGGCCCAGGAGGGTGAGGTAGCCGCCCCAGGAACCGCCGGTGAGGACGAGACGCTCCGGGTCCGCGAGGCCCGAGGTGATCGCCCACTCGCGGACCGCGGCGATGTCCTCCAGCTCGATCAGACCGACCCGGTGCTTCAGCGCGTCGGTCCAGGCGCGGCCGTAGCCCGTGGAACCGCGGTAGTTGACGCGGACCACCGCGTAGCCGTGGTCGACCCAGGCGGCCGGGCCCGCGGCGAAGGAGTCGCTGTCGTGCCAGGTGGGGCCGCCGTGGATGTCGAAGACCGTGGGCAGCGGGCCGCTCGCGCCCGCGGGCTTCTGGACCAGGGCGTGGATCCGGCCGCCGGGGCCCTCCACCCACACGTCCTCCACCGGCACCGAACCGGGCGACTTCATGCCCGGCGGGTCCAGGACGACCCCGCCGGCCGTGGAGCGGACCGCCGACGGCTGGGCCGACGACGACCACAGGTACTCCACGCTGCCGTCCGGGCGGGCCGTCGCGCCCGAGACCGTGCCGGGCGGGGTGTCGATCTCCAGCAGCTCGGGGCCCGCCAGGTCGTAGCGGAACAGTTCGCTGCGGGCCTCGAAGCTGTGCGCGATCAGCAGGCCCGTGCCGTCCGGGAACCACTCGGCGCTCACGTCACCCGGCAGCTCCAGGGCGAGGTCCGTCTCCTCGCCCGTCGCCACGTCCCACACCAGGGGCTCCCAGCGGCCGCGCCGCTGATGGCCGATGAGCAGCCGCGTGTCGCCGTCGAGCGGGGCGAAGCCCAGCACCTCCAGACCCAGTTCCTCGGTGCCGCCCTTGGTGTCGTCCAGTTCGGCGACCGGCGTGCCGTCGGGGCGCAGCACACGCAGCGCGGAGTGCATCGCGTCGCCGTGCTCCGTGTGCTCGAGGGCGATGAGCGAGCCGTCGTGGGAGAGGTCGCCGACCCCCGCCGACTCGCGGTGCCGGTAGATCTCCACGGGCTCCTCGCCGGTGCGCACGAGGTGGATCGTCGTACCGTCCTCGTCCGTGGAACGGCCCACGACCGCCGTACGCCCGTCCCGGGCGAGGGCGAGACCGGCCGGGTACGAGGCGTGCAGGCCCTCGGCGGCGAGTTCGTCGGGGCCGCCCGCGAACCGCTGCCGGCGCCAGACGCCGAACTCGTCGCCGTCCTTGTCGTCGAACCACCAGATCCACTCGCCGTCCGGCGAGAGCACGCCGTCCGTGGTCCCGTTGGGCCGGTCCGTCACCTGGCGCTGCTCGCCCGTCGACCGGTCCCAGGCGTACAGCTCGTACGTCCCCGTCGCGTTCGACACGAACAGGGAACGGTCGGGGGCGTCCTCCGCCCAGTCGGGCAGGGAGACCCGGGGCGCCCGGAAGCGCTTCTCCCAGTCGGGCATCCGCTCGCCCTGTCGTACTGGCTCGGTCCGGTCCGTCCGCCGCGCCGCTGCGCCGGACTCGTTGCTCTCAGTCATGGCCCCATACTGCCCGCCCCGGAGGGTGTCGCGCCGCCGAGGTCCCCAGCCTGTGGACAACCCGCACCGGATCTCCCCCCGGAGCCGGCTCCCCCGTCGCCGCCACGGGTCACCCCGGAGCCTCACCCGTCCCGGTGACCACGGGGCCGCGGGGGGGCGCGTGGAGCCTCGAGGGCCGCCCCGCGAACCGGTCTTTCCACCCGGCCCCGTACCGTAAGGGTGTGTACCGGTTTCTGCTGACGCCCCGCTGGTGGGGGATCAACGTCTTCGTGCTGCTCGCCATCCCCTTCTGCATCTTCATGGGTTCCTGGCAGCTGAGCCGCTTCGAGGACCGTGTCGACAGCCACCGCGGAGCCGAGGAGCAGGCCGCCGCCTCCCAGCAGGAGAAGGCCCGGCCGCTGGACACACTGCTGCCGGTGACCAAGGCGACCTCCGGCAAGCAGGCCACCACGAGCGGCCGCTACGAGGAACAGCTCCTCGTGCCCGACCGGAACCTCGACGGCGCACCCGGCCACTACGTCCTGACCCTGCTGCACACCGACCACGGCAAGGTGCTGCCCGTCGTCCGCGGCTGGCTGCCCGGCGAGCCCGACCCGGCCGGGGCGCCCGCGCCGCCGGACGGCGAGGTCACCGTCACCGGGGCGCTCCAGGCGTCCGAGACCCCCGGCAGCCACGGCGTCAGCGCCCGCAGCGGCCTGCCGGAGGGGCAGATCGCCGCGATCAGCGCGGCGTCGCTGGTGAACCTGGTGCCGCACGACATGTACGAAGCGTGGATCACCCTCAACGAGGGCGACGCGGGGATGCGGCCGGTGCCCGCGGTCGCGGCCGGCGGTACCGGGCTGGACCTCAAGGCGTTCCAGAACCTCGGCTACACCGCCGAGTGGTTCGCCTTCGTGGGCTTCGTCGTCTTCATGTGGTTCCGCCTGCTGCGTCGCGAGGTGGAGCTCGCCCGGGACGCGGAACTGGGCCTGGCCCCGGACGAGCCGCAGGAGCGCGAGCCGGAAGCGGACGAAAAGCAGTCCAGCCCGTCAGGGGTGTGACTCGGTGGTGTGACCGGACCGGGACGTCCGTCCCGGTCCGCCCGCGTCAGCTCGTCAGCAGCCCCGTCCAGTAGACGGTGCCCGCGCAGGCGTTGGCCACCGTGACGGTCGCCGTGCCCCCCGTCGCCGCGGTGTACGTCACGGTCACACTTCCCTCGACCGGGCCGTCCGCCTTGAGGAGCTGGGCCGCCGTTCCGGTGCTGCCGCCCGTGGACGTGCCGCTGTTGGTCGTGGGCTCCTCCTGCGAGGGGCTCGGGTCGGGCGTGGGTTCCTCGGTGTCGCCCCCCGTCTCGCCACCGGTCCCGCCGTCCGTGGGACAGGTCTCGGAAGGCACCCAGGCGAACTTCACGTCGTACGCCTCACCCGGCTTGAGCACCAGCGGCGCCGACTCCAGGGACGGGTCGGGCAGACCGGCCGCCGCGTCCCCCGCCACATGCCGGGCCGAGCCCACCTTGGCGGGGTCGGCCGCGCCCAGCGGAGCCGCGTTCACGCTTCCGGGCCCGCCGACGGTACAGCTCGCCGCGGACACGTTCGCGACCCGGAAGGAGCCGTAGACCGCACCGGTCGAGTCCGGGGCGACGCTGCTCGCGACGGCCGGTCCGAGCTGTGCGGCCGTGCAGGCGGTCACCCCGGTCGCCGCGCTCGACGAGGGGTCCGCCTTCTCCGGCTCACCCGTGCTCGAGCCGGGCCCCGCGCCCTTCTCCTTGCCCTTCTCGCCCTTGCCGTTCTTGTCGGTCCCCTCGACCTGGTTCGAGGTACCGCCCGCGGTGGTCTCGCCGCCGCCGGTCTTCTTGCCCTCGCCGGTGCTGCCCTCCGTCTCCGAAGCGTGGCCGATGGCGAACGGGTTGGCGTCCGAACCGGTGACGTTCGAGACGTGCACCAGGGCCGGGACGGCCGTACCGAGGAAGAGGGCCGCGGCCGCCGCGCCGACGAGGATCTGCCGCTTGCGCGCCCGGCGGGCGGGGACCGCGCGCTGCAGGTATTCCAGCGAGCCCTCGCGCGGCTCCATCTCACCCACCGAGCGGTGCAGCAGACTCCGCACGTCCAGCTCGTCCAGCTCGGCCGACTCGTCCAGCTCAGCCGACTCGGTCAGTCCGGCCGGCTCAACGGACTCGGCCGACTCGACCGGCTCGGCGGGCTCGATCGACTGATCCGACTCGGCGGGCTCGGCGAGACGGTCCGAGTCAGCCGACTCGACCGACCGGTCCGACCGACCCGAACGGTCCGAGTCCCTCAGCCGGTCCGAGCCGGTCGGCTCGGCGGAGTCGAGCCGCTCCGTGCCCTGGTCGGGCCCCTGTTCGGGCCCCTGGTCGTCCAGGCCGTCGTTCACAGTTCCGTTCCCAGCGTGCGATTGCTTCGACTGCTGCCCGGTCGGGAACACCAACCCACGCAGTACGCGCAGGCCGTCCCCGTCGGACGGTCCGGGACCGTCGGCCCCGGACACACGTTCGTCGGGCTCACGTTCCCCGGCCTCGGCCGCGCTCTCCCCGGCCGTGCTCTCCTCGGCCACCCGCTTCTCAGCCGCGCGCTTCTCGGGCCCGTCCTCCTCCGGCCCGCGCTCCTCGCCGCGGGTGCCCCTGTCGCCGCTCATGCCGACGCCCCCATGGACACCCGCAGCGCCGCGATCCCGCGCGAGCCGTACGCCTTCACCGAGCCCAGCGAGACACCGAGCGTCGCCGCCACCTGCGCCTCGGTCATGTCCGCGAAGTACCGCAGCACCAGCACCTCGCGCTGACGGCGCTGCAGCCCCTTCATCGCCTTGATGAGGGAGTCGCGCTCCAGCAGGTCGTAGGCGCCTTCCTCCGCGCTCGCCATGTCGGGCATGGGCTTGGAGAGCAGCTTCAGGCCGATGATGCGGCGACGCAGCGTGGAACGGGAGAGGTTGACGACCGTCTGACGCAGATACGCCAGGGTCTTCTCCGGGTCCCGGACGCGTTTACGGGCGGAGTGGACGCGGATGAACGCCTCCTGGACGACGTCCTCGCAGGAGGCGGTGTCGTCGAGGAGCAGCGCCGCGAGACCCAGCAGCGAGCGGTAGTGCGCGCGGTAGGTCTCGGTGAGATGGTCGACGGTCGTGCCGGCCGCCACGATGTCGTCGGCACCGCCGTCACGCTGACTCGGTATGCGGGCAGGCCGCGTCGCTGGCATCGGCGCGATCACCGGCATGCCACCGGACGCACCGGCCCTGCGGGGTCGGAGAGCCTGGCGGGGCGGGCGTAGAGCCGGGCCACGCGGCGTTGCGAAGTCGAGTACCTCAGCCACGCCAGTTGGACACACTTCCCCCCATGAAGGTTGTACGTGTCGCGCGTCACGTTTACCGCGCCCGGCGCCGGCCGACCGCCCTCCGTACCGGGCAGCACCCTCGACAGCACACCGAATGCCCTCATGTGTCCGCTCTTCCCCTATGCCTCATATGAACGGACGTCCCCACGTCCGGCTCCGGACGTCCCCACGCCCGGAAAGACCACCGCACCCCCACGCACCCGACAACAGGGGTGACCGCAAAGACGCTTCTCGCCCCACGCTCGGTTGCGTGGGGCGGGAAAGTAAATCTTCGGCTGTCGGCCGGGAAGGATCAAGAGGTCTGAACCATCCCGGTCGGATCGCACGGCGCACGAAGATCCTACAAAGCCCTCTCCGTGACCACGGATCATTTATGCCTCGGCCACCACCAGCTCGGCTGTCTGCACGCTGTTGAGCGCGGCGCCCTTGCGCAAGTTGTCACCGCAGACGAAGAGTTCGAGCGCCGTCGGGTCGTCCAGCGCCCGCCGTACCCGCCCCACCCACGTCGGATCGGTGCCGACGACGTCGGCGGGCGTGGGGAACTCGCCCGCGGCGGGGTTGTCGTACAGCACGACGCCGGGTGCCGTGGCGAGGATCTCACGGGCCGCGTCGACGGTGACCTCGTCCTCGAAGCGGGCGTGCACGGTGAGCGAGTGCGTGGTGATCACCGGCACCCGTACGCAGGTCACGGCGACCGGGAGCCGCACCAGGCCGAGGATCTTGCGGGACTCGTCGCGGAGCTTCATCTCCTCCGAGGACCAGCCGTCCTCGCGCAGCGTCCCGGCCCACGGCACGACGTTCAGCGCGACCGGCTCCGCGAAGGGGCCCGTGTTGTCCCCCACCGCCCGCCGTACGTCACCGGGGCCGGTCCCCAGCTCCGTACCCGCCACCAGGGACAGCTGCTCCCGCAGGGTGCGCACGCCCTCGTACCCGGCGCCGCTGACCGCCTGGTACGAGGAGACGACCAGTTCGCGCAGCCCGAACTCGGCGTGCAGCGCGCCCACCGCGACGATCATCGACAGGGTGGTGCAGTTCGGGTTGGCGACGATCCCGCGCGGGCGCGTCCGCACGGCGTGCGGGTTGACCTCGGGGACGACGAGCGGCACCTGAGGGTTCATCCGGAAGGCGCCGGAGTTGTCGACCACCACCGCACCCCGTGCGACGGCGACGGGCGCCCACCGCTCGGCGACCTCCTCGGGGACGTCGAACAGCGCGACGTCGATCCCGTCGAAGGCCTCCTCGGTGAGCGCCACGACCTCGACCTGTTCACCGCGCACGGTCAGCTTGCGGCCGGCCGAGCGCGGGGAGGCGATCAGCCGGATCTCGCCCCAGATGTCCGCCCGCTGGGACAGGATCTGGAGCATCACCGTGCCGACGGCCCCGGTCGCTCCCACGACCGCGAGTGCCGGCCGTCCGGACCGCCCCATCAGCGGCCGGTGCCCCCGTAGACGACGGCCTCGTCGCTGTCGGAGTCCAGCCCGAAGGCGGTGTGCACGGCGCGGACGGCATCGTCCACGGCGTCCTTGCGGGTGACGACCGAGATACGGATCTCGGAGGTCGAGATCAGCTCGATGTTCACGCCCGCGTCGGACAGCGCGGTGAAGAAGTCGGCGGTGACCCCGGGGTTGGTCTTCATACCGGCACCGACCAGCGAGATCTTGCCGATCTGGTCGTCGTAGCGCAGGGACTCGAAGCCGATGGCGTCCTTGTTCTTCTCCAGGGCCTCGATGGCCTTGGGGCCCTCGGTCTCCGGCAGCGTGAACGAGATGTCCGTCAGGCCCGTGGAGGCCGCCGACACGTTCTGCACGACCATGTCGATGTTGATCTCGGCGTCGGCGATCGTACGGAAGATCGAGGCCGCCTCGCCCGGCTTGTCCGGCACGCCGACGACCGTGACCTTGGCCTCGGAGGTGTCGTGCGCGACACCGGAGATGAGCGCCTGCTCCACCTTCTTGTCCCCTCGCTGAATCGGCTCACTGCTGACCCACGTGCCCGGCAGTCCACTGAAGGACGAGCGGACGTGGATCGGGATGTTGTACCGGCGGGCGTACTCCACACAGCGGTGGAGCAGCACCTTCGACCCGGAGGCCGCCAGTTCGAGCATGTCGCCGGTGGAGATCCAGTCGATCTTCCGGGCCTTCGGCACCACGCGCGGGTCGGCGGTGAACACGCCGTCGACGTCGGTGTAGATCTCGCACACCTCGGCCTCGAGGGCGGCCGCCAGGGCCACCGCGGTGGTGTCGGAGCCGCCGCGGCCGAGCGTGGTGATGTTCTTGCCCTGCTGGCTGACGCCCTGGAAACCGGCGACGATGGCGATGTTGCCCTCGTCCACCGAGGCACGGATCCGGCCGGGTGTGACGTCGATGATGCGGGCTTTGTTGTGGACCGAGTCGGTGATGACACCTGCCTGGCTGCCGGTGAAGCTCTGGGCGTTGTGGCCCAGGTTTTTGATCGCCATGGCCAGCAGGGCCATGGAGATCCGCTCTCCCGCGGTCAGCAGCATGTCGAGCTCGCGCCCGGCAGGCATCGGGGAAACCTGCTCGGCGAGATCGATCAACTCGTCCGTCGTGTCGCCCATCGCGGAAACCACGACGACCACCTGGTGGCCGTTCTGCTTGGCTTCCACGACCCTCTTGGCGACGCGCTTGATGCCTTCGGCATCGGCTACGGAGGAGCCTCCGTACTTCTGCACGACAAGGCCCACGTGCGCTCCTCGCTCATTCCGTCGTTGTCCCACGTTCTGCGCACATGTGCGCACACCGTGATCGGCTCATTCTATCGGGCACCCGAAAAACGCCTCGCCGATACCGCATCGTGAGACTCCCGGGCACCCGTACAGGAGGGCTCATGCCCCACCCGAAGCCCCCCACTCGGAAAAGCGACCCGCGTCACACCCTCACGGCCACCCCACGACCACGTCCTCCCGCCCCGTACCGGCGGCCGACGCCTCGGTCAGGCCACACCCGCCGTTCGGTCGCGGTACTCGATCGTCACCGTGATCCTGGCCCCGAGTGCCTCCGCGTACGTGCGCATGGACTCCAGGTTGTGGATCTCTCCCCGCTCGATCTGGGAGGCCCTGGCCTGGGAGATTCCCACCGCCGCGGCCGCCTGCGCCTGCGTCAGCCCTTGCTCCTCGCGGATCTCACGCAGGTGGTGACCCACCACGTAGGCCTCGGTCGCCGTACGCGCGGCCTGCTTGCGGGCCGCCCGTTCGGCGTCGGACACCTCGGGCTGGTTCTCCCGGATCCGGCGCTTGGCATCCGTCCAGCTGCTGTACCGGCTCATCAGGTTTCCTCGCTCTCTGCCACTGCGTAGCCGGGGACGGACGGCCAGCGGACGGTCAGTACCACCGACTCCTCCTCCGCGTACCAGGAGTGGTCGACTCCCCGCCCCCACACGACGTAATCGCCCTGCTCCTCCAGCAGGACGCTGCGGCCGGGAAGTTCCACCCGGAAACGGCCGCTGACGAGCACCAGGAGGGCTGTGCGTTCCTCGCCCCGCACCCACCGCACCCGCTCGTCGCCGCGGGGGTGGACACCCCACTTGATCTCCACGGCCTCGCTGTGGCGCGGATCGTCGAGGTCCTTGAAGTGCCCGAGGATCCAGCCCCGGTCCAGCGCCGCGTCCTTGCCCGCGTTGCCGACGTACACGCGGTCGTCCATGCCGCCCACCCGCTGCAAGACGTGAGCACTTCGGCCGGAACTGCCCCCATGGCGCTCATCTGAGCGGCGAAGTGACACCTTCCCGCCGATTGCTCACGTCTTCAGCGAAGAGGTCCCTCCCCCGCCCACCGTTTCGGGAACACCGGCTCCTTCATATGACCGGGCGCATGCCCAGGGGGGTGCCGATCTCCTCCGCCATGACCTTGCCCGCCTCGAACTCGAGGGTGTCGTCGCCCATGCCCTGGTCGGTGTCGAGGCCGTCGAGGGCGGGCAGGGGCTGGTCGAGGCGGACGTGGGCGACGACGGACTGGAGGGCGCGCAGGGTCGCCGACGCGGTGGAGCCCCAGTTGGAGAAGTAGGAGAACTGCCACCACCACAGCGCTTCGGTGGTACGGCCGGCCCGGTAGTGGACCATGCCGTGGCGGAGGTCGGTGATGACGTCGGTGAGGTCGTCGGAGATCCGGGCCGGGACGGGCGCCGTGCGGGGCTCGTAGGGGTCGAAGACCTCGGAGTAGACGTCGACCGGCTCCAGCAGCCGGGCGAGGTTCTCGCGGAGTTCGTCCACGTCGGCCTCCGGGCCCGGGTCGGGCTCGTACCGTTCCTCGGGGAGGATGTCCTCGTGGGCGCCCAGCCGGCCGCCGGCCAGCATGAGCTGGGAGACCTCCAGCAGGAGGAAGGGAACCGTCGAGTCGGGCTCGTCGCCCTTGGCGACCTCCGTGACGGCGACCAGGAAGCTCTCGATCTGATCCGCGATCTGGACCGAGAAGTCGTCCGGGTCCCGGTCGGTCGCGTGCAGCGTGGCGTCAGACATCTAGGAGTCGTCTCCCCTCGAAGGCCCGCCCGAGAGTGACCTCGTCCGCGTACTCCAGGTCGCCGCCCACCGGGAGGCCGCTGGCCAGACGGGTGACCTTCAGGCCCATGGGCTTGATCATGCGGGCGAGGTACGTGGCCGTGGCCTCGCCCTCCAGATTCGGGTCCGTGGCCAGGATCAGCTCGGTGACCGTGCCGTCGGCCAGCCGGGCCAGCAGTTCCCGGATGCGCAGATCGTCGGGGCCCACCCCGTCGATCGGGCTGATCGCGCCGCCCAGGACGTGGTAGCGGCCCCGGAACTCGCGGGTGCGCTCGATGGCCACGACGTCCTTGGGCTCCTCCACGACACAGATGACCGCGCGGTCGCGGCGGGTGTCACGGCAGATGTTGCAGAACTCCTCCTGCGCCACGTTGCCGCAGGTCGCGCAGAAGCGGACCTTCGCCTTCACTTCCATCAGGGCGTGGGCGAGACGCCGTACGTCCGTCGGCTCCGCCTGGAGGATGTGGAAGGCGATCCGCTGGGCGCTCTTCGGACCGACGCCGGGCAGCCGCCCGAGTTCGTCGATGAGATCCTGCACCACGCCTTCGTACAACGGACTGCCGTCCTTCCTGGTTTTCTTCAGTACGTACCGTAGAGGCCCGCGCCCCGTCTTAGAAGGGCAGACCGGGAATGCCGCCGCCGCCCAAACCCTGGGCCAGCGGGCCGAGCTTCTGCTGCTGGATGGTCTGAGCGTTCTCGTTGGCCGCCTGGACGGCCGCGACGATCAGGTCCGCGAGGGTCTCGGTGTCCTCGGGGTCCACCGCCTTCGGGTCGATCTTCAGCGCCCGGAGTTCGCCACCGCCGGTGACGGTCGCCGTCACCAGGCCGCCGCCCGCCTTGCCGTCGATCTCCGTCTGCGCGAGTTCCTCCTGCGCCTTGGCCAGGTCCTGCTGCATCTTCTGGGCCTGCTGGAGCAACTGCTGCATGTTGGGCTGGCCACCACCGGGGATCACGATTCAGCTCCTTGGTCGGTCCGTCCGTACGGGATTTTCCCGCTCGGCACGAGCCTACGTGGTCCGGGCGGCCGTCGCCCCAGCACTCTTTCGAGTGAGTCCCGGTCGGGCCCTCTACCTGATCACGGCCCTCTTTCGGGCGGAAGAGCGGCCGAACCCCCGACGCGCCCCACCCGTTGGGCGATAGGAAGGGCCGGGCACGTCCGCGCCGGACGTCGAGCAGACGCCGGGCCGGCGTCGAGCAGGAGTCGGCAGGAGTCGGCAGGGGTCAGGTCAGTAGGGAGTACGGGGTGGGTCAGCCGGAGATGCAGCCCGAGGACCGTCCGCAGGACGGTCCCGGCGAGGGGGCGGCCGGGCTGCGGCCGGGCGATCTGGCCGGGCGGGTGTTTCCGCTCGGGGACTGGGGCGAGCCCGCGCTCCGGCTGGACGAGCTGTACCGGTGGGTGGAGCGGGGGGCACTGGACACCGCCGCCTGGTACCTCGCGGACCGGGTGTGGAAGCGGCGCTGCGCGCGGGCCCTGCGCGCCGGGACCGCGGCGGGGACGGTCACCGGGGCGGCGCTGCTGCTGCTGGATCTGACCCGGGTGGCCGTCGGGGCCACTCCCTGGGGGTACCTGGCGCTGCTGCTGGCGGTCGCGTGTGCGGTCGCCGACCGGTTCTTCGGGGTGACGTCCGGCTGGATGCGGGACGTGGCGACCGCGCAGGCGGTGCAGCGGCGGCTCCAGGCGTTCCAGTTCGACTGGGCGTCGGAGTGCGTCCGTGAGGTGCTGGGACCGGCCGAGGGCACCGCGAGCGAGGCGGCCGAGCGGTGCCTGTCGGTGCTGCGGCGGTTCTCGGAGGACGTGAGCGAGCTGGTGCGGGCCGAGACGGAGGACTGGATGACGGACTTCCGCGGCGGGATCGTGCCACCGGGCGTCCGGAGGGCCGCGGCGGGCCCGGTCCGCCCCGATGCGGCCGCGCCGCACGGCCGCTTCCCCGCCCCACCGGGCCCGGCCCGGCCGAACATGCCCCGGCAGCGCCCGCCGGAGCCGAGGTGAGCCGAGGCAGGGGGACGGCCGGGTGTCTCAGTCCCGGGTGTAGACGAGCTGCTCGCCGTTGCTGGTGTTCACGCGCTGGAGGGAACCGTCGGGGCGGAGGGTGATCTCGGTGGCGGACCCCGGGGTGCAGGCGCTGCGCGGCTGGCCGACCGTCACGCTGGACGGGCCGATCCGCAGCCGGTCGCCGGAGCCCGGGGCGTCGGAGAGGCTGCCCTCGAACACGCAGTGGTAGGTGCCGTTGCCGGTGGGTCCGTCGGCGACGAGGGACATGACCGTGTCCCCCACCTCGCCCTGCTGGAGGGTCAGCGTGCGGGTGTGCAGGCCGCTCGCGTTGTCGATGGTCGTGGACCAACTGCCCAGGTAGCCGGTCGGGATCGCCCCGTCCGTCGGCGCGGAGGTGCCGGGCCGCGTCGGGTCGCCCGTGTCTCCCGCACCACCTGATCCGTCCGGGCCGGGCGAGGCCTTGCCGTCGGCGGTCGGGTCGGTGCCCCGGGACGTGTCGTCGGTCGCCGCGGTCGTGGGGTCGCCGCCGGCGCTGTTGCCGCCGTCGTTGCCGCTCATCAGCGCGTACACCGTGCCACCGGCGGCGATCGCGACGACCAGCGCGATGACGACGAGCAGCGCGGTGGAACGGTCGCTCCGCGGTGCCTGCGCCGGGCCGTACGGGGGCGGGGTGGAGCCGAAGGGCGGCGGGCCGTAGGGCGGGGTGGAGCCGGCGGCCCCGTAGGCGTTGTACGGGTAGCCGTAGCCGGGGGGCTGGGGGTGCTGCTGGGGATGGCCGTAGGCGGCGGGGGCCTGCCCCATCGCCGGGTTGCCCGGGTTGGGGCCCGGGGGCGGTGTGGTGCTCTGGCCGACGACCAGGGTGGGCAGGTGGTTCACCGGCGCCCCGTCACCGGGGGTGCCCGGCGCGGGCGGGGCGGGTGCGTGGGGCGGGGGCTCCGGTGGGGCGGAGGCGTCGGGGGCGGGGGCGTGCTCGGGGGTGGCGGCGGGCGCGGAGCCGTCCGGTCCGGGAAGCCCAGACGGCGTGGACGGTGCGGGGAGCGCAGCCGGTGCGGGCGGCCCGGGCGGTGCGGACGGCGTGGGCTGCCCGGCGGCCCCTGCCGCACCCGCCGCCGCTGCCGCCGCTGCCGGGGGTGCCGCCGCTGCCGGGAGTGCCGGGGGCGCTTCCGGGGCCTCCGCGTCCAGCAGCCGCACGGCGTGCCGGCCGAGCTGGGCGACCAGGGCGCCCGGCAGCCAGGGATCGCGGGAGCGGCCGTCGACGACGGTGTCCTCGGCACCGGTGCGCTCCAGGATCTGGTCGAGCGTGGGCCGCTGGGCGGGGTCCTTCCTCAGGCAGTCCCGCACCAGGTCGGCGAGGCCCTCGGGGACCCGGCCGAGGTCGGGTTCCTCCTGGGCGATGCGGAACATCAGGGCGTGCACACCACTGTTGGCGGTGCCGAAGGGAAGCTCCCCGGAGGCCGCGTAGGCGAGCACCGAGCCGAGGCAGAAGACGTCGCAGGCGGAGGTGATCCGGTCGCCGCGCACCTGCTCCGGCGCCATGAACCCGGGCGAGCCGACGAGCGCGCCGGTGCGGGTGAGTCCGCCGTCGGTCACGGTCTCCATCGCCCGCGCGATCCCGAAGTCGATGACGCGCGGCCCGTCGATGGTGACGAGCACGTTGGACGGCTTGAGGTCGCGGTGCACGATGCCGACGGCGTGGATGTCCTTCAGCGCGTGCGCGAGACCGGCGGCGAGAATGCGGACCGAACGCTCGGGCAGCGCTCCGTGGTCCCGCCCGACCACCTGCTGGAGGCTGGGCCCCGCGACGTACCCGGTGGCGACCCACGGCACCGGGGCCTCGGTGTCCGCGTCCAGCACCGGCGCGGTCCAGGCGCCGCCGACCTGCCGTGCGGCCTGCACCTCCTGGCGGAAACGGGCCCGGAACTCCTCCTGCTGGGCCAGCTCCTCGCGGACCAGCTTGACGGCGACGGTGCGTCCCCGGTCGGAACGGGCCAGGTAGACCTGCCCCATTCCGCCGGCCCCGAGCCGCGCGAGCAGCCGGTACGCGCCGATCCTCTCCGGGTGCCGGTCGCCCAGCGCCCCCGCCGCGCCGTCCCCCGGCCCGTGCATCTCCATCGTTGCGCCGCCTTCCCCCACAGTGAGCAACAGCCCGAGAATAGACCGGGCCGGGTCCGGAGTGACCAGGGCTTCGTCCACGGTTCCGTAACAGGAGGGCCCGGTTCGTCGCGCACGGCGGACAGGCGTTCACCGCGTGGACCGCCTGTGCGAACCCCGCCGCGCCGCACGCCTCCACCGCGCCGGTCGCCGGTCACCGGCTCCTTCGGTAGCGACGGCCGTCGACGCTCTGTCGCGGAAGGCGGCGGGCCGCGGACAGCCCGCCGATGTCGCGCGGCCGGTGCCACGGCCTACCCTCGGCGCCATGACTCCTCAGCCGAACCCCGAGGCCGGGGCCGCCGTGAAGGCCGCCGACCGTGCGCACGTCTTCCACTCCTGGTCCGCGCAGGAGCTCATCGACCCGCTCGCCGTCGCCGGGGCCCAGGGTTCGTACTTCTGGGACTACGACGGCCGGCGCTACCTCGACTTCACCAGCGGCCTCGTCTACACCAACATCGGCTACCAGCACCCGAAGGTCGTCGCCGCGATCCAGGAGCAGGCCGCGCGGATGACGACGTTCGCGCCCGCGTTCGCCGTCGAGGCGCGGTCGGAGGCGGCGCGGCTGATCGCCGAGCGGACACCGGGCGACCTCGACAAGATCTTCTTCACCAACGGGGGCGCGGACGCCGTCGAGCACGCCGTGCGCATGGCGCGGCTGCACACCGGGCGGCCCAAGGTGCTCTCCGCGTACCGCTCGTACCACGGCGGCACCCAGCAGACCGTGAACCTCACCGGTGACCCGCGCCGCTGGGCCTCCGACAGCGGCACGGCCGGGGTCGTGCGCTTCTGGGCGCCCTTCCTGTACCGCTCCCGCTTCCACGCCGAGACCGAGGAGCAGGAGTGCGCGCGGGCGCTCGAGCACCTGGAGGCGACGATCACCTTCGAGGGGCCCGCGACGATCGCGGCGATCATCCTGGAGACCGTCCCGGGCACGGCGGGCATCATGCCGCCGCCGCCCGGTTACCTCGCCGGGGTGCGTGCGCTGTGCGACACGTACGGCATCGTCTTCGTCCTGGACGAGGTCATGGCCGGGTTCGGCCGGACCGGCACGTGGTTCGCGGCGGACCTGTACGACGTCGTGCCGGACCTGCTGACCTTCGCGAAGGGCGTGAACTCCGGGTACGTGCCGCTCGGCGGCGTCGCGATCTCCGGGGCGATCGCCGACACGTTCGGGAAGCGGCCGTACCCGGGTGGGCTGACGTACTCCGGGCATCCGCTGGCCTGCGCCGCGGCCGTCGCGACGATCGAGGTCATGGCCGAGGAGGGCGTCGTCGAGAACGCGGCGCGGCTCGGCACGTCGGTGGTCGGACCCGCGCTGCACGAGCTCGCGGAGCGGCACCCCAGTGTGGGCGAGGTCCGCGGGGTCGGCATGTTCTGGGCGCTGGAGCTGGTACGGAACCGGGAGACCCGGGAGCCGCTGGTGCCGTACAACGCGGCCGGCGAGGCGAACGCCCCCATGGCCGCGTTCGCGGCGGCCGCGAAGGCGGGCGGGCTGTGGCCCTTCGTGAACATGAACCGCACCCATGTGGTGCCGCCGTGCAACACGACCGAGACCGAGCTGAAGGAGGGCCTGGCGGCACTGGACTCGGCCCTGTCGGTGGCGGACGAACACGTGGAGTGACCTGACACCCCGTGCCCGCCGGGGCCCGCCGAGGGCTGCCGGCCCCGGCGGGCACTCGAACAGGTTCGGGAGAAGTGAACGCGTAAGGTGGCGGAACCGTGCACAGATGTGTGCACGTCATTCGAACGCGATGAGGGAGACGCCCGACCATGCCCGGCACCAGCGGCAACGGTGCGGTGACCCGCAGCACGCTGCGGCAGCAGATCGCCGACGCGCTCCGTGACGAGGTGCTGGCCGGGCGGCTCCAGCCGGGGCAGGAGTTCACCGTCAAGGAGATCGCCGACCAGTACGGGGTGTCCGCGACCCCGGTGCGGGAGGCGCTGGTCGACCTGTCGGCGCAGGGACTGCTCGACGCCGACCAGCACCGGGGGTTTCGGGTGCAGGAGTACTCCGTCGACGACTTCCGCGACATGATCGAGGCCCGCGGCCTGGTGATCGACGGGATGTTCCACGCCCTGACCTCCCCCGACGGACGCCTGGCCTCCCTGCGGCCCGAGGAGCCCCGGGTCGCCGCCGCGCTCGCCGGGGTCCGGCGGCGCGGCGAGGAGGCGCAGCGGTCGGCCCTCGCCGGGGACCTCACCGTTCTGATCGGCTACGACCTGCGTTTCTGGCGCGAACTCGGGGCCCTGTTCGGCAACTCCTACCTCACCGCCTTCCTGCACCGGCTCCGGGTGCAGACCTGGGTGTGCGCGGTGCAGCATCTGCGTCGGCTGCCCGATCTGCGGGGACGGCTGTGGTCCGAGCACACC
Source organism: Streptomyces cathayae (assembly GCF_029760955.1). GTDB lineage: Bacteria > Actinomycetota > Actinomycetes > Streptomycetales > Streptomycetaceae > Streptomyces > Streptomyces cathayae. The sequence goes on from NZ_CP121682.1 coordinate 3,718,074, forward strand.
GATCTGGTCGATTCCCTGTCGCGCCGCGACACCGCTTCCGCGCGCGCGATCATCGACTCGTACAACGCCCACTCCCTGAGCCTCGTCGAACGGCTCCCCCCGGACTGAGCGGACCGAGCGGGGCCGGGGCGCGGCGCCCGCGGCGTCCGTGTTCGTATGGGTGGGGGGCCTGCACGGGGGGAGCCGCCCCCGCCCCCCCGCCGATACCCTTCTCCGAGGACCTGTGTGTCTTCGACCTACGTGCTGTGCGAGGAGCTCTCTTGGCCTGTGACCTGTGGCTGGTACCGCTCGTCGACGTGTTGTGCCACACGCCCGACAATCCGTTCGCCGAGGAGATCGCGCAGTACAACAAGGTGCTCGCCGAGGCCGGACTGCCGCCGGTGCCGGTGTTCCAGTACATGCCGGGACTGTCCGGCGAGGTCGCCCCGGTCGCGGGTTTCGACTACGACGCGCTGCACTTCCTGCGGCGCACCTATCTGCTCCAGGTGTCCGGGCTGCCGGTCACGCCGGTGGGCGAACTGGGCGGTGACTACGAGCAGTTGCTGGAGATGTTCGAGGCGACGGCCCAGCAGTCGCACCTGGTCTGGCACTACGACCACGCCGGGGCGTACGTCCCCGTGGACTTCCCGACCCCGCTCTCCAGCGACGAGCTGCTCGCCGGCGGCGGCCCGCTGGGCTCCTCCCACGCGCTGCTGCGGGAACTGGAGCTCGTCGCCCCGGCCCTCGGCATCGACCCCGCGAACCCGCCGGCCACGCCGGATCCCCCGCAGGGACCGACCGAGCTGGAGGAGCCCGCCGTCCCGCCCCCGTACGACCCCAGCCCCTTCGCCCGCGAACGCCACGTCTGGCTCGGCCTGCACGCGGCCGCGACCCGAAGCCTGGCCCAGGGCTCGATGATCGTCTTCAGCTGACCCCGGGCGGGCACGGGCTCGCCCCGGACGCCCCGGACGCCCCGGACGCCCCGGACGCCCCGGACGCCCCGGAAACGAAAACACCCCCGGAGACAAGGACGTCCCGGTGACCCTGGACGGGTCACCGGGACGTCGGGTACGGCAGGGCCGGTCCTACAGGAACGAGTTGATCTCGATCGTCTCGTCGCGGCCCGGGCCCACGCCGATCGCGGAGATCGGGGCGCCGGACATCTCCTCCAGCGCCTTGACGTAGGCCTGGGCGTTCTTCGGGAGGTCGGAGAAGGACTTCGCCCCGGTGATGTCCTCGGACCAGCCGGGGAGCATCTCGTAGACCGGCTTCGCGTGGTGGAAGTCCGTCTGGGAGTAGGGGAGCTCCTCGACGCGCCTGCCGTCGATCTCGTAGGCCACGCAGACCGGGATCTGCTCCCAGCCGGTGAGGACGTCGAGCTTGGTGAGGAAGAAGTCGGTCAGGCCGTTGACACGGGTCGCGTAGCGGGCGATGACCGCGTCGAACCAGCCGCAGCGGCGGTCACGGCCGGTGGTGACGCCCCGTTCGCCGCCGATGCGGCGCAGGGCCTCGCCGTCCTCGTCGAAGAGCTCGGTCGGGAACGGGCCGGCGCCGACGCGGGTGGTGTACGCCTTGAGGATGCCGATGACCCGGCTGATCTTCGTCGGGCCCACGCCGGCGCCCGTGCAGGCGCCGCCCGCGGTCGGGTTGGACGAGGTGACGAAGGGGTACGTGCCGTGGTCGATGTCGAGCAGGGTGCCCTGGCCGCCCTCGAAGAGGACCACCTTGTCCTGGTCGAGCGCCTCGTTGAGGACCAGGACGGTGTCGGTGACGTAGGGCGCCAGCTTGTCGGCGTAGCCCAGCAGCTCCCCGACCACCTGCTCGACGGCGATCGCGCGCCGGTTGTAGAGCTTGGTGAGCATCTGGTTCTTGGCGTCGAGGGCCGCCTCGACCTTCTGGGTGAGGATCGACTCGTCGTACAGGTCCTGGACCCGGATGCCGACGCGGTTGATCTTGTCGGCGTAGGTCGGGCCGATGCCGCGGCCGGTCGTCCCGATCTTGCGCTTGCCGAGGAAGCGTTCCGTCACCTTGTCGACGGTCACGTTGTACGGCGTGATGATGTGCGCGTTGCCGCTGAGCAGGAGCTTGGACGTGTCGACGCCCCGCTCGTTCAGCCCGCTCAGCTCGGAGAGCAGGACGGAGGGGTCGACAACGACGCCGTTGCCGATGACCGGCGTGCAGCCGGGGGACAGGATTCCGGAAGGGAGCAGGTGCAGGGCGTACTTCTGATCGCCCACGACTACCGTGTGGCCGGCGTTGTTGCCGCCTTGGTAACGCACCACGTAGTCGACGGAACCTCCGAGCAGGTCCGTCGCCTTTCCCTTGCCTTCGTCACCCCACTGAGCACCGAGCAGCACAAGTGCGGGCACGCGCGTACACCCCTTCCGGGCGGGGCATGTCCAGGGTCAGGGGCGTACGCGGTGGATCTCTGTCGCGTGCACCGCGACCACCGTTGACCGCCAACCGTCGGACCGGGTGCCCCGGAATAGACGAAGCCCCTGCGCAAAAGTGCAAAGGGGCTCTTGCACAAAGATGCTACCCGAGGAAGCGAGGCATGGCCGAGGTGGCGACTTCCCCGACGTCCGATCAGCTCCTGGTGGTCATCGATCCGGTCGCCCGCCGCAGGGACGGCGAGTCCGTGCGCATCGCGAAAGACGTGCTCAGCGGGGGTGCGCCGACGAAGGTCTGCCTGCCGGACGGGCCGGAGGAGTTCGCCCGCGCGCTGGCCCGGCTGGGTTCCCGGCGGCCGGTGGTGATCGGCGACGACCGGGCCCTGATGCGGGCGGTGGAGGTGCTGCACCGGCAGCGCGAGCTGACCGGCTGCGCGCTGTCCCTGGTGCCGGTCGGCGGCACGCTGTCCCTCGCCCGGTCGCTGGGGGTGCCCACGGAGACGGTGGCGGCGGCGCGGGCCGTGCTGGACGGCGCCGAGCGGCGACTGGACCTGCTGGTGGACGACAGCGACGGCGTGGTGCTCGGCGCGGTGCGGATCCCGCCGGTCGGAGGTGTGACGCCGGTACGGGAGACGGTCGGCGGGGTGGGGCGCCCCTGGCTGCAGACGTGCCGGTCCCTGGTACGGACCCTGGTGCCGGCCCGGCCGTCCGAGATCGCCCCCGTCACCGAGGCGCATCCCTCCCGGCTGCGGGTGGAGGTCGACGGAGAGACCCTGGTCGACCTGCACCAGCCGGTGCAGGCCGTGTCGGTCGTCCCGGGCGCCTCCGGGACGGCCAGGGTCGAGGTGCGCCCGGCGTCGGTGGGTGCGGAGGCGTCCCCGCTGCTGGCGGAGGGGCGCACGGTGACGGTCTCGGGCGCCCACTTCCGCTACCGCGCGGACGCGGTGGTCTCGGGGCCGGTGCGGACCCGGACGTGGGTGGTGCTGGAGGGTGCCCTGGGGCTGACCCTGCCGAAGAGCTGACCGACCGGCTCAGGGGGCCTTGAAATCGGTCGTGTCCAGCAGGCAGTCGAACGGCTGGGGAATCGGCAGCTTCTCGCCGAACGGCTTGGAGCAGCGAGCCTCGTAGCCCTTGGCCGAGGGCATCGAGAAGACCGTGGCCTGTTCCTCCTGCATGTCGAGGAGCAGGTAGACGGGGATACCGGCTCGCCCATAGACCTCGACCTTGTCCGTCAGGTCGTCGTCCCGGGTGGAGGAGGAGGTCAGTTCGGCGACGAAGGAGAGGGCTTCGCCATCCAGACGGTTACTGGTCGTCTCGAAGGCACGGTCGGACGCTGCATGGATATCCGGTCCGTACGCACTCTCGTCCCCCGGGAAGACATACAGGAACGGGCCGCAACTGATGGAATGCCCTGCAGGAAGATGCGGCTCCAGTTGTTTGCACACCAGGTGCATCACGCGCTGGTAGTAGCCCTTCGACCACGGCGACACAACGATGTTCCCCCTGATGATCTCGGCCTTGAAGCCGTCGCGCAGATGCAGCTCGTCGAGGAGGTCCAACAGTTCCTCGAAGTTGCCGGACTCAGTGCCGCTTATCATCGGTCGCTCTGCCATGACTGTCATGATGCGCCCTCCCTTTGATGCGGACCAGCCACCACTCAGAGCATCCGATCACTCACAGAGCCGTGACCGGCTTCCGCACCTATGCCCCACCCCGCCCGAAGCGCTCCTCCCGCTGCACGCGCCAGCGCGCCATCATCCCCTCGACCTCCTTCTCCACGAACTCGAAGAAGGCCAGGGTCTCCGCCAGCCGACGGCCCGCCGGGGTGTCGGACCCCAGGCTGGTGACGCCCTCGCGCAGGGCGTCCTCCCAGCGCCGGATGACGGCCTCGCGGTTGGTCAGGGCCTCGTACCACTGGTCGCCGCGCACCCGGTACCGCTCCCGGCGCGAGCCGGGCTCGCGCTCGCGGGAGACCATGTGCTGCTGCGCCAGATAGCGCACCGCGCCGGAGACCGCGGCGGGCGAGATCCGCAGCCGCTCCCCCAGTTCGGCGGAGGTCATGACACCGGTGTCGGAGGAGAGCAGCGCGGCGAAGACCCGGGCGGGCATGCGCGGCAGTCCGGCCTCCACCAGCTGTGCCGCGAAGTGCTCGACGAACCGTGAGACGGCCTCCAGGTCCCGCCTCGTCGCGCTCGGTTCCGCCATGCCTCGATCATCTCCCCTGTTCAGACGCCGTTCGCCAGTCTAGCCACCGTTTATACAGTTCCTTAACTTCACAAAATTCTGAAGGAAATGTACGTTCGTCGTCATGACGAAGGCCATCACCGTGTCCGGACTCCACAAGTCGTTCGGTCGCACGCGCGCACTCGACGGTCTCGACCTGGACGTCGAGTCCGGCGAGGTCCACGGCTTCCTGGGCCCGAACGGCTCCGGCAAGTCCACCACCCTCCGCGTCCTGCTCGGCCTGCTGCGTGCCGACTCGGGTGCCACCCGGGTGCTCGGCCGTGATCCGTGGGCGGACGCCGTGGAGCTGCACCGCCGCCTCGCCTATGTCCCCGGCGACGTCGAGCTGTGGCCGGGCCTCACCGGCGGCGAGGCCATCGACCTGCTGGCGCGGCTGCGCGGCGGCCTGGACAGGAAGCGGCGCACCGAGCTCATCGAGCGCTTCGACCTGGACCCGACCAAGAAGGGCCGCGCCTACTCCAAGGGCAACCGGCAGAAGGTCGCCATCGTCGCCGCGCTCGCCTCCGACGCCGAGCTGCTGCTGCTCGACGAGCCGACCGCGGGACTGGACCCGCTCATGGAGGTCGTCTTCCAGGACGTCATCGGCGAGGCCAAGGCGGCCGGCAGGACCGTCCTGCTCTCCAGCCACATCCTGGCCCAGGTGGAGAAGCTCGCCGACCGGGTGAGCATCATCCGGCTGGGCCGCACCGTCCAGTCCGGCACCCTCGGCGAGCTGCGCCACCTGACCCGCACCACCATCGAGGCGGAGACCGAGCGTCCCGTCACCGGTCTCGCCGAGTTGCCCGGCGTGCACGGCCTGCAGACCCTCGACGAGGCCACCGGCCGGGTCCGTTTCGCCGTCGACGGCGGCCAGGTCGGCGCGGCGGTCCGCAGGCTCACCGAGTGCGGCATCCGCAGTCTCGTCAGCCACCCGCCGACCCTGGAGGAGCTGATGCTCCGCCACTACGGCAGCGAACTCGCCGCCAACGGCCACGGCACGGACGGGCCGGACACGGGTGCACCGGACACGGCCGGGCCGGACACCGAACAGTCCGGGCAGACCAAGCAGGCCGGGCAGGCCGGGCAGGCCGGGCAGGCCGGGCAGGCCGGGCAGGCCGGGCAGGCCGGGCAGGCCGGGCAGGCCGGGCAGGCCGGGCAGCGCACGGACGGAGACCCGCGATGACCACCGCGACCTCCGCCCCCGAGGTGCCGGCCCCCGCCGGACCGGCCGCGGGCGGCAACGCGCTGGCCGGGACCCGGACGCTGATCCGCTTCGCCCTGCGCCGCGACCGGATCCGGCTCCCGGTGTGGATCCTGGCCCTGTTCCTCGGCACGCTCGCCACGGCGAACAGTTTCACCACGCTCTACAGCTCCCCGGAGGACCGGGCGAACGCCGTCCGGAGCATGGACAGCCCGGCCGGCCTCGCCATGTCCGGCCCCCGCCACTACCTCGACGACTACGGCTTCGGCTCCATGCTGAGCCACCAGATGCTCGGCTTCATGGCCGTCCTGGTCGGCCTCATGAGCGTGCTGATCATCACCCGGCACACCCGTGCCGAGGAGGAGACCGGCCGCGCCGAGCTGGTGCGCTCGACGGTGGTGGGCCGCCACGCCCACCTCGCCGCCGCCCTGTCCGTCGCGGTCCTGGCCGACCTCACCCTCGCCCTGCTGCTGGCCTTCGGCCTGGCCGGCCTGGGGACGGAGGGCATCGACACGGCGGGCTCGCTGCTCTACGGCTTCGCCCACGCCGCCGTCGGCCTCGTCTTCGCCGCCGTCGCCGCGGTCACCGTCCAGTTCACCGCGCACACCCGCGGCGCGTCCGGCATGGCGCTCGCGGTCATCGGCCTCGCCTACGTGCTGCGCGCCGCCGGCGACAGCGGCGCGAACGACGCCCTGTCCTGGCTGTCCCCGATCGGCTGGGTGCAGCGCAGCTACCCGTACGTCGACGACCGCTGGTGGCCGCTGCTGCTCTGCCTGGTGTTCGCGGTGGTGTGCGCGGCGGCGGGTTTCGTGCTCTCCACCCGCCGCGACGTGGGAGCGGGCCTGCGTCCGGAGAAGCTGGGCAGCCCCACGGCCTCCGACGCGCTCGCCACACCGCTCGGCCTCGCCCTGCGACTGCACCGCGGCACGCTGATCGGCTTCGGCGCGGGCCTGTTCCTGATGGGCGCGATGTACGGATCGATCCTCGGGGACGCCGAGGAGATGCTGAAGGGCATCGACGAGATCCAGGAGGCCCTGGCCCGCCTCGGCGGGGCGGGCATCGCCGAGTCCTTCGCCTCCATGGTCATGGTCGTCCTCGCGGTCGTGGCGGCGGTGTACGTCGTCATGGCGGCGCTGCGGCCCCGCTCCGAGGAGACGGCGGGCCGCGCCGAACCCCTTCTCGCCACCGGCCTCTCCCGCACCCGCTGGGTCGGCGGCCACCTGGCCGTGGCCCTGGGCGGCGGCACGGTCGTGCTGCTGCTGGCCGGGCTCGGCTTCGGCATCGCGGGCGCGGCCTCGACCGGGGACGGCTCGCTGCTCCCGAAGCTGGTGGGGGCGGCCCTCGCCTACGCGCCCGCCCTGTGGGTCACGGTCGGCGTGGCCGTGGTGCTCTTCGGCTGGTTCCCCCGGGCGAGCCAGGCGGCCTGGATCGTGCCGGTGTACGCCTTCGTGGTCGGCTACCTCGGCCAGATCCTCCGGTTCCCGGGCTGGATGAACAACCTCTCCCCCTTCGGCCACGTCCCCCGGCTCCCCGCCGCGGACATGAACTGGCTCCCCCTCCTCCTGCTCTCCCTCACCGCCACCGGCCTGGTGTGGCTGGGCCTGACGGGCTTCCGCCGCCGGGACCTGGAGACGAAATAGCCTCGCCGCAGCCCCCTGTCCTGCCCGGCCGAGACGCACCCTCGCCGGGCAGGGCAGGACCGTCGCGGGTCGGGGGCGGTCGGCTGCTCGTGCGGGCGGTGTTCCACGACCGTCCGAAGGGACGGCGGCCTCAATGTGTCCTCCTTGCGACACTCGCCCATGCCCCGGAGGGGGGACACACCACCCCAAAACCGTGAGCGCTTCGGCCACAACTGTCCCGATCGCGCTCAGGTGAGGGCTCAAGTGACACATGCCCGCCGAGTGCTCACGGTTTTCGGCAAGGACCCCGTCTCCGGCTCCGCGGCCCCGGGACCACGGATCTCCCCTTCGCGGAAGCGGAACGGGCCCGGTGCCTCGCCCTCAGGGGTGACGCGGTTCGGAGTGGCGGGCTCAGACCTCGACCGTCAGCCCCTCCAGGCCCCGGATCACGAAGTTCGGTGTGCGCTTCGGTTCCTCCGCCAGGCGCAGCGTCGGGGCCTGCTCCAGCAACGCCGTCATGGACGCTGCGAGTTCGATACGGGCCAGGGGTGCGCCGATGCAGTAGTGGATGCCGGCGCTGAAGGAGATGTGCGGGTTGTCCGCGCGGGTGAGGTCCAGGCGGGCGGGGTCGGCGAACACGGCCGGGTCGTGGTTGGCGGAGCCGAAGAGCATGGCGATCTCCGCACCCCGGGGGATCACCGTGCCGTCGATCTCGATGTCGTCCAGGACCCAGCGTTCGAAGAGCTGGAGCGGGGTGTCGTAGCGCATCAGTTCCTCCACCGCCGTGGGGACCAGGGAGTGGTTCGCGCGGAGGGCGGCCAGCTGGTCGGGGTGCCGGAACAGCGCCCACCAGCCGTTGACCGTGGAGTTCACCGTCGCCTCGTGGCCCGCGTTCAGCAGCAGCACGCAGGTGGAGATCATCTCCTGCTCGGTGAGCCGGTCGTCGTCCTCGTCGTGGGCGGCGATCAGCCCCGAGATCAGGTCGTCGCCGGGCTTCGCACGACGCTCGGCGATCAGCTCCCGCAGATAGTCCGAGAACTCGACCGACGCCCTGACGGCCTTCTCCGCCGACTCCCCCGACGGGTTCAGCTCGTACATCCCGCAGATGTCCGCCGACCAGGGGCGCAGCGGGGCCCGGTCGGACTCCGGGATGCCCAGCATCTCGGCGATCACCGCGACCGGCAGCGGTTCGGCGACGTCCGTCAGCAGGTCACCGCCGCCGGCGTCGACCAGCGCGGCCACCAGGTCCGCCGCCAGCCCCTCGACGTACGGCTTCAGCCGCTCCACCGTGCGCGGGGTGAACGCCTTCGACACCAGGCGCCGGATCCGGGTGTGGTCCGGCGGCTCCAGGTCGAGCATGCCGTGGTCGTTGAGGGTGTGGAACGGCTCCTGCTCGGGCGGCGGGGCCGTCCGGCCGAACTCCTCGTGGGTGAAGCGGTGCTGGTACGTCCGCCCCAGCCGCCGGTCGCGCAGCAGCGCCGAGACGTCCGCGTGGTGCGGCACCAGCCACTGGTTCGTCGGCTCGAACCAGTGCACCCGCCCCCGTTCCCGCAGCTCGGCATAGCCGGCATACGGATCAGCGACGAACGCCGGGTCCCAGGGAGCGAACACGAGGTCGGATTCAGCCATCATGCCCGGACCATAGGCCGCCGACCTGCCCCGTGCCCAGAGCCGCCCGACCGGAAGCAGCTTCTCCTGACTGCACTGCGGTAGGGAGAGTGCTCCAGCAGGCGGGCGGATCAGCCGTCGGCCAGGGTCGTGAGGAACCGGGTTTCCGCGTCGTCCCGTCCCGCGCACACTCTGGGGACCGCGATGAGGGCGGCCAGCGCCCCGCACCAGCCCAGCACGCGCTCAGGAGACATACCGGGAACCAGCGCCGCCAGCCTCTCGACCCTCCGCTCCAGCACGGATGCATCCTCGACCCCGTCGAGCGCCCAGTCCACGGCGTCGAAGTCCGGGTCGCCCCACGCCGGCCTCGGGTCGATCGCCACCGTGCGGGCACCCGGACCGGACAGCACGTTGGCCGAGTGGAGATCACCGTGCACGAGTGCCACCGGTCCGCTTTCGGCGAGTTCCAGGGCCCTCGCCCGGGCCCGCCCCAGCACCGCGGGGGCGTCCAGGCCGTTCCCGGCGTTCACCGCCGACCTGCGGTCGGCCAGGTCGAACAGAAAGCGGATCCGGTGCGAGAGAGGCCGCAGTACCGAATGCTCCCCCGGCAGGGGAGGCGGGACCCTCAGGTCTCGCAGCAGAGCCGCGACCTCGGGCGGATTCCAGCCCTGCTGCCGCACGGGCACTCCCGGCTCCACGTGCTCCAGCAACAGGGCCCCGGCGGCCACGTCTTCTGCCAGCAACGTGACGACCGACGGCGTCCCCGCCCAGGCCCGCAGCGCTTCGGCCTCCTCGCGGGCCGGCGCGGACTCCGGTGTGAGCTTCAGCCACACCGGGGCACCCGTGCCTCGCCTCACGCAGCGGAACACCCGCGAGGTGCCTCCGCCACCCGCCGCGACCAGCTCCAGATCCCAGCGAGCAGCGAGCTCGCCGACGAGGTCGGGCAACTCGTCGCACCAACCGAGCACCTCGGATCCGAACCGGACGACGAGCCGGTCCCGGGCCTCCGGAGCGACGTGGGCCAACTCCCTCAACGTGCCTCCCGCGGATGATTCTGGGCTGATGTGCTTGTGTGGCCCAGGAGTTAGGGTCGTGGATCGGCATTGTCACTGGGGGTCCGCTGATGAACGGGACAGTCACGGCAGTCAGCAGCAACGGTGAGTACTCGTTCACCAAGCCGAACCGGGACAGCATCACGCTGCTCGCCGGGCTCGGGGTCGAGGGGGACGTACATGCCGGCGTCACGGTCAAGCACCGCTCGCGGGTCGCGCAGGACCCCACCCAGCCGAACCTGCGCCAGGTCCACCTCATCCATGAGGAGCTCTTCGCCGAGGTCGGTGCGGAGGGATTCGAGGTGGCGCCCGGTGACCTCGGCGAGAACATCACCACCCGGGGCGTCGATCTGCTCGGCCTGCCGGTCGGCACGCTGCTGCGCATCGGCGACGACGCGGTGCTGGAGGTGACCGGCCTGCGCAATCCCTGCCTGCAGATCGACGCCTTCCAGGACGGGCTGCTGAAGCAGGTCGTCGGCCGCGACGAAGCCGGACACCTCGTACGCAAGGCCGGAATCATGAGCATCGTGAAGGAGGGCGGCGTGGTGCGCCCGGGCGACGTGATCGAAGCAGAACTCCCCAGCGGACCGCACCGGCCTCTGGAGCGGGTCTGACTCACAGGCCGCCACACCCACGCCGCGGTCGGCCTGCCCCAGCTCACCCGCCTATCCGCGCGACCTCTTGACCGACTCTACGAAGGCGCCGAAGGAGCGGGCGGGGAAGGAGAGAGTGGCGCGGGCGGGGGCCTTGGAGTCGCGTATGGCTATGCGGGGGTGCGCTTCCGCTATCTCGACGCAGGTATCGCCGTCACCGCCGCTTGAATAGGTGGACTTCCGCCAGTTCAGGGCCTCGGTCATCGTGCGCCTCACAGTTCCTTCGCCAGCCGGTGGATGACGTCTCGCGACGCCACAGGCTCCAGCGCCGCGCTCTCCACCTTATGGAACAACGCACGGAGCCATTTCAGTTGGGCCTGTGCATCGCAGAAGACGACGCCCGTGGGCGAATCGCGCAGCCCAGTGTCCAGTTGGGGCACCGGACCACCGAGGTACATCATCGAAGCTCCAGCTCCCGCGAAGCCTTCGAAGTCGACGGGGATGACACGCACCGTGGCATGCCCCTTCTCGATCTCATCCAGGATGAAGCGCAGTTGAGCACGTGACGCCTGGCGATCGACCACATGAACGCGCAGGGCGAATTCATGGATGACCGTTTCATACGGCGTCGGGCTGTCACGCTCGATGATCACGCGTCGGTTCATCCGGTGCTCCACGCGCGCAGCCACCTCGCTCTCGGAGAGTTCGGGGCGCATGTAGCTGAAGACGGCACGCGCGTAGTCCGCGGTCTGCAACAGACCGGGCACGTGCATGATCACCACTTCGCGCAGGTATGTCGCGTGGTGCTCGGCTTCGGCCGTGTCCAGGAATGCCGGCGGCAGAATCCCCCGGCACTCCTCCCACCAACCGCGCGTACGGTCGGTCGCCATGACCACGAGCGCGTCGATCAACTGGTCGTCCATGCAGGCGTAATGGGCGGCCATGCGGCGAATGCGCTCCGCGCTGACAGCTGCGATGCCGAGCTCTATGTGACTCATTTGACCCGAGGTCGAGTTCAGAAGTGCTGCCACCTCCCGGGCCTTCAGACCGGCAGCCTCGCGCAGCCTGCGCAGTTCTGTTCCCAGGCGCACCTGTCGCGCAGTGGGATTACTCCTCGGCGGCACGCGCCCTCCCGCTCAACATCCCTTTACTGGACCCACATTCGGGTGTAAGGCTACGCCAACCAGTTGCACTGGCACCAATTAGTGCCATACCGTCAGTGACGCGACGCACACGCTACGGAACACCGGGGTGCCGGAAGTGCACCGCTTCGTCCTGTCATGACGGTTGCGGCAATGACACCGCCCGGTGGCTGCGACGCCCCTCACCTCACCGAACGGAGTTGCCGCATGCCCGAGGACGAGCCCTGGGAGTACTCCCTGTACATCCCGAACGACCCGCGCGCCGTCACCATCAGCCGCCGCACCCTCCGTCTCATCCTCACGATGCACGGCCTGATCCGTCTGGTCGACGTCGCCGAACTGCTGGCGACCGAGTTGGTCACCAACGCCGTGCGGCACACCAAGGGGCCCGCCGCGCTGCGGGTGCGGTGGGCGGCCGGCGTGCTGCGGATCGGGGCGTGGGACGCGGACCCCGAACCGCCGCTCCCTCCTGCCGGGTCGGACGGTGGCGACACCGAGGAGGACGGTCGGGGGCTTGCCCTCGTCAGGGCCTGCTCCGACCTGTGGGGCTGGCATCCGCTCTCCCGGTTCGGCAACCGGGGCAAGTACGTGTGGTGTGAGCTCTCCGGTCAGCGCGGCCGGCACGGTCAACCCGGTGTCACCAGTCGGGCCTCGTAGGCGAAGACGGCTGCCTGGGTGCGGTCGCGCAGGCCCAACTTCACCAGGATGCGGCTCACATGGGTCTTGATCGTCGACTCGGCGACCACCAGCCGTCCGGCGATCTCCGAGTTCGACAGGCCCTGCGCGATGAGCACCAGGACCTCCGTCTCGCGCTCGGTCAGGTCGCCGTAGGCCGCGTGCGCGGACGACATCAGGCGCGGGGCCTCGGACAGTCTGGAGAACTCGGTGATCAGGCGCTTGGTCACCGTGGGGGCGAGCAGCGCCTCGCCGGACGCGACGATCCGCACCCCGTCGGCGAGTTGGCGGGCCGAGGCGTCCTTGAGGAGGAAGCCGGAGGCGCCCGCGCGCAGCGCCTGGTAGACGTACTCGTCGAGGTCGAAGGTGGTCAGCACCAACACCTTCGCGGCGCCGTCGGCGGCGACGATCTCGCGGGTCGCCTCGATGCCGTTCAGCTCGGGCATGCGGATGTCCATCAGGACGACGTCGGGGGCGAGTTCGCGGACCCGGTCCACCGCCTCCCGGCCGTTGACGGCCTCTCCGACGACCTCGATGCCCGGCATCGCGTTCAGCAGCACCGAGAAGCCCTCGCGCACCATCATCTGGTCGTCCGCGATCAGGACGCGAATGGTCATGCGTCACCCTCGTTCTCGTTCACCGAGGCGACCGGCAGGAACACCGCGACCTCGTAGCCGCCGTCGTCGGTCGGGCCGGCCGTCATCTCGCCGTTCAGCATGGAGACCCGCTCGCGCATGCCGGTGACGCCGTGCCCGGCGCCGGGCGAGGGCTTCACCAGGTTCGGTGAGGGGGCCGGGCCGTTGACCACGCGCAGACCGAGGCCGCCGAGGACGTACCCGATCTCGACCCGGGCGCTCGCTCCCGGCGCGTGCCGCAGGCTGTTGCTCAGCGCCTCCTGCACGATCCTGTACGCCGACAGCTCCACGCCCTGCGGCAGCTCGCGCACCGCGCCGGTCACCACCTTCTCCACGTCCAGACCGGTGTCCCGCACGTTGGCGAGCAGGGCGTCCAGGTCGGCGAGGGTGGGCTGCGGGGCGTCGGGAGCCTCGTAGTCCTCGGCGCGGACCACGCCCAGGACCCGGCGCAGCTCGGTGAGGGCGGCCACCGCGTTCTCGCGGATGGTGGCGAAGGCGCGTTCCAGCTCGGGCGGCGGGTTCTCCACCCGGTAGGGGGCGGCCTCGGCCTGGATGGCGACGACCGACATGTGGTGCGCGACCACGTCGTGCAGCTCACGGGCGATGGTGGTGCGCTCCTCGAGGAGCGTGCGCCGGGAGCGTTCGTGCGCGGTGACCGTCTGCTGGGCGGTCACCTCCTCCTCGGCCGAACGCCGGATGTGCCACACGGCCACGCACAGCAGGATCAGCGCGGAGTAGACCAGCATGGGGGCGGTGTTGGTGCTGTGATAGTACGGACCGATTGGGCCGAACAGGGTTTCGGCCAGGCCTCCGTACAGGGCGGTGAGCGCCCACATCCAGGCGGCGGTGCGGGGCCTGGTGCGCAGCGCGACGACGGTCAGCACCGTGAGGTGGCAGACGATGGAGCCGGGCAACCACGGCCAGTCGCCCCAGGTGTTGCCGAACAGGGTGGAGACGACGGTGGTCCCCATGGACAGCCAGAACGCGCCGACCGGCCGGACGAGGGTCATCAGGATCGGGATCCCGGCGAACAGACCGAGGATCACGCCGAAGGAACCGCCGGAGACGCTGAACGCCAGGAGGGCGAGCGCGACGATCAGGGCGTGCGGTGCCCAGCCCGCGTGCTCCCGCAGGCGGCCGGGCAGCAGCCGCGCCAGGCGGCCGTTCGTCTCGCGGCGCGGGAGGGGGCGGTAGGCGAACGCGTCGTGGATCAGGTCCTGGCGCAGCCCGCGCAGGACGTTCCGGGCCAGCCGGTACTCCGGGCTGCGTGTCGTGGCCCCGTCCCCGGACGGCGGGGCCGCGGGGTGGGTGTGGGTGGTCTCGGTCACGGTGTCACGTTAGGCCGGTCGGGGGACCGTCGTCGTCCCCGGTGAGAGGGGTTCCGGCGCATCCGTCTCAAGTACTACGAGGCGGCACCGCACCTCAGTATCCCGAGGGGCGGACCAGCCCCGACTCGTACGCGAACACCGCCGCCTGGGTGCGGTCGCGCAGGCCCAGTTTCACCAGGATGCGGCCGACGTGCGTCTTCACGGTCTGCTCGGCGACCACCAGCCGCAGGGCGATCTCCGCGTTCGACAGGCCCTGCGCGATCAGCGACAGCACCTCCGTCTCGCGTTCGGTGAGGTCGCCCACGCGGTCCCTGAGCGGAGGGCGGGGTCTGGCGTCCATCCGGGAGAACTCGGCTATCAGGCGGCGGGTGATGCCGGGCGCGAGCAGGGCGTCTCCGGATGCCACCACCCGTACCGCCTCGGCGAGTTGGTCGGAGGAGGCGTCCTTGAGGAGGAAGCCGGAGGCACCGGCCCGCAGTGCCTCGTACACGTACTCGTCGAGGTCGAAGGTGGTCAGCACCAGCACCCGGATGTGCGGTGTGGCCGTGGTGATGCGGCGGGTGGCCTCGATGCCGCCGAGTTCGGGCATGCGGATGTCCATCAGGACGACGTCCGGGGCGAGTTCGGCGACCTGGGCGACCGCGTCCAGCCCGTCCACCGCCTGGCCGACCACCTCGATGTCGGGCTGGGTGTTCAGCAGCACGGTGAAACCCTGCCGGACCATCTGCTGGTCGTCGGCGACGAGTACGCGGATCATGCGGGGCCGTCCTGTGGAGGGGTGTCGGAAGCGTGCGGGGCGGAGACCGGGAGGTGGGCCTCGACCTTGTAGCCGTGGCCGGTCCGGGGGCCGGCCGTGAGGGTACCGCCGAGCATCGCGGCCCGTTCCCGCATCCCGAGCAGTCCGTGCCCGGCGCCCGAGGACAGCGGTGCCTCGCGGGTGGGGCGGCTGTTGAGGACCTCGATCCGCAGCCCGTCCCGGTCGTAGGCGAGGCGGACCTGGGCGGTGGCGCCGGGTGCATGCCGCAGGACGTTGCTCAGCGCCTCCTGCACGATCCGGTACGCCGACAGTTCCACGCCGGGCGGCAGCGGGCGCCGCTCTCCGGTGATCTCGGTGGTGACGGTGAGTCCGGCGGCGCGGGTGTTCTCCACCAGCGCCCCCAGCCGGTCCAGGGTGGGCTGCGGGGCGTGGGGCGCGTGGGGCGCGGTGGCGGGGCCGTCCGGGCGCGGGCCGGGCACGCCCTCGTGGTCGCCGGTGCCGACGGGGTGTTCGGAGCGCAGGACGCCCAGGACGCGGCGCAGCTCGGTCAGCGCGTCGACGGCGTTCTGCCGGATGCCGGCCAGGTTCTCCTTCAGCTCCTCGGACGGGTTCTCCACCAGGTGCGGGGCGACCTGGGCCTGGATGGAGATGACCGACATGTGGTGGGCCACCACGTCGTGCAACTCGCGGGCGATCCGGCTGCGTTCCTCCAGCAGGGTGCGCCGGGAGCGTTCCTCGGCGGTGAGCGTGGTCTGCTCCACGAGTTCGGCGCGGGCCTCGCGACGGCCGCGCAGGGCGATGCCGAGCACGACCACGACGGTGGACAGGGAGGCGGCGAGCACGCCGGTGGACGAGTAGTCCGGGCCGCCCCAGAGTGCCTGGAAGACATAGGTGACCAGCAGGGTGAGCACCAGGGCCTCGACCGAGACGCGGGTCCGCACGCGCAGCGTGAGCAGCAGCAGGACCAGCAGATGGGCGACGATGCCGGCAGCGGTCCAGGGCCACTGGAAGCCGGCCGCCGGGCCGTAGAGCAGGTGATGGACCGCGACCGCCCCCAGCACCGTGGACCCCAACGACATCCACCAAGCGGTGATCGGCCGCCACAGCCCGACGATCACGGCGCCGCCCTGTCCGACCGCGACCGCGGTCGCGAAGCCGATCTCCACGTACCCGTGGTCCCGGAGCTGGGCGAAGCCACCCCCGAAAATCCCGAATCCGGCCAGGCACAACACCCCGTGCGGCAGCCAGCGCAGCCATGTGAACGGCGGCAGCGGGTCCGCCCGCGCGGTGCACAGGTCATCGCGCAGCACACGCAGCCAACGCACCACCCGGCCCGCCACCATCCGCCCGAACACCCCCGCGACCCCCGATTCCGTCATCCGCGCCAGCCTAGACATGCCGTACTCCCTCCGCCGCGCCCCGGTCCGTCAACTGCTGCTGTGTGCACAGCACTTGGGTTCGCGCCCGGCCAGGCGTCCGGGGCCCTCCGCGCCTCCGCCCGCCCTGCTGCTCCCAGGTCCGGAACGCGGCCCGGCACACAGCGAGGGCGCAGACGAGCACCGGCAGCCAGGCCAGCCGGGCGGCGATCCAGCCGAGGTCGTCGGGGCGGGTGTGCAGGCCGGGCAGACGGCCGGCGAGCAGACCGGTGGCGGTGGTCGCCATGAGGGCCGTCTGGTGCCAGAGGAAGATCGTCATCGCGGAGAGGTTGACCAGTGCCACCGCCGTCCACGCGACCGGCCGCCGCATCGCGTCCCGCAACCGCTCCCGCAGCAGCAGCGCCAGTCCGCACTGGGCGAGGCCGAAGGTGACGGCGGCCAGGGCCGGCGGGTTGAGGTTGGAGACGGCGGCGCCCGGGACGCCGACCATCGAGGCCGGGTAGCCGGCCCAGACGACGAGCGCGGCCGTGGCCGCCGTACCGCCGGCGAGCAGGAGCAGGCCGGAACGGCGGCGTTCCAGCTCGCCCCGGGTCCAGGCGGCGCCCAGGGTGTAGGGGACCAGCCAGCCGGCCGCGAGGTTGATCCAGCCGAGCCAGGCGGGGCCGTCGAGACCGAAACGCACCACGTCCACGTGCAGGACGACGGCGAGCGGCCACAGCGGGTGGAGCCGGGCCAGCAGCGGGGTCGCGGCGGTGAGGGCGGCGAAGACCAGCAGGAACCAGAGCGGGGACAGGGCGAGTTTCACCAGCGTGCGGACGGTCGCGTACTCGGTTCCGGAGAGCAGGAGCGCGACCGCGACAACCGTCCACAGGCTGAGGACGGCGGCGACCGGCTTGAACAGCCGGGTCAGCCGGTCCCGCAGCCAGCGGTGGTACGGGACGCCCCGGGCACGGGCGGAGGCGTACCCGCGGGTCGCGACATGGCCGCCGACCAGGAAGAACACGGCGAGCGTCTGGAACAGCCAGGAGACGGGGGCCAGCCACGGCAGGTGTTGGAGGGGGCTGGCCGTGCGCAGGGTGCCGCCGTCCGCGACGAGGGCGGTGACCAGCCAGTGGCCGAGGACGACACCGAGGACGGCGAGGGCGCGCAGGGCGTCCACGGCGCGGTCGCGGTGGGCGGGGGTGGCGGCGTCGACGCGGTCGGCGGCCTGCCGCAGGGCGTCGCGTACGGCGTTCGGGCTCAGGTCAGTCATGGGTCACCGCCGTGGTCCGGCCGAGGACGATCCGGGTCAGGTTGGCCAGGGAGGGGGAACCGGGGGCGAAGTAGTCGCTGTGGCCGCCGTCGCCGGCCGCGAAGACCCGGGCACCGAACTCCGGTGCCACGGGGTCGGTGCCGAAGCCGACGGTGGTGCCGAACAGATCGGCGCTGAGGTGCGGGACGTTCGCCACCCAGTCGTCGGCGCCCCGAGCCGCCCAGATCCGGGCCCGGGTGTGCAGCGCGGCGGCGGTGTCGACGCCGGTTCCCGGACTGCCGACGAGGACGATGTCGCCGACGTCCAGGTCGGCGGCGGCACCGGCGCACACGACCGAGCCGTAGGAGTGGCAGATCAGGGAGACGTGGGTGCGGGGACCGGAGACGGCGCGCACGTCGTGGACGAGAGAGCGCAGTTCGGGGGCGGCCCGGTCGGCCCGGTCGGTGGTGGCGACGGCGACGTCGACCGTGCCGGGCGTCTCGTAGCCGAGCCAGGCGACGACCGCCGTCCGGGTGCCCGCCGGGGCGTCCCGGGTGAGCCGCGTGTGCAGGGCCTCGGCGGCGGCGCGGAACCGGCCGTAGGTGTCGATGCCGGTGTCGGAGCCCGGGACCAGGACGGCGACCCGGTCGGCGTGCGCAAGGTCGCCGAGGACCTCGGTCACCAGCCCGGAGCCGCGGCCGTCGAAGGCGAGCAGCTGCCGGTCGGGGCCTGCCAGGGCGCGGTCGGCCGCCGCGCGCCGCCGGTCGCCGTGGTCGGCGGCCGTCCGCGCCGCCGCCTCGGCGTCGGCACGGTGGGCGGCGTAGGCGGCGTCGAGGGTGGCCGCGGTCGGCGGGGCCAGCCCGGCGGGGGCCGGGGCGGGGACCTGGGGGCGGGCCGCACCGGCCACGGGCAGGGTCACGGCCGAGGCGATGAGAACGGCGAGTGCGGTACGGCGCCACCGGAACCCCATGATGGTCTTCCCCCCTGTTCGCCCGGGTCATCGGGCTTGTCAGGGAAGGAAGTTACGGATCGGCGCGGGTAACCCGCGTCCCGCCGGGGGACTCACCCGGGAGGTAGCTCTCAGGTATCACGGGTATGACGGGGCCGACGGGTACGACGGGTACGACGGGTACGACCGGGGACCCGGTGCCCCGGCGCCCCGGTTCACCAGGCGAGTTGGGCGATCTCCTCCGCCACCACCGCGCAGGCGTCCGCCGCCGGGTCGATCAGCGGGAAGTGACCGGCGTCCTCCAGCAGCGTCAGGCCCACCACCTCGCCGGCCTTCGCCGCCGCTTCCGCGTAGGACTCGGCGACCACCTGCGGGACGTCGATGTCCGTGCGGCCCTGGACGAGGGTGGTGGCGATACCGGTGGGAAGCAACAGCGCCGGGTCGGCGTAGGGCCGGCGTTCGGCGAAGTGATCGTCTCCGCCCAGGAACTGGCGGGTCGCGCCGCCGCACAGGTCCAGCTTGTCGGCGACCGCGAAGTCGGCGATCGGGGCGAGCGCGACGACCCCGCGCAGCGGGGCGGGGCCGTCGGTGCGCCACGGCGCGTCGGTGGGCAGGACGTGCCGGGCGGCGGCCCACAGTGCCAGCTGGCCGCCGGCCGAGTGGCCGGTGAGCACCGTGCGGCGCGGGTCGGCCGCCGGCAGGTGCTGCCGGACCAGCTCGGGCAGGGCGTCCAGCGCGGCGGCGACGTCGTCGAGGGTGTCGGGCCACCGGCCCGCGACCGGGTCCCCGCCGGCCTCCGGCTCCGCACCGCGCCGGTATTCGACGACGGCCACGGCGAAGCCCCGCCCGGCCAGGAACGCGGCGAACGGGCTGATGTGGCGGCGGTCGTGGGGGGCGCGCCAGGCGCCGCCGTGCAGGACGGCGACGACCGGCGCGGGTCCGCCCGCGCCGCGCGGCGCGTAGAAGTCGATCAGCTGGTCCGGGTGGTCGCCGTAGGCCGCGGTGGCGTCGGGGTCGACGGGCGGGTGGGAGAAGGCCGACTCCTCCTCGGCGGCGGCCCGGGCGGCTGCGGAGTCGTCCGTCATGCTCCAACCTCTCAGCGATGAAACGTACTTGGCGGACGGGAGAAGACGTCGGCCGTTGGCCGGGACGGTATCAGCCCGACGACGGGCATGGACATGGGGATATCACGCTCGGTGAACACCCTGCGGAGCGGTTCGGCAGCACACCGTGCCGCACCGGCCTCCGCCCCCGTCCACACCCCGCCCACGCCCGCACCGCGCGGGCACCGTCCCGGCCGGGCCGTCGCCTAGGTCCCGGGCTCCGCCGAGGCATCCGCCGAGGTCTCCGCCAGGACGTCCGCCAGGACCCGCGCCGCCCGCTCCACGTCCGCGAAGCCGACGTACAGCGGGGTGAAGCCGAAGCGGAGCACGTCCGGGCGGCGGAAGTCGCCGACGACCCCGCGCTCGATCAGCCGCTCCATCACATCACCGGCGTCCGGGCAGCGCAGGGCGATCTGACTGCCCCGCTCCCGGTGCGCACGCGGGGTCACGCACGCGACCCTGCCCTCGGGGACGTACGCCTCGACGCACTCCAGGAAGAAGTCCGTCAATGCGAGGGACTTGGTTCTCACCGCCTCGACCGTGACGCCGTCCCAGACCTCCAGCGCCGCCTCCAGGGCGAGCATGGAGAGGATGTCCGGGGTGCCGACCCGCCCGCGCGGCGCGCCCGGCGCCGGTTCGTAGTCCGGGCGCATCCCGAAGGGCTCCGCGTGGGAGTTCCAGCCGGGCAGCGGGGAGTCGAAGAGGTGCTGCAGGTCCTCGCGCACATACAGGAACGCCGGTGCACCGGGGCCGCCGTTCAGGTACTTGTAGGTGCAGCCGACCGCCAGGTCCACGCGGTGCGCGTCCAGTCCGACCGGCAGCGCGCCCGCACTGTGGCACAGGTCCCACACGACGTACGCCCCCACCGCGTGCACGGCGGCCGTGAGCGAGGGCAGGTCGTGCAGCCGGCCGGTGCGGTAGTCGACGTGGTTGAGCAGCACGGCGGCGGTCCGGGCACCGAGCGTGCCCGCCACCTCGGACGGCGGTACCGGGCGCAGGGTGCAGCCGGTCATCCGGGCCGCCGACTCGGCGATGTAGCCGTCCGTGGGGAACGTGGTCGCGTCGACCACGATCTCGTCCCGCCCCGGGTCCGTCAGCCGCGCCATCCGCACCGCGGCCACCAGTGCCTTGAACACGTTGACACTGGTGGAGTCGCCGACCACGATCTGCCCGGCCGCCGCGCCGACCAGCGGCGCGATGCGGTCGCCGATCCGCTCGGGCGCCGTCCACCAGCCGCTCTCCGTCCAGGACCGGATGCGCAGCTCGCCCCACTCCCGGCGGACCACGTCCTCGATCCGGCCGGGGACGGCGGCGGGCAGCGCGCCCAGCGAGTTGCCGTCGAGGTAGACGGTGTCGCCGTCCTCCTCCAGCACGAACTCGCTCCGATTGACGGCCAGTTCGTCGGCCGCGTCCAGTTTCTCGGCCTTCTCGGCCTTCTCGGCCTTCTCGGCTTTCACGGCTTTCTCGGCTTTCTCGACCAGTTCAGACATGGGATCGCGCCGTCCACAGCTCGGGGAACACGTTCTTCCGCGCCCGCTTCTCCAGCCAGGCCACCCCGGCGGAGCCTCCGGTGCCCGCCTTGGCGCCCATCGCGCGGCGGGTGGCGACCAGGTGGTCGTTGCGCCAGCGCCACACCAGTTCGGCGACATCGGTCAGCGCCTCGCCGAGGCGGGCCGTCTCGTCCCGTTCGTCACCCGAGTAGACGGCCGTCCAGACCGCCTCCACCTCCGGTGACGGCTCGTACCGCCGGGACACGTCGCGCCGCAGCACGTCCTCGGGGATCGCGTGCCCGTGCCGCGCGAGGAAGCGCAGCACCTCGTCGTACAGGCTCGGCTCGTGCAGCGCCTTCTCCAGCTCGGCGTGCGCACGCGGCGCGCCCCGGTGCGGGACCAGCATGGACGCGGACTTGTCACCGAGCAGGAACTCCAGGCGCCGGTACATCGCCGACTGGAAGCCGGAGCCCTCGCCGAGCGCGCCGCGGTAGGCGTTGAACTGGGCGGGAGTGAGCTGTCCGAGTGGCTTCCAGGAGGCGTTCAGCGCCTCCAGCTCCCGCACGGACCGCTTCAGCGCGTCGATCGCGGTCGGTACGTCGTCACCCCGCAGCGCGTTCGCCGCCGTCTCCCACTCGTGCACGATGACGGTGAACCACAGCTCCATCACCTGGGTCGTGACCAGGAAGACCATCTCTCCGGGATCGTCGGAGAGGGTGTGCTGGAGGTGGGTGAGGACATCCGCCCTGACGTAGTCCTCGTAGGGGGTCGTGCCCTCGAAGTCGAGATGCGGGGTCTCCGGCTCAAAAGCCTCGTGGGACATCGCTGTCTCCTGAAATGTACTCCGGGTAGCGGTCCGCCCCTGCCGTTACCGACACGGGGGCCCCGGTCCCCACGGTGCATCCTGCTCATGCTCCCCCACGACCGCAAGGTCCGCCCGGTGGGAACCTCGCCGGGTCTGCCGGGGGCCCGATTCCCTGAGACGATCGGGTCATGGGCCGCGGAACGCGTATCGGTCGCAAGGAGTCGAGCGGCCGCGAGGAGTCGACGGAAAGGGTGCCTCGGCTGCGCTGGCTGCCCGCCGCGATCATCGTGGCCGCGCTCGTCCTCAGCTTCTTCACCCACGGGGGCCTCAACACCTTCCCCCTGCTCGTGGCCGCGCCGGTGGCGGCCGCGCCGCTTCTCTCCCTGCGCGGGACGATCACCACCGGCGTGGTGGCGAACCTCGTGGGGCTCGGCCTCGTGTTCCTGAAAAGAGAGCCGAGCGTCGACGAGCTCGTCCCGTTCAGCAGCCTGGTCGTTCTCACCGTCGTCGCGGCGTTCCTCAACGTGCTGCTGACCCGCGACCGAAGAGAGCTGAAGACGAGCCGCGAGGTGGCGGCCGTGCTGCAGCGGGCGGTGCTCCCGGACCTGCCCGACCGGGTGGGGCGACTGGCCGTGGCCACCCGGTACGAGGTCGCCCACAAGGAGGCCGCCATCGGCGGTGACCTCTTCGCGATCCACGAGACGCCCCACGGCATCCGGATGCTCATCGCCGATGTGCGCGGCAAGGGGGTCGAGGCGGTCCGTACGGTCAACGCCCTGCTCGGCTCGTTCCACGAGGCCAGCGACCACCGACCGGATCTGCCGGACGTCGTCCGGCAGCTGGAGGGCCGGATGCAGGCAGGCATCAGACACGCGAGCGGAGCGGAAGCCGAGTCGTTCGCCACGGCCGTCGTCGCGGAGCTTCCCCCCGACTACTCCGTGCTCCGCGTCGCCAACCGGGGCCACGAGGCACCCCTGCTGGTCCACGAGGGCAAGGCGCTCCTGCTGGAACCGACCACTCCGGCGCTGCCCCTGGGCCTCGGCCTCCTCGACGCCGACGACGAGATCCCGGTCGACCTGTTCGACCTGCCCGTCGGAGCCACCCTGGTGCTGTACACCGACGGCATCAACGAGGCCCGCGACGCGGACGGGGTCTTCTTCGATCCCGTTCCGGCGCTGTCCCGGCACTTCCCGCCCGATCCGGACGCGGTACTCGACGCCGTCCTCTCCGCCGTCTCCCGGCACACCGGGGGCAATCTCCAGGACGACGCCGCCCTCTTCGCCGTCACCCTGGACGACGCCGTTCCCGGGGCGGACCGACAGCGGCCCGCCCCGGAGACGGGCCGTCCGGAGCACAGCGCGTAGCCCGGCCCCGGTGTCCGTTCACGCCGTCGGCGCGTTCCACCGCCGGCGCAGGTCCGCGCCCACCTCGTCGGCGTGCCGACTGCGCGTCTCGGGGACGAACCGGGCCACGAACCCCACACCCAGGACGCAGATCACGGCGAAGATCCAGAAGGTGGGCCCTTCCCCGATGGCCGAGATCAGAGGAAGGAACACCAGGCTCACCACGAAGTTGGAGAGCCAGTTCACGGTCGCACCGGCGCTGGATCCCTCGGCGCGTTGGGCAGGGGGGAAGAGTTCGCCGAGCAGCACCCAGAAGACCGGGCCCAGACCGACCCCGAACCCGATGATGTACAGCATCATGAAGATGAGCATGAGCACCGGGGGCAGACCCACGGCGAACGCCACCCCCAGCAGCGCGATGGAGACCGCCATCGCCGCCAGGGAGAAGAGCAGCAGGGGGCGGCGGCCGAGCCGGTCGACGAGGTTGAGGGCGACCACGGTGATGATGACGTTGATGACGCCGATGAAGACCGAGTAGAAGATCGCGTTCGAGGCGGACAGACCGGCCTGGCCCATGATCGTCGGCGCGTAGTAGAGGATCGTGTTGATCCCGGAGAACTGCTGGAGGGCGGCGAGGATCACACCGACCAGGAGCGCGGGGCGGACCGCCGGGGCCAGCAGCGCCTTCAGGTTCCCGGAGCCGCTCCCGGGCTCCTCCCGGCGCTGCCCGCCCTCCCGGCCGGTGCGGCCGAAGCGTGCGACGACCAGGTCCGTGCCGCCCGGTTCGGTGACCTTGTCGAGCGTCCTTCGGGCCTGGTCCGTCTTGCCGTGGGTGAGGGACCACACCGGGGATTCGGGCAGCCACAGGCACGCCAGGACGAGGAGCGCGGACGGGATGCCGCCGATCCAGAACATCCCGCGCCAGTTCTCGGAGCCGGAGAAGGCCCAGTTGACGAGGTAGGAGACGAGCAGACCGGTGCTGATGAGCAGTTGGTTGAGGCTGAGGACGCGGCCCCGGACCTGAGCCGGTGCCATCTCACCGAGGTAGGTCGGCACCGTGGCCGACACACCGCCGACGGCGAGGCCCATGACGATGCGGCCGAGCAGCAGCATCCAGTAGCCGGTGGCCGCGGCGGCGAGGACGATCCCGAGGAAGAACAGGACGCCGAGGCCGGCCAGGAGCGGACGCCGTCCGTAGCGGTCCGCGATCCTCCCGCTGGCCAGCGCGCCGACGACCGCGCCGAGCAGCAGGACGCTCACCACCGAGCTCTGCTCGAAGGAGTCGAGACCGAAGTCCTCCCGGATGAACAGCAGCGCGCCGGAGATGATCCCGGTGTCGAAGCCGAACAGGAAGCTGCCGAGAGTGATGGCCATCGCCCAGCGGCGGACACGGTGCACCCCCTGCGGGGTGAGGTGGACGAAGTGGCTCTCCTCCCTGGGGCGTGTGTTCAGTGGCTCGCTCATGGCCTCCTGTCCTCCCAGGCCGCCGGACCGGCACTGCCGGCCTGGTACTCCTCGAGCGGGACCCGGCCGTCGCGCCACGCGTCCAGCACCGGCTGGACGATGCGCCACGACTCGACCGACATGTCGTCGCGCACCGACAGGGGCTTCGCGTCCTCCAGGACGCCCCGCAGCACCTCGCCGTACTCGAACAGCTCGCCGGGGCCGAAACGCGTGTCGAGCGTGACCGGGGAGATGGTGGACGGGTCGCCCGGCCCGTTGATGTTGAGGTCCATCTGGAGGCGACGCGGGCCGAGGCCGATGTGCAGCCGGTTGGCGCGGACCTCGCCGGCGAGTCCGTCCGGGACGTGCCGGGGGGCCTTGAACCAGAACGTGACCTCCTGACGGGGTGAGCCGATCGCCTTGCCCGAGCGGACGCGGAACGGCACCCCGGCCCACCGCCAGGTGTCGACGGCGAACACCACCTCGGCCAGGGTCTCCGTCCCCCGGGCGGGGTCGATGCCCTCCTCGTCGACGTACGACGGGAGGGAACGGCCGTCGATCGTGCCGGCGGTGTAGCGGGCGCGGCGGCTGAACCGCTCGGGGCGGTCGTCCCAGACGCGGGTCGCCCGGAGGATGTGCGCCTTGGAATCCCGTACCTCGAGCTGTTCCAGCGTGCTCGGCGGGGGCATCGCCGCGATCGCCAGCACCTGGAGCAGATGGCTCTGGATCATGTCGCGCAGGGCGCCCGTCACGTCGTAGAAGCCGGCCCGGCCCTCGAGGCCGAGCGTCTCGTCGAAGACGATGTCGACCGCCTCGACGTGCTCCGCGGAGAGCAGCGGTTCGATCACCCGGTTGGCGAACCGGACGCCGAGGATGTTGAGCACCGTCGACATGCCGAGGAAGTGGTCGACGCGGTGCACGTGATCCTCGGGCATGAAGCCGTGCAGCAGTTCGTTCAGCGCGGTCGCGCTGGCCGCGTCGGTGCCGAAGGGCTTCTCCAGCACCAGGCGCGTACCGTCCGGCACGCCGATCCGGGCCAGCGCCCGGCAGGACTCGACCGTCACGGCCGCCGGCAGCGCGAAGTACAGCGTGAGACGGCCGCGGCGGCACTCCAGCAGGCGGCGCAGGTCGTCCTCGTCGGTGGCGTCCGCGGCCGCGTAGCGCGCGTTGCGGACGACGGTGTCGACGGCCGGCCCGCTCGCCTCACCGGCCGCGAACGCCTGCGCGACGACCGCTTGCCACGCCTCGTCACCCTGCTCGCCCCGGTCGCTGCCGACGAGGAAGAGGTCGGTCAGCGAGGACGAGGCGACCAGGCCGCCCAGTCCCGGAAGGAGCAGCCTGGCCGTCAGGTCGCCGCGCGCGCCGAGGATGAGCAGGGTCTGCGTCTGCCCGGACTCGGTCCCGGCCTCGGAGCCGGCCTGCTTCCCGGTCCGCCCGGCACGCTCGCTCTTCGAGCCGCCCGCGGGGGCGTCGGCGCCGCTCATCCCGCGTACTCCCGCACGGGCACACCCCGGACACCGGGTGTGCAGGCGAACAACGCGCCCGCCTCCGGCTCGGCGCCGGGTTCGAGGTGCTCGCGGGAGGTCGTGATGAACAGCCGGTCGAGTTCCGGCCCTCCGAAGGTGCACGCCGTGACCTTGGTGGCCGGGAGCGTCACGACCTCGTCGAGGGTGCCGTCCGGCGCGTACCGGCACACCGAGCCGCCGCCGTACAGGGCGACCCACACGCCGCCCTCCGCGTCGACCGTCAGTCCGTCCGGACCGCCGCCCGGACCGCCCGGTACGGCGGCGAACGGGCGCCGCCCGCTCAGCCCGCGCTCACGGTCGTAGTCGAAGACGTCGACGCGGTCCGTCGCGGTGTCGGCGTAGTAGGCGCGGTCGCCGTCGGGACTCCACTCGAGACCGTTGGAGATCGTCACGCCGTCGAGCACCGTCGTCGTCGAGCCGTCCGGATCCAGGCGATGCAGCGAACCGGCTCCCGGCCGGTCGTCGTAGGCCATCGAGCCGCAGTAGAACCGTCCGTCGGGATCGCATCCGCCCTCGTTCATGCGGACACCGTCATCACTCCACAGGGAATCCAAGAGGGTCACCTTTCCGTCCGTGTCCTCGAGCGCGAACCCACGGGTGACGCCCATGACGGCGCCCCCTCGTCGTCTGGGCCGGACCGCGGCCACCACGGTGTCGATGTGCCGCCGCGTCACGGTCCCGTCCGCGGCGAGCGACAGCACGTCCCCCGCCAGCATGTCCAGCCACCGGAGGCCGCCCCACGCCGCGGACCAGACCGGCCCCTCACCGTGGTAGGCGATCGGTTCGGTCACCTGCTCGACCTTCACCGTCGACACCTTCCGTCCGGCACGGGCACGAGCGCAGGCACAGACACCGGTATGGCGAGCCGGGGGCGGCCGGCGCCCGGCGGGCGGGGTGACCGGCTGGCATGATGAGCCGGGTGAGCGCGCCGCGGCCCCGCAGAACAGCCCGCGGAGTCGGCGCGGTGGCACGCCGGACGGTGTCGGGGCTCTCGGTCGGCGGCCGCCGGGTCGCCCTGGACGTGTGGCTGCTCCTTCAGGCCACCGCCAGCGCCACGGCGGCGTGGCTGGTGGCCCGCTACGTGTTCGACCATCCCGCCCCGTACTTCGCGCCCATCACGGCGATGGTCGCGCTGACCGCGAACCTCGGCGAACGCGGACTGCACGCGATCCGGCTCCTCCAGGGCGTGCTCCTCGGTCTGCTGGTCGGCCAACTCGTGCTCGCCGCCCTGGGAAAGGGCCCGGGCACGATGGCACTCGCCGTCTTCGTCTCGCTCGCGACCGCCCGCGCCCTGCGGAGCGCGCAGGTCGTCGTCGTCCAGGCCGCGGTGAGCTCCATCCTGGTGGTGGCGCTGGGCGACCAGGCGAACGGTGTCCAGCGCCTGGTGGACGCACTGACCGGCGCGGGCATCGCTCTCGTGTTCTCGCAACTCCTCTTCCCGCCCGAACCCCTGGCGCTGCTGCGCCGCGCCGAGGCGGCCGCGCTCCACGCGATCGCCGACGGCCTGACCACCCTGGCCGACGCCATCGACCAGGACGACGACGGGCTCGCCCACCAGTCGGTCGGGGAACTCCGCGAGGTGCTGGACCACCTGCTGGAGCTGCGCCGGGTCGGGCGGACCGACACGCGCGTCACCCGTCGGGTGCTGACCTGGCGGGCGAAGGTCGTCGTGCGCGAGAAGGAGAACGCGGAGCACCTCGATCTGCTCGGTGCCAGCTGCCTCATGCTCGCGCGCCTCGTCGCGTCGGCCGACTCCGACACCCGTGGCCGGCTCCAGGAGCCGGTGCGCGGCCTGACGGACGTCATCGCCTCGCTGGCCGGCGGACTCGACGACCGCGATGTGCGCCGGCGCGCCGCGGACCGCTCGCTGGAACTCGCGACGCGGATCACCGCGGAGACGGCCGGGGCGGCCGCCTCGGACCGCACCTTCCTGGCCTACGGCCTCCGCACGGTCGCGACCGACATCGTCACGTTCGCGGGAGTCGACCTCACCGACACGCTCGAGGCGATCCGCGCGGGCGCGCTGGACCAGCGCGTGCCCCCCGCCAAGATGCCACCCGGACGACTGCACCGCTGGGCCGGCCGCCTCCTCGGCCGGTCGAGACGACTCCGGGGCAGGGCCCGCCGGTCCTCCGCCCGGAACGGGCCCTCGAAAGAGCGATCGTGAGGGCGGTCGTCGGGCCGGGAGGGCAGGCTGTGTCCCGCCGTTCCTGAGCATGGCAACTCCGTCCGGGATCGTGGCCAGAGGGGCGGACGTCCGAAGGCGGTACGAGGGCCCGCAGACGACGCGGGAGCATCACCCGTCCGATGGTCGCCCGCACCCCGGCCACCCGCATCTCCACCGCACGGCCCCGGAAGGGCACCGCGCCGTAGATGGCAGACTGGCGGCATGACCACTCAGAAGAACCTGCTCGGTGGCCCGGACCCCACGCATCTGCCGGAGAACGAGGAGGCGTACCGCCTGCTCGCCGAGGACTCCCTGCCGCCGGCCGAGGTGGTGGCGAAGTTCCCCACGTTCTCCCTGGCCTGGGCCATGCTCGCCGACGACGCCTTCGAGGCGGGGCGGGTGGTGGAGTCGTACGCGTACGCCCGGACGGGTTACCACCGAGGACTCGACGCGCTGCGCCGGTCCGGCTGGAAGGGCCACGGCCCGATCCCGTGGAGCCACCGCGCCAACCGCGGCTTCCTGCGCTGCCTCGCCGCCCTCACCCGCGCCGCCGAGGCGATCGAGGAGAAGGACGAGGCGGAGCGGTGCCGCCAGTTCCTCCAGGACAGCAGCGCCGAGGCGTACGAGGAGCTGAAGCGGGCTTAGAGCCCCGGACTCCCGAGGCGCTCAGGTTCCGGGAGTCCGGGGCCCGGGCGGTGGTGGTGTTTCACGTGGAACACCACCTTTCCGCCCCACCTCGGGCCCGGTTTCGGTCTCGGCCTCCAGCGGGGGCACGGCCACGCTGCCGTGGGTGCGGCACTCGGGGCGCCGACAGCCCGGCGCGGGACGCCGTACGGTCGCGAAGGCGAGGGCCGAGCCGGCCACCAGGACCCCGGCGCACAGCACCATCGCCCGCCGGAACGCGTCGTCGAAGGCGGCCGGCTCCCGGTACGCCTCCGGCCCCATCCCGACCAGCAGCGGCAGCGCGGCCACCGCCACCAGGCCGGCCGCGCGGGCCGCCGCGTTGTTGATGCCGCTGGCCAGACCCGCCCGCGCGGTGTCCACGGCGGCCAGGACGGTCGCGGTCAGCGGCGCCACCAGGGTGACCATGCCGAGGCCCAGCACCAGCAGCGCCGGCAGCACATCGGTGAGGTACGAGGCGCCCGGCCCCACCCGCGTCATCAGCAGCATCCCGGCGGCACACAGCAGCGGTCCGACGGTGAGCGGGATGCGCGGCCCGATGCGCTCGCCGAGTTCACCGGAGCGGGCCGAGAGCAGCAGCATCATCGCGGTCGTGGGCAGCAGGGCCGTACCGGCGGCGAGCGCGGACCAGCCGACGGCGACCTGGAGCTGGAGCGCGGCGAGGAAGAAGAAACCGCCGAAGGCCGCGTACACGCACAGCGTGACGACGTTGACCGCCGTGAACTGGCGGGAGGCGAAGATGTCCAGCGGCATCATCGGGTGCTCGCGGTGTTTCTCCACGGCCACGAAGGCGACGGCGGCGGCCAGCCCGGCGACGGCGGCGACCGCGACCACCGGAGAGCCCCCACCGGCCTCGATCAGCGCGTACGTCACCAGGGCGAGGGCCAGCGCGCCGAGGACCGCGCCGAGCACGTCGAAGCGGCCGGTGGCCTGCGCCCCACTGTCCGACTCCGGTACGTGGCGCACGGCGATCGGGGCGCACACCACGGCCAGCGGCACGTTGATCAGGAACACCCAGCGCCAGCCCGGCCCGTCCACCAGCCAGCCGCCGAGGAACGGGCCGACCGCCGCGCCGATCCCGCCGAAACCGGACCACAGGCCCACCGCCCGGCCCCGGTCGTCGGGGTGGAAGGACGCCTGGATCAGGGCGAGCGAGCCGGGCGTGAGCAGCGCGCCGCCGACGCCCTGCAGGGCGCGGGCGGCGATCAGCACACCGGCGTTCGGGGCGATACCGCACAGCAGGGAGGCCGTCGCGAACCACAGCACCCCGACGACGAACACCTTCCGGCGGCCGAACCGGTCCCCCAGCGCCCCGCCCAGCAGGATCAGCCCGGCCAGCGTGACCATGTACGCGTTGACCGTCCACTGCAGGGCCGCGAGGTCCGCGTCGAGGTCGCGGCCGATGCGCGGAAGGGCGACGTTGACGACGGTGGAGTCCAGCAGGGCCATGCTGGAACCGAGCACCGTGGTCAGCAGGATCCACTTGCCCTGCGGGGAGGCCAGCCGGACATCGGGCATGCAGGGAGCATACGGAAGAGCCCGGCACCTGAGCAGGTGCCGGGCTCGACGCGTACGAGCGGATTACTTGATCCGGGTGCCCGTGGAACGCAGGTTCTGGCAGGCCTCGACGATGCGGGCGGACATCGACGCCTCGGCCAGCTTGCCCCAGGTACGCGGGTCGTAGGTCTTCTTGGAGCCGACCTCGCCGTCGACCTTCAGGACACCGTCGTAGTTCTTGAACATGTGGTCGACGACCGGACGCGTGAAGGCGTACTGCGTGTCCGTGTCGATGTTCATCTTGACCACGCCGTTCTCCAGAGCGGTCAGGATCTCCTGCTCGCTGGAGCCCGAGCCGCCGTGGAAGACGAAGTCGAACGGCTGCGAACCGGCCGGCTTGCCGTACTTGGCGGCGGTGCCCTCGTTGAGCTCCTTCAGCAGCTCGGGACGGAGGACCACGTTGCCCGGCTTGTACACACCGTGCACGTTGCCGAAGGAGGCGGCCAGCAGGTAGCGGCCCTTCTCGCCGAGGCCGAGCGCCTCCGCCGTACGGATCGCGTCGTCGACCGTGGTGTAGAGGGAGTCGTTGATCTCGTGCGAGACGCCGTCCTCCTCGCCGCCGGTCGGGGTGATCTCGACCTCGAGGATGATCTTCGCGGCGCGGGCGCGCTCCAGCAGCTCCTGGGCGATGCTCAGGTTGTCGGCGAGCGTCTCGGCGGAGCCGTCCCACATGTGGGACTGGAACAGCGGGTTGCGGCCAGCCTTGACCCGCTCCTCCGAGACGGCGAGCAGCGGACGGACGTACCCGTCGAGCTTGTCCTTCGGGCAGTGGTCCGTGTGCAGGGCGATGTTGACGTCGTACTTCTCGGCGACGATGTGCGCGAACTCGGCCAGGGCGACCGCGCCGGTCACCATCTCCTTCTTGTGCTGGCCGCCCAGGAACTCGGCGCCGCCCGTGGAGATCTGGACGATGCCGTCGCTCTCCGACTCGGCGAAGCCGCGCAGTGCCGCGTGCAGGGTCTGGGACGAGGTGACGTTGATGGCCGG
The DNA here is from genome assembly GCF_029760955.1 of Streptomyces cathayae. GTDB lineage: Bacteria > Actinomycetota > Actinomycetes > Streptomycetales > Streptomycetaceae > Streptomyces > Streptomyces cathayae. The sequence goes on from NZ_CP121682.1 coordinate 3,749,934, forward strand.
GTAGGCGAACTTTCCTGCCTTCGCCCGGTCCAGCATCTCGTTGTAGACCTCGGGAGTTGCGATGGGCATCTGTCCGCTCCTTATGCGTGCGGTGTGGCGTACTGGGTGCTGTCGGCCCTGACCTGGAACCTTGGATGCGACGTCATTGTCGGCCCCATCCTCCCAGACGTGCCCGGCTGGTCGACGGCGCAGGTCAAGTCGTTATGTCGGATGATGTCGGACGGAGGTCCGGCCGGTCGGCCACGGCCTCAGTCCAGGCCGAGCTGGTCCTTGCCGAAGGCGAACAGGTACGGCACCCCGGCGCCCTCCTGGATCTTCTCGGCGGCGCCGGTCGCCCGGTCGACGATGGTCGCGACGGCCACCACCTCGGCGCCGGCCTCGCGCACGGCCTCGACGGCGGTGAGCGGGGAGCCGCCGGTGGTGGAGGTGTCCTCGACGACCAGGACCCGGCGGCCCTTGATGTCCGGGCCCTCCACGCGCCGCTGCAGGCCGTGCGCCTTGGCCGCCTTGCGGACCACGAAGGCGTCCAGCCTCCGGCCGCGCGCGGCGGCGGCGTGCAGCATGGCGGCGGCCACCGGGTCGGCGCCCATGGTCAGCCCGCCGACCGCGTCGAACTCCAGCCCGTCGGTGAGGTCCAGCAGCACCTGGCCGACCAGCGGGGCGGCCTCGCCGTCCAGGGTGACGCGGCGCAGATCGACGTAGTAGTCGGCCTCGAGACCCGAGGAGAGGGTCACCTTGCCGTGCACCACGGCCTTGTCCTTGATCTGCTGCAACAGTGCGCTGCGTACCTCACTCATGGCAGCCAGGGTAGACCGCCTCAGAGCCTGCGCCAGGTCCAGGTGGTCGTGGCCTCCAGCGGCTCCAGCGGGGTGACCAGGCGCGGGTGGCTGTTCAGCCCGTCGGGCGGGCCGGTCTGCGGCTCCACACAGACGGCCTCACGCGGCTCGTCGTAGACCACCACCCACTCCTCGCGGCTGGCCACCTTCAGCTCCAGCCGCCCCGGCCAGGTGAGGGTGACGTCGACGCCGCCCGGCATGCCGAAGCAGTCGTCCCAGGGGCCGGGCTCCGGGTCGATCCGGCGACCGGTGGGCAGGTGGTCGGCGCCGCGCTCCTCCTGCCATGCGGGCGTGAAGTCGATGCGGACATCCGCTGCGTCTGCTGTGTCTGCCGCGTTCGTGCCGCCGAGGGTGCGGTTGAACCAGGGGTGCCAGCCGATCTGCGCCGGGAAGGAGGACTCGTACGTCTCGACGGCCATGGCCAGGGTCAGCGAGTCCGCGCCGAGCGTGATCACCTGCGTCACCCGCCCGGGGTACGGCCAGGGCTCCCCGAGGTCGTACGTGATCACGGCCTCGTCCTCGCTCGCGCGGGCGGTACGCCAGGCGGTGTCACGGGCGGTGCCGTGGATGGCGTTCGGCGGGGCGTTCAGCGGCATCCGGTGGACGGTGGCACCGTTCCGGAACCGGCCGTCCCGGATCCGCCCGCACCAGGGAACCATCGGGAAGCACCCGTAGCGGTCGCCCTGGCGCAGCAGCTCGACGCCCCCGACCCGCAGTCCCGAGACCCGCCCGCCGTTTTCCGGCCGCACGGTGACCTCCGCGTCGCCCGCGGTCAGAGTGATGTCCGTGTTACTCACGGGACGACCCTACTGGGGTGATCAAGAGGGCTCCCCGGGTTTCGGGCCGGGCCCGCGCCCCGGGTCGGGGTCAGCGGCGTCTGCGCAGGGCCCGCACGGCGACGATCGCCGAGGCCACCGCCAGGGCGGCCGCCGGGGCGGCCCAGCGCAGGGGGGCGGCCGTGGAGACGGTCTGCGGGGCGGGGACGGGGGCGTAACGGCCCCGGGGCGGGGCGTGGTCCACCTCCTCGGCACTGCGACCGATCATCGTGCGCCGCGCGTGCGCCGCCTCGGCGACGGTGTCGTCGGCGCCGTCGAGGTCGTCGAGGTCGTCGAGGTCGTCGATACCGGCGATGTCATCGATGCCGTCGACATCGTCGAGACCGACGACCTCGTCCACGTCGTCCGTGAGATCCGTGTCGTCCATGCCGTCCGTGCCGTCCATGTTCTCCATGCCGTCCCCGGCCTCGTCCTGGGGCTCGGGGCCGAGGGGCGGCAGAGAGGGCTCCGGGTCGAAGACGGGGGCCGGTGCGGGGGCCGGAGGCTCGTCCGTGGGCGGCTCGGGTGCGGAGGGCTCCCCCACCGCCGTGCCCAGGTTCTCCGCGAAACGGTTCAGTAGACGGGCCACCGCCGACGCCACCGCGTCCGCCGGGAGCTCCGTGACCCGGCCGTCGGCCGTCGCCGTGCCGTCGACGGTGAGCGTGGCGCCGCCCTCCGCGGCCAGCGGACGCAGTCGCAGCGCCAGTCTCACCGCGCCGGTGCCGCGCGTCTCGACGGCGTCACCCTCGACGGCGTAGGAACCGTCCGCGCGCCGGGACACCCGTACGGAGCCCCGGTAGGTGATGGAGTGGCTGCCGACCCGGAGCTTCAGCCGGCCGGCGACCGGATCCGCCCCGGCGTCGTGCTGGAGCCCCGGCACCGCGCGGGCGACCCGCGCAGGATCGTCCAGCGCCTCCCTGAGCCGCTCCACCGGAACCGGAACAAACACCTCGTGCTCCATGACTGCGGAGCCTACCCACGGCGACGCCGGGCTGTATCCCCGTCGGCGCGAAAGAGCGGCACAGCGGCACATCGGCACAGCGGTGCAGCAGTACAGCGAGGTGCGAGCCGGCTCAGCGGGCGTACCTGGGGTGCAGCAGCGTCGACGGCGGCAGACCGGGAACCCGGGTGCGTGCGGCGGCTCGCGCACCGGCCGCGAGGGAGCCGTCGGTGACGGTACGCGGACGGGGGCCGGCCGGGTCCAGGCGCAGCTCGGGGACGGAGCGGGCGGCCAGGACGAAACCCCGGTCGCCCCTGCTGTACGGGAGGGTGCGGAAGCCGGCCGCGCGGACCGTCGACTCCACCGTCCAGAACGTCCGGGGCCGGGACACCACCGGCCCGGCGTGCACCACGAGCCGCCCGCCGGGCGCCAGCACGCGCCGGGCCAGGCCGTAGAACTCCTGCGAGTACAGCTTGGTGCTCCCGGTGGCCTCCGGGCGCGGCAGGTCGCAGACCACCACGTCGTACGCCGCCGGGGGCGCCCGGCGCAGCCAGTCGAAGACGTCCGTGGTGCTGACACGGACCCGCGGGTCGTCGAGGGCGTGGTCGTTCAGCGCGGACAGGGCCGGGTCGCGGCGGGCCAGCCGCACGACGCCCGCGTCGAGCGCGACGACGTCGACCCGCCGCACCCCGTGGTGGCGCAGCACCTCGCGGGCGGCCAGTCCGTCGCCGCCGCCGAGGACGAGCACGCGCGGGTGCGGGCCGGTCATCGCGGGGTACGCGAGTGCCTCGTGGTAGCGGAGTTCGTCCCGGCTGCCGGCCCGCAGCCGGCCGTCCAGGAACAGGTCCAGGGGCCGGCCGTCGAGGCCGCCGGTGAGCACCACTTCCTGCACGTCGGTCTGCAGGGCGACCCGGACGTCCGAGCCGTACATGGCGTGGCGGGCGGCCCGTTCGAAGTCGTCGACGAGGAGAACGGCCGAGCCGAGGACGGCCAGCACGCAGAGGTTGCTGATCAGCAGCAGCCGGCGGGCGCGGCGGGTCAGGTCCTGCCGGAAGAGTCCGAGCACCAGTGCGCCGCCGACCACCGTGTTGACCGCGCCGGTGATCAGCGTCCCCGTCAACTGGCCCAGGAACGGCAGGAGGAGGAAGGGGAAGGCGAGCCCGCCGACGAGGGCGCCGACGTAGTCCGCGGCGAACAGGTCGGCCACCGCGCCACCCGCGTCCTGGCGGCGGATCCGCTGGATCAGCTCCATCAGCAGCGGTACCTCGGCCCCGATCAGCAGGCCGACGGCGAGGGAGAAGGCGACCAGCAGGACGTGCGGGCCGTGGGCCCACGGCCCGCCCCAGGAACCGGTCCAGGCGAAGACGGCGTACAGGCCCATCGCGCTGCATCCGCCGACCAGGGCGAGCGCGGCCTCGACGGCGCCGAAACCGGCCGCCGCGTGCCGGCACAGCCGCTTGGCGGCCAGCGAGCCGATCCCCATGGCGAAGACCATGACGGACAGCACGACGGACGCCTGGGTCACCGAGTCGCCCATCAGGTACGAGGCGAGCGCCACGAGTTCGAGCTCGTAGACGAGTCCGCAGGCCGCACAGACGAACACACCGGCGAGGACCAGGAACCGGCCGGTGGCCTGCCGCACCGGCAGCTTCAGCGAGCTGTCCGAGGGACTGTCGCCGTTGCCGCCCGGCCTGTCCCGGGGGTGCGTGGGGCGGGGCGGAGCGGGAGCCTGCGATTCGATCACCCCTGCGACGTTACGTTACGCCTCCGGCACGGATCGTCACCCACACGTGTGGTGTTTGTTTCATGCTGACGGAACCTTCGCGACGCCCCTCAGACGGCCGCCTTCACCCGTACACCCACCCTCGTCCGGGTCATCACCAGCTGGCCGTCCTGGGGGTAGGCGTGCCAGGTCCGCCAGTGGACCTGGCTCTCGTGGCGCTGGGCGAGCATCGCGGTGAACGCGTGCGGACTCCCGGGGAACACCCCGGCGAGACCGTGCGGATGGTCGGAGACCAGGGCGAGCAACTCCTGTGCACGGCCCCCGAAGGAGCCGGGGGAGAGCATCTCCACATGGGCGGCGAACTCGTACTCCCAGTCGCCCACCTGTGTGGCGACGCCCAGCGGAAGGGGCGTGCTGCTGCCCGGAAGGCAGGCCACCGTCTCCGAACAGACCCCCCGATCCTCTTCCAGCAGCACCTGGTGGGACGCGCCGAGAAGCCTCAACTGGACCTTGGCCCCGGTCAGTTCGAGGTCGAGTGTGGCCAGCGCGGGCAGCGGCTCGCGCCCCAGGGCCCAGGCGAGGTCGGCCGCGCGCGTGTCGGTGTAGGAGGTGGTCAGAGTCGTGAGCATGAATCGGCTCCGCAAGCGGACAAGGAGGGGCAGGAGAGGGAGATGGAGGGACCGCCGCACCCCGGTCACGCCGGGGAGTTCGGCCCGTCAGCCCGGTCGGACGGCCGGAAAGGGGATCCGCGGGGAGCCCGAGGGCTGTGTCGGTGATTTAGAGGGAATCACGAACTGTGGTGCTGCCACAGCGTTTTTACCCAACTTCGTGCGCTTTCCATCCCCCCGGGGGCTCTCCAGATCACCTGTTCAACCCAGCGCACACCCGACACATACGCGGGCGCGTACGCGGGCGCACTGCACGGTGGGGCCCGCACCTGGGCGCGGACCCCACCGTCGCGGACGCGTCACCCCCGTACGGAGGCGGGCCGCCCCCCGTCAGCTGCCTCCACCGCATCCGCCGCCGCCCCCGCACGACGCCCCGCCCCCGCAGGACGAGCCGCCGGAGGACGAGTCACTTCCGCAGGACACCCCGCCATGACTCCCCCCTGCCCCGGTGGAGTTCCCCCCTGAATCCCCGGCCCACCAACTGCCGCGCCGGCTCCCGGACGCCCCCGCCCGGCGGCCGGAACGGCGCCCCGGTGCCACCGCGAACGCCTTGTACAGCACGAAGACCAGCGCGAAGAGCAGAACCAAGGTGATGCCGATGACCATGACGTCACCGTCCTTTCGTCCCCCGTGAATCCCCCGAAGCAGCCCCCCGTGGGTGCCTCGCTCACGCGTGTGGACGGGAGATGCCCGCTGCCCGCGCGAGCCAAAGCAGACTTGAGGAACTCCAGAGGTTCGGCGCAGGATGACCGGTATGACCTCCAGCGCGCGCCCCCTCCTGAACCGCCGGCTCGCCGAGTTCGGGACCACGATCTTCGCGGAGATGTCCGCCCTGGCCCTGCGGACCGGTTCCCTCAACCTCGGCCAGGGTTTCCCCGACACCGACGGCCCCGAGGAGATCAGGGAGGCGGCGGTGCGGGCGCTGCGGGACGGCCGCGGCAACCAGTACCCGCCCGGCCCCGGCGTCCCCGAGCTGCGCACCGCGATCGCCGCGCACCAGCAGCGCCGCTACGGCCTGTCGTACAACCCCGACACGGAGGTCCTGGTCACCGCCGGCGCCACCGAGGCGATCGCCGCAGCCCTGCTCGCGCTGCTGGAACCCGGCGACGAGGTGATCGCCCTGGAGCCGTACTACGACTCCTACGCGGCCTGCATCGCCATGGCGGGCGCCACCCGCGTGCCGGTCACCCTGCGCCCCCGCGAGGGCCGTTTCCGCCTCGACCTCGACGAGCTGCGCGACGCCGTCACCGACCGCACCCGCCTGCTGCTGATCAACACCCCGCACAACCCGACCGGCACCGTCCTCACCCGCGAGGAGCTGTCCGCGATCGCCGCGCTGGCCGTCGAACGCGACCTGCTCGTGATCACCGACGAGGTCTACGAGCACCTGGTCTTCGACGACGCCGAACACATCCCCCTGGCCACCTTCCCCGGCATGCGGGAACGCACGGTGACCATCTCCAGCGCGGGCAAGACCTTCTCCTTCACCGGCTGGAAGGTCGGCTGGGTGACGGGCACCCCCGCCCTGGTCACCGCGGTCCGCTCGGCCAAGCAGTTTCTGACCTACGTCTCCGCGGGCCCCTTCCAGTACGCCGTCGCCGAGGCCCTCGCCCTGCCGGACGCGTACTTCGACGCCTTCCGAGCCGACCACCAGCGCAAGCGCGACCTGCTGGCGAAGGGCCTGAGCGCCGCCGGCTTCGAGGTCTACCGCCCCCGGGGCACGTACTTCATCACCACCGACATCGCCCCCTTCGGCGAGAAGGACGCCCACGCCTTCTGCCGCGCCCTCCCCGAACGCTGCGGCGTCGTCGCCGTCCCCAACTCCGTCTTCTACGACGACCCACAAGCCGGCCGCAGCCAGGTCCGCTTCGCCTTCTGCAAGAGGGACGACGTCCTCCACGAGGCCACCAGCCGCCTCGCCCGGCTCGGCTGACGTCCTGACATCGCGCCCCCAGCCCGGTGCGGGCTGGGGGCGCGTCGGGCTCACGGGGTGCTCACTGCTTCGGTTCCATGAGCACCGCCGTCCTCCGGGTGGTGTCAGCAGCCGCTGCCGACGCGAAGGGACGTCATCTTGTCGTTGAAGTGCGAGGCCACGGCCGCGTCGGAGCCGCCCGGCGCGACCGTGAACATGCACCCGACGTAGTTGGAGTGCTCGTAGACGCTGACCGTCTTACCGGTGCGGTTCCAGTACGAGGTCATGCGGTCGTTCATGTAGTCGCCCACATTGGGGTTCGACGAGGTGTAGTGCCTGAAGTCGCCCCGGTAGCTGGACTGCTCCCACACACAGAAGGATCCGGACGGGCACTGGGTGTAGTCGGCTGCCGCCGGACTCGCGGTCAGGAAAACGGTTCCCGCGGTGAGTGCCAGGGCCGCAGCGGCGGTCCATAAGCGCGAGGAGATGCTTCCGATTCGAGACATGCTTTTCCCCTTTTTGTTTTGCGGTCGACTGCACAGTACCGCAGCCGCAGCCGACGTGATCGGTACTTCGATAAGTGGCTGGACGGGATATGCTGCATGGCCGAATCGCCGGTATTTCCAAACCCGTGAGCACCGGACCTGCCATGAGGTAGGGGAGATCTCCGCCTGCGGCTTTCGACGGGATGCCGGGGGTGTTTCCCTTGGAGGTCTTCCTCGTGTCAGGCCGTGAGGCCGCCACGTCGGCCATTTCCGATCGGCGCTCCGTTCAACTTTCACCGGGACCACCGGGCTGGAGTCGGTTCCGCTCGGCATCGCGGACGCGATGCCGCCGGACACGGACCGGGACGGAGCACGGTGGGGCTTCGTAGTGCAGATCCCGTCATCGGTGGGCGTCGGGCAGGGCCGCCCGGTATCACTCCGCCTTCCGGTGAACGTGAAGCACCGGAGGCCATTCGGCGTCCATCGGATGTCGAGTGAAGGCGTACACCAGGATTACGGTCGAGGTCTCCGGGCTGACCGAATAGCGACCCCGGCTCCCACTGATGATTTCATGTTCCCACTACTCCGGTTCGAATCCCTTCCGTTCCTTGGTCGCACGCCTGCCGCACATCTGGTGTTGACGGTTCCGGTTGACACGCGACAGCGGATGACATTCCAGCCACTCAGCGGCGGGACGCTCGCCCGGTCGCCCTTCCTGAATTCACTCGCTCACCTCGGACGGGCCGAAGTCCACATCACCGAGCGGGCGGAGTGCTGCCCCGAGCTGGCCGGGGTCGGCGTCGTTGCGGGCAGTCGCCCGCCACGGAACGATCGCTCGGTGCACAGCCTCCCTGGCGCCCGGTGCAGCGGCGTCGGACAGCGTGAGCAGAAGCGACCTGGCGCCGTCCGCCTGCGTCATCAGAGCCGGAAACAGCCGGGACGCGGTGGTCGGATTCCCCTCGGCGCACTCCGCGTGTACGGCCGTGGTCGACACCGTGTCGGGCGCGTCCCGGTGTGTGACGCGCGGACACCCCGGAGCAGCAGCCCTGGCTGCCACGGCCTTCGGCTTCCGGGACAGGACGGCTCTGGTTTCTTCCGGGCCCGTGTCCATCCCGGTGGCCCCCGATGCGGCGGGGGGTCGGCCGGATGGGCGGTGGGGCGGGTTGTTCCTAGCCTCGGGGCATGGTTCTTCGTCGATTGTCGTTGTCCGCCGCTGTCCTGGCGCTGGCTGTGTCGGCCGTCCCGCCCGCCGTGGCCTCGCCGTCCGTGCCGCCTCCTTCGGCCGGGGACCGGTCCGTGCAGCAGGGCGCCGACGCGCTGCGTGATGCCGGGGTCACGGGGGTCTCGGTCCGGCTGGAGACTCCCCGGGGGACCGTCACCGCCCGCTCCGGTGTGGGGGACCTGGTCAGTGGCCGTCCGGTTCCCGAGGACGGCCATCTGCGTCTGGGCAGTGTCACCAAGACGTTCGTCGCGACCGTCGTGCTGCAACTGGTGGACGAGGGGCGGCTGTCGCTCGACCGGACGGTGGAGCGATTACTGCCCGGGGTGGTGACCGGCGCCGGCAACGACGGCGATGCGATCACGCTCCGCGACCTGCTGCAGCACACCAGCGGACTGTACGACTACACGGCCGACGTGTTCCCCGAGTACAGCGCCGCGACGTACTACGCCCACCGCCGGCACGCCTACCGGCCCGCGCAGCTGGTCGCCCTGGCCATGCGCCACGAGCCCGCCTTCCCGCCGGGAACGGACTGGGAGTACTCCAACACGAACTACGTCCTCGCCGGGATGATCATCGAGAAGGTCACCGGCCGCTCCTGGGAGCAGGAGGTCCGCGACCGCGTCCTGCGCCCCCTCGGACTGCGGCACACGGACATCCCCGGCACCCGGCCCTTCCTGCCGCAGCCGCACGCGGCCAACCACCAGCAGTTCACCCCGGACGGTCCGATGGTCGACACCACGATCCCCTACCGTCCCTTCGACCTCGGGGCCGACGGAGCGATGACCGGCACGGCCCGCGACCTCAACCGCTTCCTCACCGCCCTGGTCCGCGGCCGGCTGCTGGAACCCGCCACCCTCGCCGTCATGCGGACCACCGTCCCGATGCCCCGGGACAGTGACCATCCGGCGGGCACCCGAAGCGGCCTGGGGCTGTTCTTCACGCCCTTGTCCTGCGGCGGCGGGTACCTCGGTCACGGGGGAAGCGGATTCGGCTACCTCGTCCGGGCCGCCACCACGACGGACGGCCGGCGCAGCGTCACCGTCTCCGTGCACAGCCGCCCGGGAGACGCGGGCACGGCGGACCGCCAGGAGGAGGTTCTGCGCGACCTCGTCGACCGCGCCCTCTGCCGTCCCGTGTGAGAAGCGGTCGGACGGCGCCGGTCCGGCGGGGAGACCGAAGAAGCCCGGCTCCGGGGTGACCGTGGGGTCGCTCCGGGGCCGGGCTCCTTCACGCGTACGCGTGGGGAAAAGGGCTCCCTACTCGTCGTCGGGCTTCTCCGCGTCGTCGATCTCCTGCTCCAGGCCGAGCTGCTCGACGAGCCACTTGTCGAACTCGATCGCGGCCCGCACCCAGCTGACCGTCGAGGAGACGAAGTGCTCCAGGCTGACGCCCATGCCGATCAGCGTCTGGGCCTCACCGATGAGACGGACGGTGCCGTCGTCGTGGGTGTGGGTGTAGACCTTGGGCCACAGAGTGCGGCGGTTCCAGTCGTCGATCGACTCGAGCAGCTGCTGCTTCTCCTCGATCTGGTGCGGGCGGTCGTAGAAGGTCCGCACGGAGAAGATCTGCTGGTCGTCCTCCCCACGGAACATGAAGTAGGTGCGGAACTGCTCCCACGGCGCCGCGAGGTCACCCTCGTCGTCGACGACGTACTTGAGCTCCATCTGGTCGAGGAGCTGCTTCACGAGGTCCTGATCCGGGACGACGGGGCCCGCCGGTCCTTGGGGCTGCGGCTCGGGCTGGCCCCCGAAATTGGGAATCGAGGACGGGTCGATGGACATGCTGGGACTCTCCTGCGGTCGTCTGGCGTCCGGCCGTGGATGTGGGACCAGACGTATTCCCCACCCTCTCTCTCTTGCCCCGTGCCGGGCAACCTGCCTGGCCGATGGGCTTCGGCCATGGTCCGGTCTCCGTGATCACATCTCGTCGATCATGGAGACCGGACCGCCGGACCGGTGCCCCCGGACCGCTACAGCGTCTTGCCCGTGGCCGGGCCCACCAGGAGGCCCTCGCCGGAGCGGTCCACGCGGACCGTGTCGCCGTCCTTGATCTCGCCGGAGAGGATCTCCTTGGCCAGCCGGTCCCCGATAGCGGTCTGCACCAGCCGGCGCAGCGGACGGGCGCCGTAGGCCGGGTCCATGCCCTCCTCCGCCAGCCAGGCCAGCGCCTCGGGGGTGATGTCCAGGGTGAGCCGGCGTTCGGCGAGGCGCTTGGCCAGCCGGTCGAGCTGCAGTGCGGCGATGCGCTCCAGCTCGGCCTTGGTCAGCGCGGAGAAGACGACCAGGTCGTCGAGCCGGTTGAGGAACTCCGGCTTGAAGGAGGACCGGACCACTTCCAGGACCTGTTCCTTCTTCTGCTCCTCGGTGCTGATCGGGTCGACCAGGAACTGGCTGCCCAGGTTGGACGTGAGCACCAGGATCGTGTTGCGGAAGTCGACCGTGCGGCCCTGGCCGTCGGTGAGCCGCCCGTCGTCGAGGACCTGGAGCAGGATGTCGAAGACCTCGTGGTGGGCCTTCTCCACCTCGTCGAGCAGCACCACGCTGTAGGGGCGGCGGCGCACGGCCTCGGTCAGCTGGCCGCCCTCCTCGTAGCCGACGTAGCCGGGCGGGGCGCCGACCAGGCGGGCCACGCTGTGCTTCTCGCTGTACTCCGACATGTCGATGCGGACCATCGCCCGCTCGTCGTCGAAGAGGAAGTCGGCGAGCGCCTTGGCCAGTTCGGTCTTGCCGACGCCGGTGGGGCCGAGGAAGAGGAAGGAACCGGTGGGCCGGTCCGGGTCGGCGATCCCGGCGCGGCTGCGGCGCACGGCGTCGGAGACCGCCCGTACTGCCTCGAGCTGGCCGATGAGCCGCTTGCCCAGCTCCTCCTCCATGCGCAGCAGCTTCTGCGTCTCGCCCTCCAGCAGGCGGCCGGCGGGGATGCCGGTCCAGGAGGCGACGACGTCGGCGATGTCGTCGGCGCCGACCTCCTCCTTGACCATGGTGTCCTTGGCAACCTCTTCCTCGGCCTCGGAGGCGGCCTCCAGGTCGCGCTCCAGGGCCGGGATCTCGCCGTAGAGGAGCTTGGAGGCGGTGTCGAAGTCGCCTTCGCGCTGGGCCCGTTCGGCCTGGCCGCGCAGGTCGTCGAGCTTCTCCTTCAGTTCGCCGACGCGGTTGAGGGACTGCTTCTCCTTCTCCCAGCGGGCGGTGAGGTGGCGCAGTTCCTCCTCCCTGTCGGCGAGGTCGCGGCGCAGTTTCTCCAGGCGCTCGCGGGAGGCGGCGTCGGTCTCCTTGCCGATCGCCAGTTCCTCCATCCTCAACCGGTCGACGGAGCGCTGGAGTTCGTCGATCTCGACGGGCGAGGAGTCGATCTCCATACGGAGGCGGGAAGCCGCCTCGTCGACGAGGTCGATGGCCTTGTCGGGCAGGAAGCGGGAGGTGATGTAGCGGTCGGAGAGGGTGGCGGCGGCCACCAGGGCGCTGTCGGCGATCTGGACCTTGTGGTGGGCCTCGTAGCGGCCCTTCAGGCCGCGCAGGATGGCGATGGAGTCCTCGACGGACGGTTCGGCGACCAGCACCTGCTGGAAGCGCCGCTCGAGCGCCGGGTCCTTCTCGATCCGCTCGCGGTACTCGTCGAGGGTGGTGGCGCCGACCATGCGCAGTTCACCGCGGGCGAGCATCGGCTTGAGCATGTTGCCGGCGTCCATGGCGGAGTCGCCGCCGGCGCCCGCGCCGACGACCGTGTGCAGCTCGTCGATGAAGGTGATGATCTGCCCGTCGGATTCCTTGATCTCCGCGAGGACGGTCTTCAGCCGCTCCTCGAACTCACCGCGGTACTTGGCCCCGGCGACCATCGCCCCCAGGTCGAGCGCGACGAGCCGCTTGTTCTTCAGCGACTCGGGCACGTCGCCCTTGACGATCCGCTGGGCGAGCCCCTCGACGACGGCGGTCTTGCCGACGCCGGGCTCACCGATGAGGACGGGGTTGTTCTTGGTGCGGCGGGAGAGCACCTGCACGACCCGCCGGATCTCCTGGTCCCGTCCGATGACCGGGTCGAGCCTGCCCTCGCGGGCGGATTCCGTGAGGTCGGTCCCGAACTTCTCCAGGGCCTTGTACTGGCCCTCCGGGTCGGCTGTCGTCACCCGGCGTGCTCCTCTCGCCTGCTGAAAGGCATCCTGCAGTTTCTTCGCGGTGGCGCCCTGCCCCGTCAGCACCTCGCCGGCGGCGCCGCCCTTCGCGGCGATGCCGAGGAGCAGGTGCTCGGTGGAGAGGTACTCGTCCCCCAGGTCACGCGCGCGGGACTGGGCGTCGGCGATGACGGCGAGCAGCTCGCGGTTCGGCTGGGGCGGCGCGACGGTGGACCCGGTGACGCTCGGCAGGCCGGCGAGGACGCGCTCGGCTCCGGCCCGTACGGCCGCCTGGTCGGCGTCGACCGCGGCGAGCAGGTCCGTGATGTTCTCGTTGTCCTGGCCCTGCAGCAGGGCGAGCAGCAGATGGGCGGGGGTGAGGTCGGGGTGCCCCTCGGTCACGGCCCGGTTCCCGGCGGCGTTGATCGCTTCCCGGCTCCGGTTGGTCAGCTCGGCGTCCACGTGTCCGTTCTCCTCCTTGCGACGACCGTGCAGCGGTCCTCATGGCCGGCTCGGCAGCCCGGCCTGGCTGACTCGGTCAGCGTACACAAACTTGAGTCTATTCCACTCAAGGCGGGAGCGGGAGTGCAGCAGGGGCTAGGTTCCGGGGTCATGAACCACTCGTACTCGGTGGATCCGGGCGATCCGGACGCCCCGTATCTCAGCTTCTGGCGCGAACGGCACCTGTGCACGCTGACCACCCTCCGCCCGGACGGCACCCCGCATCTGGTACCCGTCGGAGTGACCTACGACCCCGGGGCACGGCTTGCTCGGGTGATCACGAACAAGGAGAGCGCGAAGGTGCGCCATGTGCTGGCGGCGGGGCCGGAGGGCGCGGCCGTCGCGGTCTGCCAGGTGGACGGCCGGCGATGGGCGACGCTGGAGGGGCGGGCCGTGGTCCGCTCCGAGCGGGAGCACGTCGAGGAGGCGGAGCGGCGGTACGCGGAACGCTACGGACGGCAGCCGTCGCCGAACCCGTCCCGGGTCGCCATCGAGATCACGCTCACCCGTGCGATGGGGCGCGGATGACGCGGAGGGGCGAGCGGGCGGGCGAGGGCCGTCCGGACCGTCGGGCGTCGAGTTCCGGCCATCGGGCGATCGTCCGATACCCGTAGATGTCCCCTAAAACTGCAGTGGCGTCACCGTGTTCAGGTCACGGTGACGCCACTGCGGGGGAAGCACCTGCGCGATCTTTTACGACGGGGGAATCGCGTCAGGCACTGCGGGGGGTGGCCGAGACGGTCCGGTGGGCAGGGGAGTCGGACTCCATCTGCTCATGGTCCCGCTGGTCGAGGTTCACAAAGATCATTCCGTACCGGATGGCACACCGCACGGGCTGCGGCGCCCCCCGAGGGCGCCGCAGGCACCGGTACGCCCGCACGTCCCCGTCCTCGTCGCGCGTGACCACGACCGGCTCACCGAACACGGTCACCATCAACGAGTCACCGCTGTGGGGGATGGCGGTGACCAGGTCGATGAAGTGCCAGCCCGATCGGTAGGCGGTGGCCATCTCGCGGCGGAAGGAACGGTCGTCGGGTGGTGTGGTCATCGCTATCAGTCCCAGGTGCTGTCGGCCGGGAAGACCGGCGGCTCGCCCTCGACGGCCACGGAAGACCGAGTGCTGCCCACATGGTGCGCGTCGCCCTCCGCGCCGGAGAGGCTGGCCAGCGTGCCGAAAGCCACAACGGCGGAGAAAGCGGCGACAAGCACCGAGCGAAGCATTCTGTTACGCATAGTCGGCTTCGTCCTCACTTGAAGGTCCCCTCTATCCCCCGTCACATAAGACGATGGCTCATTCGGGCACGTCATGGCCACACAATCGGTGCATCATGTTCCTGCACGTTCAGGACCCTGGGGGGTGGAGATTTGGCAACAAACGGAACTAAGGCGACACATCCCCATTCCGTGACCACGCTGTGTCTGGAGGGGAGCCGCCTCTACGCGGACGCCCTCCGTGCCGGACACATACTGCGCACGGACGTCGAGATCGCCCCCTGTCTGATGGAGCTTGCTCTCCTGCACCCCGATCCCGACGACCCGAGCCGGCTGCGGCCGGTGCCCCCGTCGGTGGCCCTGGCGCAGCGGCTCAACCCCATCGAGCGTGAGATCACCGAACGGCGCCGGCTGTCCATCACGCTCGCCGAGGCCTTCGAGCCATTCATGGACATCAGCACGCAGGAAACCAGTCCGCCCCACTCCATCACCGTGCTGGAGGGCCTCGACCGCATCAACACCGCACTCGACCTGGCGACCGCCCAGTGCCACTCCGAGATGCTCACGGTGCAGCCGAGCGGCCACCGCCGCCCCGAGAACCGGCTTCTGGAAGCACTGGAACGGGACAGGCCGTTGATCGAACGCGGAGTGCGGATACGAACGCTCTACCAGCACACCGCCCGGTTCAGTCCGGACCGGCTCGCCTACGTCGACCACTTCACCGACGGCAAGGTGGAGTACCGCACCATCGACGAACTCGTCGAACGGCTCGTCATCTGTGACGAGACCGTCGCCTTCATCCCCATCAGCGAGGACCGGCAAGTGGCCCTGGAACTCCGCCACCCCGGGCTGGTCCGCTATCTGGTCAAGGTCTTCGAGTTCATGTGGAACCGAGCCGTCCCGCTCAGTGCCGGTGCTCCCTATGAGACCGCCCCCGACGGCATCACCGAGATCCAGCATTCCATAGCGAAACTGCTCGTCGAGGGCCACGTCGACGAGGCGATCGCACGCCGTCTCGGCATGAATGTACGCACCTGCCGTGCCCACATAGCCAAGCTGGCCTCCGCCCTCGGGAGCGGTAGCCGGGCCCAACTCGGTTACCTGATCGCCCAGTCGGGGATTCTCAACCAAAACCAGTGAAGCCCAGGAGGTGCAAGCCCGGCGTGACTGCATGCACGCGTGATCACGAAGCGGAGGAACTGTGCGACTCGGGCGCCGAACTGTACGCCCGGGCACTACGTGACGGTCCGCTGCCCGCCGAAGAGGCTCGCGAGACGCCCTGCCCGGTCGACACCGGGCTGCTCCGCCCCTCCCTTGACGACCCCGGCCGGCTGGTGCCCGTCCCGCCGACGGTCGCCCTGCACCGACTGCTGCGATTTTCCGGAGAACGCGTCGCGGCCCAGCGGCGGCGGGAAGAACGGCTGACCGAGGTCTTCCAGCAGCTCATACGGATCGGTGAACCGTGCGCGGAGGAGACGGGAGCTCCCACGCTCAGTGTTCTCAACGGCCAGGAGCGGATCAACGGCGCCGTCGCCGAGGCGCTGGGGGAAGGGACGACGGAGCTCCTCTGCATACAGCCCCACATCCATTACCACACGTCCGAGGACGCGAGAACGGCTCAGGCCGCGGCCATGGTTCGTGACCAGGAGTTCCTCGACCGCGGCGGCAGGATCCGCGTGCTCTACCCGCATACGCAGCGGCACATACCCCTGGTCGTCGCCCGTTACGAGCAGTTGAAGGGCGACGCTCAGGCACGCACCCTGGACGAGGTCGCCGGCCGCCTGATCATCATCGACGGGACGGTCGCCTACATCCCCGGTGACCGAGAAGCAGAACGCAGCGTCGCGTTGGAGATCCGGCACCCGGCCGTCATCACCTATCTGGTCAACATGTTCGACCGCTTCTGGCGACTGGCGACCCCCATGCACCCCCGAGCCGTCCAGCCGCCGTCCCTCAACGGCATCACCGCCCGCCAGCGGGCGATCGCCCGCTTCCTCGTCGAAGGCCACACGGATGCCGTCATCGCCGACCGCCTCGGCATGAACGTCCGCACCGCCCGTGTCCACATCGCCAAGCTCGCCTCGACGCTGGGCAGTCGGAGCCGGGCGCAGCTGGGCTATCTCATCGGGCAGTCCGGAATTCTCGACCGGGCAGAGTGACCGCCGGCCCCCGCGCCCCGTCCAGGCCCGCCTGCGCGATCCGCACCCCCAGCTGCGTACGGCTCGCCGCGCCCAGCGTCTCCGAGAGACGGGCGATGTGCGCCCGGCAGGTGCGCACGCTGATGCCGAGGCGTTCCGCTATCACCGCGTCCTGGTGGCCCTCCGCCAGCAGCGCCGCGATGGACCGCTCCCGGTGCGAGATGCCCTCGATGCCGGTGTCGGGCAGCGGGGCGGTCAGCGGGATGGCGAGGCGCCACAGGCGCTCGAAGACCGTGCCCAGGTACTCCACCAGCGCCGGGTGGCGCAGCTCCAGCGCCATGGTGCGCTCGGAGTTGGCGGGGATGAAGGCGACCGTGCGGTCGAACAGGATCAGCCTCTCGGTCACCTCGTCCAGGGTCCGCGCCTCCACCGCGTCGCCCATCAGCTCCAGGTAGGTGTGCAGGCCCTGGCCGTGCCGGGCCACATGCGTGTAGAGGTCCCGCATCCGCACCCCCCGCCCGCGCAGCGCCGTCGCCCGGTGCAGGCCCTCCGACAGCTCCGCCTCACGCCGGATACCGCCCGGCTGGACGGTGAGCACCTCGGTGGTGCACGCCTGCGTCGCCTCGTCCATCGCGGCCTGGATGCGGGCCAGCCCGTCCAGCACCCGGATCGCCGGGCCCTCCCTGGCCGAGGGGGAGGCGGGCGGCTGGGGGCCGAGGCCGGTGTACCACTCGAACGCCGCGACGACCGAGCCCACCCGGCGCCGGCTCGCGCTGACCTCCTCGTACATCCCGCGCAGCAGCCGCGTCATGACCTCCTGCGGGGCGGTCGGCACCAGCCAGTCCATGTCGTCCGGGTCCGGGTGCAGCAGGGCGAGTTCCAGCAGACAGGGCACCGGCGCCGCGTCCCGGCGCGGCACCCGGCCGCGCCGTACGGCCCGGGAGTACACGCGGTCCCCGGAGTCGCACAGCCGGTCAGCACCGTGCGGATGCTCGTCCGTCCCGCGCCCGGCCATCGCCCCGTCCCACCCCCTGGTCCGCCACTTTCCGATGCGCCACTATGCGCGGCCGCACCCGGCTCCGCAACACGGCTCGGTCACACGGACACCCCTTTTCAGGATTTTAATCACCGTATATCAACCCCCACTGAATGCCTCATTGCAACAAGATGAGGGTGGCGTCCGGGCACGTGGTGGTGCGATGGTCGATGATCACTCAGGGATTCCGTCGGGTACCTGGCGCCGCCGCGACCACGGCGACAGCCGCTGCACCGACGCACCACGGGGAGGGGAAACCACTGTGACCAGGTGGGATGTCAAAAATTCGGCCAGCAAAGCTGGTTTGCCAATTTCTTCCGAGGAGGACCACAGGACGAAGAGCGACGTCGCGCCCAGCGGCGCCGGAACAGCCCAGGAAACAGCAGGCCGTCTCCGCGCCTCACAGAATTTCGACTTCGACCAACTGACGGACCGGGAGCGCCAGGTCCTCGCACTTCTCGCTGACGGCCCGTCCAATCGCGTGATCGCCAGACGGCTCGGCATAGCGGAACGCACCGCAAAAGCGCATCTGACAAATCTGATGCGAAAGCTGAACATTCAAACGCGGCTCGAAGCAGCTTTGATCTCCAATCTGCACAGAGAAGGCAGCCGCTTCTTCGAGGAGTGCCCTTAAGGGCTATGCCCCAAGGTCCAATGGGCAGAACAGCCTTCTGTGCGGCACCTTTATTCCCGTCGGCCGGACAGGCCGACCGGGCGACCCGCCTTGGGCGCCTCAATGGAATTAAGGGGAGGAACTATGCACAAGAAGACACGCGCGGTCGCCGCTTCGGTGGTCGCCGCTGTGGCTCTGGGTGTGGCTGCACCCGCAGCGTCGGCCGTTTCCGCTCAGCGGACCGTTGCCGCTGTCGCGTCGTCGCACGGTGTCGCCGCGCCGGCGGCCGCGGTGGAGGTGTATCCCGAGGTCGAGCTCAGCTCCGAGGCCTCGGCCCGTGCGGAGGGGGAGCGGGTCGCGCAGGGCAAGCTCAGCGCGCTCAAGGAGCTGCTCAAGAAGAGCAAGCCGCTGTTCAAGGAAGCCGTGAAGGCCGCGAAGAAGGGGAAGGCCGCCTTCGACAAGTGGGTCAACAGCCTTTCGAACCTCAATCCTGTGAAGTGGGCGATCAAGGCGTCGCCGAGCTACATCATCACTGAGCTGATCGCCTGGCTGGCCCAGCAGGTCATCTGATCGAACGAAGCGGGGCTCCTCCCAGGTCTCGGGGAGGAGCCCCGCTCTAGAGGGGGAGGAACATATGAAGAAGCCGATCGGACAGACAGTCGCGGACAACATGTGGGGAATGGCGGCGTTGTTCGTCTGCGCTTCTTTCATTTTGTTTGTTTTCATCCGCACCGAGAACGCAAGAACGGTCGGCTGGGTCCTCTACTACTGCGGCTGGATTCCGCCCGTGAGCATGAGCCTCTGGTGTCTGGTACGGCGGGAAAGGCTCGGCATCGGCGCCCTGTTTTCATTCACCCTGCTCATCGTGTCCGGATTTCTCTTCTGGTTGAACCATGGCTGACCTGAAAGCCCCGTCGCCTTTGGTGACCGCCCAGGGACTGACCAAAGATTTCCGCGGACACCGAGTTCTTTCCGGCGTTTGCCTGCAATTGTTCCCGCACCGGGTGACCGGATTCCTCGGGGCGAACGGGGCGGGAAAGACCACGGCCATCCGGATGATGCTCGGTCTGTTGCCGGGGAGCGGCGAAACGCTTTTCATGGGGCGCTCCCTCGCTCAGTGGCGTGCTCCGGCCGAGGTGGTCGGCGCAGTTCTCGGCGGCGTCGCCGGACACCCCGAGCACTCGGTGCGGATGCACTTGAGGATGGTGGCCGCCGGCATCGGCGTTCCAGGTACACGTGAGGACGAGGTCTTGAGCAGGGTCGGCATGCAGGAGGCCGCCGGGCTGCGCCTCGGGCGTCTTTCCCTCGGCATGGGTCAGCGCGTGGCGATCGCGCAGGCGCTCCTCGGCGATCCCCGTGTCCTGATCCTCGATGAGCCGACCAACGGACTCGACCCGCACTCCGTGCGTTGGCTGCGTGTCTTCCTCCGGGACTTCGCCGACGACGGTCGTGCCGTTCTGGTGTCGAGCCATCAGCTGGCCGAGATGGAGCAGTTGGCCGACGAGGTCGTCGTCCTGGCGAGGGGCCGAGTCGTCGCCGACACATCCATGGCAGAGCTCTCCGGGATCGCTCACGGACGAGTCGGCGTTCAGAGCCCCGCACTGGACAAGTTGACTCAACTGGTCGAGCAACAAGGCGGGACCCTCAAGGTCACCGGTCCCGGTACCGCCGGCATCACAGGGTTGTCGAGGTTCCAGGTCGGGGACCTGGCGGCCGAACACTCGGTGCCGTTGCACTGGTTGGACGAACGACTGACCTCGTTGGAGGAGTTCTACCTGTCCGTCGCCGATCAGGAGTTCGAGAGCCGATGAGGTCCCTGATGACCGACAAGGCGGACACCGCCTCCCATGACCGCGCGGTCCCGGTCGTCCCCCCGGCCGGGACCGCGCTCAAACGGGCTCTGAACTTCGAATGGCTGAGGTTGAAGGGCCTGCGCTCGACCTGGGCGGTGCTGGGGGCGCTGACCGTTCTGGCTCTGCTCAACGGCGTGCTGCTCCCGATGGAGGCCGGCGAGCCGGAGGGAGGAGGTCAGCCCTTCGTCGACGTCGCCCGGCTCGTCGAGACACTGCAGTTCAACGCAATTGCCATGCAACTCCCCCTCAGTGCTTGGCTTTTGGTGTTCGTGTTCGGAACCGGCCCGATCGCTTCGGAGTTCAGGCACCAGACGGCGCGCACGGCCTGGTTGACGGTGGGTGGCCGTGGCCTGTCATATACGGCCAAGCTCCTCGTGGGTGCGCTGGGCGCGCTGACCGGTTCCACCGTTGGCCTCGGCATCAGCATCGGCGCAGGCTCGACCGCCCTTGCCGTGCGAGGACTGCCACAACCCGACTGGTCGGCGGCCTCCGGCCCCCTGCTGAGATACCTGATCATCATGACGTTCCTGCCGGTATTGGCCGGAGGCCTGGCTGCGTTGGTCCGAAGCCGACTGGTGACGGTGCTCTCCATCGCCCTGTGGCCGCTTCTCCTCGAGCGGATGTTCGGCCTGGCCGTCGCATCGGTCACAGGTGCCGACGAGGTCCGGTCGTGGCTCCCGTTCGCAGCCGCCCGGGCGGCGATGAACGGTGCGGAGCAACCGGACGGGTTCACCGAGGCGCTGATCGGCAGCGACCTGGCCCCCTTGACGGGTCTGAGCACATTCTGCTTCTACGCGACCGTTCTCGCGTGCTGTGGTTGGCTGGGCTACCGGCGGCGGGCGGTCTCGTGAGCCGCCCGAGCACATCGGTGTCCACACGACGTCTGCCTGCCGTGGACGCGCTCCGGGGACTGGCCCTGCTGGGGATCCTCATGGTCAACAGCACGCAGATCATGGACCCCTATGCGTCGGAGGGGATCCGCGAGCCCGGCGCGGCCTTTGTGGACGGTTTCGCCATGTGGCTGGTGACGGCACTGGCCGCCACCAAGTTCTACCTGCTGTTCTCGTTCCTGTTCGGCTACAGCTTCACCCTCCAGAAGGCCTCGGCCGACCGGGAGAACGCGGACTTCACACCACGTTTCCTGCGCCGGTCACTGGGCCTGCTGGTGCTGGGCCTGGCGCACGCCGTGCTGCTGTACAACGGCGACATCCTCATGACCTACGGCCTGCTCGGGCTGCTCCTCCTGTGCGCCGGGCGGATCACACCGGCCACCGCGGTGAGGAGCGCCGTCTGGATCTACGGGGTCTTCGGTCTCGCCCTGATGGGCCTGGGCGCACTCGCGGCATTCGACCCAGGCGGAGGTGGCGCCGAGAAGGAGAAGATCGCAGAAGCCGTGAGCGCCTACCGCGGCGATGCGGGCACGGTCCTCCAAGCGAATCTGGACCGCTTGCCGGATGCCGTCCTCGGTGTTCTCATCATGGCTCCCGGGGTTTTCGCCGCCTTCCTCCTCGGGCTGGCCGCAGGCAAGCGGAACCTGCTTTCCCGCGACGGCACGTCCCGTTCCCGGCTGGTCCGGGGCGCCGCCGTCGGACTGATCGTCGGGGTGCCGGGAGCGCTCTTCTTCGCATCCGCCTCGGTGGGGCCGCTCGATGAGCGGTGGCAGTACCTGGGACTCGGCGTGGGAATACTGACGGCTCCCGCCCTGACGTGTGCTTACGCCTGCCTGCTGCTGCTCTTGCTCCGTTCGCCGTGGGGAGACGGGGCCCGGCGGTGGCTCGCCCCGGCGGGCCGGATGGCGCTGACGAACTACCTGACGCAGTCCGTGGTCCTGACCGTCCTCGCCACCGCCTACGGTTTCTCCCTCTACGGGCGCATGGGCACGGCCGCGCTGATGGTGCTGGTGTGCGCCGTGTACGGCGTTCAACTCGCGATCAGCGACGCATGGTCGCGGCGGTTTCGGCACGGCCCCGCCGAGTGGTTGCTCCGGATCATCACCCTGGCAGGCACGGCGCAAGGACGTGCCGATCGGTGAGAGCTGCGGCCTCCCGAGGACGGGACGGCCGAACAGCAACGGCCTCCCGCGTCACCGGATCGCGGGCCGGGCGACGCGGGAGGCCGTCCAATGTCACTTCAGGCCGACCGCGTCGCACGCCTCCTTGTACTGCGCCGTGCAGATGTCCGCCACCTTGTAGAACCCGTCGGAGATGACCGTGTTCTTGATGTTGTCCTTCGTCAGGGCCACCACGGGCACGAGCTGCGCCGGGATGTCCTTGTCCGTGGGGCTGTCCACCCGCTCACGGGTCAGCGCGTCGAACTGGATGCCCTTGCCCTGGACCCGCGCCACGGCCATCTCCGCGGCGTTGTCGGCCTCCAGCGGGTAGGACTTGTAGACACTCATGAACTGCTCGCCCGCGATGATCCGCTGCACTCCCGCCAGTTCGGCGTCCTGGCCGGTGATCGGGGGCAGCTCGGTCACACCGGCGTTCTTGAGCGCCTTGACGATGGCGCCCGCCATGGTGTCGTTGGCCGAGTAGACGGCGGCGATGTCGTCCTTGCCGATCGCGTTGATCGCCTCGACCATGTTGGCCTCGGCGTTCTCCGGCGACCAGTCCTCGGTGTCGTAGGACTTGGCGATGGTGACCTTGCCCTTGAGCTCCGACAGCGCGCCCGCCTTGAACTGCTTGGCGTTCGGGTCGGTCGGGGAGCCGTTCATCATGACGATCTTGCTGGTGGCCGCCCCGTCGCCGCCGAGCTTCTCCAGCAGGGAACGGCCCTGGACCTCGCCGACCAGCTCGTTGTCGAAGGAGATGTACGCGTCGATCGGGCCCTCGGCCAGCCGGTCGTAGGCGATGACCGGGATGCCTGCGTCCTTGGCCTTCTTCACGTCCTCGGCGATGGCCTTCGAGTCGACCGCGTCCAGCACGATGACGTCGACCCTGTCGTCGATCATCTGCTGCATCTGGCTCGACTGCTTGTCGGCGTCCGCCTCGGCGTTGGCGTAGGCGACCTTCCCCTTGTCGTTGGTGAGCGACTCCACCTTCTTCTTGAAGATGGGGTAGTCGAACTGCTCGTACCGGGTGTTGGCCTTCTCCGGGAGCAGGAGTCCGACCGTGATGTCGTTCCCCTTCGTGGGGCTCGCGTCGTCGCTACTCCCTGTCGCGTTGATCACTCCGCAACCGGCAAGCATGACGGACATCGAGGTGGCGGCCACTGATATGGCGATACGACGCATGCGAGGGCTCACTTCAGGTGCGTTTTGGGCGTGGGCACAACATTGCGGCCCATGTGACTGAAAAGCCAACGCTTCAGCCACCACTGGCGTCAAGAGCAACTACTTAACGAGATGAACACGACACGGTGCGCTGAAGTCGTGAGGGGCCGGCGAAAGACTCGCACAGATCCCCTGGAGAAGCACACATCCGCTGATCACAGGCGTGCGCGGGGCGCACGGGACGGGGAGTGAGGGGATGTCAGCCGCGTGCACACACGTGAAGGGCCTGGAGGTTCGGACGAACCTCCAGGCCCTTCAGGACACTTCACTTTTCGGCCAAACGGAACTTTCCCGTCAGCCGGACCACCTGGCCGAACCACCCGGCCGGGTCGGTCGGGTCAGTCGGGCTGCTGCTGACGCTTCGGCCGCCACACCACCAGCGCGCTGGTCTGCTGCACCTCCTGATACGGCACCAGGTCCCGGCGGTACGACGCGTGCACCGCGGCCTCGCGCTGCCGCATGGTCGCCGCCGCGCCGTCCAGCGCGCCCTCCAGCTCCGCCACCCGGGCCTGCAGCGCGGCGACCTGGTTCTCCAGTTCGATGATGCGCTTGATGCCGGCCAGGTTGATGCCCTCCGCCTGCGACAGCTGCTGCACCTGACGGAGCAGCTCGATGTCACGGGCCGAGTAGCGGCGGCCCCGGCCGGCGGCACGGTCCGGCGAGACCAGCCCCAGCCTGTCGTACTGGCGCAGGGTCTGCGGATGCAGACCGGAGAGCTGAGCCGCCACCGAAATGACGTAGACCGGTGTGTCCTGCGTCAGTTCGTACGGATTGCGTCGACGGCCGTCCATCTCCATCAAGCTCCCTTCGCGGCCTGGAACAGCTCCGCCCGCGGATCCTCACCCTCGGTCGCCTCGCGATACGCCTCCAGTGCATCACGAGCCTTCCCCGGCAGGTCCTTGGGAACACTCACCTCCACGGTGACCAGCAGATCGCCGCGCGAGCCGTCCTTGCGGACCGCTCCCTTGCCGCGGGCCCGCATGGTCCGCCCGTTGGGCGTGCCGGGAGGCAGCTTCAGCGTGACCGGCGGACCGCCGAGCGTCGGGACGCGGATCTCCCCGCCGAGGGCCGCCTCCGGGTAGGTGACCGGGACGGTGACGGTGAGATTGTCGTCCCGGCGGCCGAACACCGGGTGACTGCCGACGTGCACGACGACGTACAGGTCGCCCGCCGGACCGCCGCGCTCGCCCGGTGCGCCCTTGCCGCGCAGCCGGATCCGCTGGCCGTCGCTGACACCCGCCGGGATGCGCACCTGCATCGTCCGCGAGGACTTGGCCCGGCCGCTGCCCTTGCAGATGTCGCAGGGGTTCTCCGCGATCAGGCCCCGGCCCTTGCAGTCCGGGCACGGGTCGGTGAGCGAGAAGCCCCCGCCGCTGCCCCGGGCGACCTGCCCGGTGCCGACGCAGGTCGGGCACACGCGCGGTGTGCCGTTCTTGTCGCCGGTGCCCGAACAGCCCTTGCAGGCCTGCTGGGAGGACATCCGCAGCGGGACCGTCGCCCCCTCGATGGCCTCGGTGAAGCTCAGGGTGACCTCGGACTCGATGTCCTGGCCGCGCCGGGGCTGGGTGCGCGTGGTGCCGGTGCCGCCGCGGTTGAACAGCCCGCCGAAGACGTCACCTATCCCGCCGCCGAACCCGCCGGCGCCGGCCTGGCCGCCCTGCCCGCCCTGGCCGCCTCCGAAGAGGTCACCCAGGTCGAAGTTGAACGACCCGGCGCCGCCCGCCCCCGGACCCGGCCGGAAGCCACCGCCGCCGAAGAGCGACCGGGCCTCGTCGTACTCCTTGCGCTTCTTGGGGTCGCCGAGGACGTCGTTCGCCTCGGAGATCTCCTTGAACCGCTCCTCCGCCTTGGCGTTGCCCTTGTTGGCGTCCGGGTGGTACTCGCGGGCGAGCTTCCGGTACGCCTTCTTGATCTCGGCCTCGGTGGCGTCCTGAGGCACGCCGAGGACCTTGTAGTAGTCCTTCTCGATGAAGTCCTTGGTACTCATCCCCGACGTCCCTCCTTCCTTGCCCGCCGGGGCGGCCCGGCAGGTCCTGCCTGCCCGGCCCGCCCCGGCTTCCTCACGCCCGCTGAGGCGTCAGCCCTCCTGGGGGCCACCGGTCTCCTTTTCGTCCGCAGCCGCCTCGGTCTCCTCCTCGGCCGGCTTGCCCGGCTGGGCACCCGGCTGCGGCTCGGCCACGGCCACCCGCGCGGGGCGGATGGTGCGCTCACCGATGCGGTACCCGGGCTGCAGAATCGCCACGCACGTCGTCTCGGTGACGTCCGGGGCGTAGGAGTGCATCAGGGCCTCGTGGATCGTCGGGTCGAAGGGCTCGCCCTCCTTGCCGAACTGCTGCAGGCCCATCTTCGCCACGGTCGCCTCCAGCGACTCGGCGACGGACTTGAACCCGCCGACCAGTTCGCCGTGCTCCCGTGCGCGACCGACGTCGTCGAGCACGGGCAGGAGCTCGGTCATGAGGTTCACCACGGCGACCTCCTTGACCGCGATCCGGTCGCGCTCGACCCGGCGGCGGTAGTTCTGGTACTCGGCCTGGAGCCGCTGGAGGTCCGCGGTGCGCTCACCGAGCGCCGTACGCACCTGGTCCAGCTGGGCCACCAGCCCGGCATCGGGACTCGAGTCCCCGGCCGGGGCCGCCGCCTCCTCCGCGGAGGGGGTGGCGGCCTTCGGCTCGGCGTCGTCGGCCGGAACGCCTGAGGGGACGTCGGGCTGCTGCGACTGTTCGTCGAAGCCCGGGGTCTCCTCGGTCACGCCGCACCGTCCTTACGCTCGTCGTCCACGATCTCGGCGTCGACCACGTCGTCGTCCGCCCTGGCCCCGCCGGCACCCGCGTCGGCTCCGGCGCCGCCCGCGGCCTGGGAGGCCTGCGCGTCGGCGTACATGGCCTGGCCCAGCTTCTGCGAGACGGCGGCGACCTTCTCCGTGGCGGTGCGGATCTCGGCGGCGTCGTCGCCCTTGAGCTTCTCCTTCAGCTCGGCGACGGCGGCCTCGACCTCGGTCTTGATCTCGCCGGGAACCTTGTCCGCGTTGTCCGCGAGGAACTTCTCGGTCTGGTAGACGAGCTGTTCGCCCTGGTTGCGGGACTCGGCGGCCTCGCGGCGCTGGTGGTCCTCCTCCGCGTACCGCTCGGCCTCCTCACGCATGCGGTCGACCTCGTCCTTGGGGAGCGAGGAGCCGCCGGTGACGGTCATCTTCTGCTCCTTGCCGGTGCCGAGGTCCTTCGCCGTGACGTGCATGATGCCGTTGGCGTCGATGTCGAAGGAGACCTCGATCTGCGGGACGCCGCGCGGCGCCGGGGGCAGACCGGTCAGCTCGAACATACCGAGCTTCTTGTTGTACGCCGCGATCTCGCGCTCGCCCTGGTAGACCTGGATCTGCACCGACGGCTGGTTGTCCTCGGCCGTGGTGAAGATCTCGGAGCGCTTGGTCGGGATCGTGGTGTTGCGCTCGATCAGCTTGGTCATGATGCCGCCCTTGGTCTCGATGCCGAGGGACAGCGGGGTGACGTCGAGCAGCAGGACGTCCTTGACCTCGCCCTTGAGGACACCGGCCTGGAGCGCGGCACCGATCGAGACGACCTCGTCCGGGTTGACGCCCTTGTTGGCCTCCTTGCCGCCGGTCATCTCCTTGACGAGCTCGGCGACGGCGGGCATCCGGGTGGAACCACCGACGAGAACGACGTGGTCGATCTCGGACAGCGCGATGCCGGCGTCCTTGACGACGTTGTTGAACGGCGTCTTGCAGCGCTCCAGCAGGTCCGCGGTCAGCTGCTGGAACTGGGCGCGGGTCAGCTTCTCGTCGAGGTGCAGGGGGCCCTCGGCGGAGGCGGTGATGTAGGGCAGGTTGATCGTGGTCTCGGTGGACGCGGACAGCTCGATCTTGGCCTTCTCGGCGGCCTCACGGAGGCGCTGGAGCGCCATCTTGTCCTTGCCCAGGTCCACACCGTGCCCGGCCTGGAACTGCTTGACCAGGTAGTCGACGACGCGCTGGTCCCAGTCGTCACCACCGAGGTTGTTGTCACCGTTGGTGGCCTTCACCTCGACGACGCCGTCACCGATCTCCAGCAGCGAGACGTCGAACGTACCGCCACCGAGGTCGAAGACCAGGATGACCTGCTCGTCCTTGTCGAGGCCGTACGCCAGGGCGGCGGCCGTCGGCTCGTTGACGATGCGCAGCACCTTCAGGCCGGCGATCTCGCCGGCCTCCTTGGTCGCCTGGCGCTCCGCGTCGTTGAAGTACGCCGGGACGGTGATGACCGCGTCGGTCACCTTCTCGCCCAGGTACGCCTCGGCGTCCCGCTTCAGCTTCTGGAGCACGAAGGCGCTCATCTGCTGCGGGTTGAAGTCCTTGCCGTCCAGGTTGATCTTCCAGTCGGTGCCCATGTGGCGCTTGACCGACCGGATGGTCCTGTCGACGTTGGTCACGGCCTGGCGCTTGGCCACCTCACCGACCAGCACCTCGCCGTTCTTCGCGAAGGCGACGACGGAAGGCGTGGTCCTGGCGCCCTCAGCGTTGGTGATGACGGTGGGCTCACCGCCTTCCAGAACGCTGACGACGGAGTTAGTCGTGCCCAGGTCGATGCCGACCGCACGTGCCATTTCGATTCCTCCAGCTGACTTGAGTGGAACAGACTCAAGCATGCCTGACGTCCGGCGCGGGGTCAACAGAGCTGAGTCGGGCAGACTCAACTCTTATCCGCTCCTTACGCGCAAGGAAGGGCAGGCCTGCACACCCGGGGCATCGACGCCCGCACGGGAACGGCTCCGAGGCGGGCGGACACGGGCCTCGAGCCGACGGCCCACGAACACAGACCTACGGACACAAGTGTGCGGCACGGATATAAGTTAGTGACGTATGCCCCGATTTACGGGGCGTGATGCGGTCACCTCCAGGGCACCCCCCAAGGCAACCCTCAGCGACTCAGATCACCCCGCGCCCGACTACAGTGCGGCCGGAGATAGGGGTAGTCTCAGACGGACTGCATAAGTTACCGCTTAGTAATGTCGGGAATCCCCTGGCAGGAGCCCCCCGACCAAACCCTTGCAGGCCCGAGGAGCCCCCATGCAACTCGCCGCGATCATCGTGTCGCTGGCCCTGGCCGTGGTCGGCGCTGCCCTGCTCGCACGCGCGACCGGCCAGTTCGTCCGGTACTTCAAGCTGGGCCAGCCGGTCCCGGCCGGCACCCGGACCGACAACCCCTACCAGCGCAGCGTGACCCTGGTGCGGGAGTTCCTCGGCCACACGCGCATGAACCGGTGGGGCGTCGTCGGCATCGCCCACTGGTTCGTGGCCGTCGGATTCCTGACGCTGCCGCCGACCCTCGCCCAGGCGTTCGGCCAGCTCTTCCGGGCCGACTGGACGCTGCCGGTGCTCGGCGGCTTCCTGCCGTTCGAGATGTACATCGAGTTCATCGGCGTGATGACGGTCCTGGGCATCCTCGTGCTCATGGCGATCCGGCTGCTCAGCCTGCCCGGCCGCCCCGGCCGCAAGTCCCGGTTCACCGGCTCGAAGATGGGCCAGGCCTACTTCGTCGAGTACGTCATCCTCACCATCGGCCTCGCCATCTACGTGCTGCGCGGCCTGGAGGGCGCCCTGCACCACGTGGACGGCTACGAGGCGGCGTACTTCGCCTCGTACCCGCTGGTGCTCGCCTTCAAGAACCTCGACGTCGGCACCCTGCAGAACCTGGTCTACCTGACCGCCATGATCAAGATCGGGACCTCGTTCGTCTGGATGATCGTGGTCTCGCTCAACACGAACATGGGTGTGGCCTGGCACCGCTTCCTGGCCTTCCCCAACATCTGGTTCAAGCGCGAGGCCACCGGCGGCACCGCGCTGGGCGCCCTGCAGCCGATGACCTCGGGCGGCAAGCCGATCGACTTCACCGACCCCGGTGACGACGACGTCTTCGGCGTCTCCCAGGTCGAGCAGTTCTCCTGGAAGGGCCTGCTGGACTTCTCCACCTGCACCGAGTGCGGCCGCTGCCAGTCACAGTGCCCCGCCTGGAACACCGGCAAGCCGCTCTCCCCCAAGCTGCTGATGATGTCGCTGCGCGACCACGCGCACGCCAAGGCCCCCTACCTGCTGGCCGGCGGCGGCAAGACGATGGAGGGCGAGGAGAAGGCGTCCGCCGAGCAGCTCAAGGACGTGCCCGCGGCGGCCCTCGCGGAGGCCGAGCGCCCGCTGATCGGCACCCTCGAGGAGAACGGCGTCATCGACCCCGACGTCCTGTGGTCCTGCACCACCTGCGGCGCCTGCGTCGAGCAGTGCCCCGTCGACATCGAGCACATCGACCACATCGTCGACATGCGCCGCTACCAGGTCATGATCGAGTCCAGCTTCCCCTCCGAGGCGGGCACGATGCTCAAGAACCTGGAGAAGAAGGGCAACCCCTGGGGCCTGGCCAAGAAGCAGCGCCTTCAGTGGCTCAAGGAGCTCGACTTCGAGGTCCCGGTCGTCGGCAAGGACATCGAGGACCTCACGGAGGTCGAGTACCTGTACTGGGTCGGCTGCGCCGGCGCCCTCGAGGACCGCGCCAAGAAGACCACCAAGGCGTTCGCCGAACTCCTGCACATCGCGGGCGTCACGTTCGCGATCATGGGCGGCGACGAGAAGTGCACCGGCGACTCCGCCCGCCGCCTGGGCAACGAGCCCCTGTTCCAGGAGCTCGGCATGGAGAACGTCTCCGCGCTGAACACGGCCTTCGGCGAGGAGACGGACGACGAGGGCAACGTCACCGAGGAGTCGAGGAAGCCCAGGTCGGCGAAGAAGATCGTCGCCACCTGCCCGCACTGCCTCAACACCCTCGGCAACGAGTACCCGCAGCTCGGCGGCGACTACGAGGTCATCCACCACACCCAGCTGCTCCAGCACCTGATCGACGAGGGCAAGCTGATCCCGGTGACCCCGGTCGAGGGCCTCGTCACCTACCACGACCCGTGCTACCTGGGCCGGCACAACAAGATCTACACGCCGCCGCGCGAGATCATCGCCAACGTCCCGGGCCTCAGGAACGAGGAGATGCACCGCCACAAGGAGCGCGGCTTCTGCTGCGGCGCCGGCGGCGCGCGGATGTGGATGGAGGAGCGGATCGGCAAGCGCGTCAACGACGAGCGCGTCGACGAGGCCCTCGCCCTGAACCCCGACATCATCTCCACTGCCTGCCCGTTCTGCCTGGTCATGCTGACCGACTCGGTCAACGGCAAGAAGAACGACGGCAAGGCCAAGGAGTCCGTCCAGGTCGTCGACGTCGCCCAGCTGCTGCTGGAGTCGGTCAAGACGCCCCTCGACCCGACGGACGAGTCGGAGACGGAGAACGCCCCGGAGCCGGAACCGGTGAAGTAGGCGCGAAGCAGGTACGCGCCTGAGCACGAAGCAGGTGCGCAGCAGACACGAAGGGGCCGCCCGGCTGGGCGGCCCCTTCGTCATGTTCACGTACGCTCCGTCCTGCGGAGGACCGCACCCCTCCGCAGGACGGAGAACGGAGCTGACCGCCCCTTAGGGGATGTCACATCTCGGCCGCAAAGGGGGCCCCGAAACCCCGGGCCCGGCCCACCACACCCCCGGAGCAGGTACGTTCGACGACGTGGCTGGATTCAGGATCGGACGCGGCCGGGACAACAACGGCGCTCCTCACGCGCAACCGCAACAACCCCCGTACGGACAGCAGACGCCGCCGGGGCCGTCGTACGGCTCCCCGCAGGCGCCTCAGCCGTACCCGCCCCAGCAGCCGCCCTACGGCAGAGGCGGCCACAGCGGCGGCGGCAACGGCGGCGGCTGGCCACAGGTGAACCGCGGTCCGGGCGGTCCGGGCGGCTACGGCGGCCATCACCGCCCCGGCGGCGGCCACGGCGAGCCCGAGTACTTCGGCGACGGCGGCGCGTACCCTCCCGGCCCGCACGCCCCGCACTCCCCCCACGCCCCGCACGACCCGTACGCGGCCAACAACCCGGGCCACACCCAGGCCTTCTCGGTCAGCGGGGACCCCTACCTGCAGGGCGGCGGGACGCACCACGGCGGTGCCCCCGAGCCCGTGCCCGGCCCGGTCGGCCCGCCCCTGCCCTGGAAGGCCCTGCTCAAGGGCATCGTCACCGCCCCCGACCAGACCTTCCTGAGGATGCGCGACTACACGATGTGGGGCCCCGCCCTCACCGTGACCTTCCTCTACGGCCTGCTGGCGATCTTCGGCTTCGACGGCGCCCGCGAAGAGGCGATCGACGCCACCATCACCACCGCCATACCCGTCGTGCTGATGACCGGTGTGGCCATGATGATCAGCTTCCTCATCCTGGGCGTGGTCACCCACTCCCTGGCCCGCCAGCTCGGCGGCAACGGCGCCTGGCAGCCCACCGTCGGGCTGTCCATGCTGATCGTGGCCCTCACGGACGCCCCCCGCCTGTTCCTCGCGATGTTCGCGAGCGGCGACGCCACCTTCGTCCAGATCGTCGGCTGGATCACCTGGGTCGCGGGCGGCGCGCTCCTCACCATGATGGTCAGCCGCTCCCACGACCTTCCCTGGCCGAAGGCCCTGGGCGCGTCCGCGATCCAGCTCCTGGCCCTGCTCTCCCTGGTGAAGCTGGGCACGCTGTAACAGCGAACGGCACCCGCGACACGGCACGAAGGGGCTCCCGATCCGGGAGCCCCTTCTTCGTCCCGGCCCGAGCACATGGCTTGCCCGGGCAAGCCAGCCCGCCCGCGACGAAGACACCACCGCGCGCGATGCCGAGCACGACGTCCGGCCGGTACCCGTCGTCCACGACGGCCTGGGCGAGCTCACGCACGGCCGCCCCGAACTGCTCGTGACCGAGGGGTCCTCCCGCCGCGGAGGGCTCTCCTGCCCGCCCGTGCCTACACCTGGGTGCGGTGGAAGTTGAGGAAGGCCCGCGAGGCCGTGGGCCCGCGCTGCCCCTGGTACCGGGAGCCGTACCGCTCACTGCCGTACGGGGCCTCGGCCGGCGAGCTGAGCCGGAACAGGCACAGCTGGCCGATCTTCATCCCGGGCCACAGCTTGATCGGCAGCGTCGCGAGGTTCGACAGCTCCAGGGTCACGTGCCCGGAGAACCCAGGGTCGATGAACCCGGCGGTCGAGTGCGTGACCAGCCCGAGCCGCCCCAGCGAACTCTTCCCCTCCAGCCGCGACGCGAGATCGTCGGGCAGCGAGATGATCTCGTACGTACTGGCCAGCACGAACTCGCCCGGATGCAGGATGAACGGTTCGTCCCCCTCCGGCTCCACGAGCCGGGTCAGCTCCGCCTGCTCGACGGACGGGTCGATATGCGGGTACCGGTGGTTCTCGAACACCCGGAAGAAGCGGTCGAGGCGCACGTCGACACTGGACGGCTGCACCATGGATTCGTCGTAGGGATCGATCCGTACCCGCCCGGAATCGATCTCGGCCCGGATGTCCCTGTCTGAGAGAAGCACGCCCCGAGGATACGCAAGGCGCGCGGACCGGCCACCATCGCCGTCCCACGCGCCCACGTCCTGTTGACCCTGCCGGTCCCCCGTGCCCTCGCTTACCGCTTCTGGTACGCGACCGGCACGACGCTGCGAAGCCGCGCACAGCGCGGACACCGCAAGAGCCGGCCGGGGCCGAGTCGCTCGGCCTGCTGCATCGGGAACGAGGCGGCGGCAAACACGTGCCCATCGGCACAGCGGACGACGGTGCGCTCCATCAAGTCCAAGAGTCCCTTCCCCAAGAGCCGCGCCTGGCTTCCTGCCCTGGCGCCGAAAGGCACATTACGGGATCAAAGAGACGACCCTCCAGGCGGCACTCCGACCCCGCCCGGCCCTCACCACACCCCCACCGTACGCCCCAACTCCGGCCCCCCGTACCCACTTCCGCACCTCGAACGCCACCAGGCCCCCGGGACCTGAAACACCGGGGACCTGCCATGGGGTAGAGTGACCGAGCATCCGGTCACCGGTCGATTCCGGTGGTCTGGATCACGCGCGGGTGTAGTTTAATGGTAGAACATCAGCTTCCCAAGCTGAGAGCGCGAGTTCGATTCTCGTCACCCGCTCCACGCAAAACCCCCAGGTCAGCGACCCGGGGGTTCTTTGTTGTCCAGACCGGTGGGCAACTGCCGCACCACAACCGAACCATTAGCCCGCCGACGGCTCCTCCTTATGGTGCGTACGGTCGTCGTTGTGGTGCTTCGCACGTTCGGCCCGTACGAGGTCGTCGAGCCCGGCGGTGACCCTCACGGCCGGGCCTCGTACCAGTGGATCAGCGCCGCCTGACCGGGGTCGTCCGGCGTCTCCGCCGACTCGACGGTGAGCGGCTCAGCGACCGGTCGTCCCGTCGGCCGTCATCCGGTGCCAGATCTCTTCCACCCGTTGCCGCAGAGTGGGGACCAGTTCCACGTTGTCTCCGCGTTCGGCACTCTGCAGGAGTTCGGTGATGACCACCAGCTCCGCGAAGCGTCCGCCCTCACTGTCGAGAACGGTGGAAAGTTCCCGGCGGACGCGCTCGGCGGTCTCCGGCATCGTGAGGCTGTAGGCGTGCAGGAGGGCTGCGTCGTAGCCGGCCGGGGCGGTGCCCCAGCCTTCCCAGTCCAGGATGCCGAGTTCGGGACCGGCGAGGTTGGCCCAGTGCAGGTCACCGTGTGCGGTGGACCATGCGGGAGGCGTCGTGGGGACGGGCCCGCCGAGGAAGGCGAGGTACTTCGGCATGGCGCGGTCCAGGTATGCCTGGCGTACGGCCGTACGGTCGGTGCGGACCATCGGGAGACAGGCCAGGGCCGTGCGCAGATCGTTCCACCAGGCGGTCGTCAGGGAGGGCACTGCGGTGACGAGTGCGGGGGTGGGCGACACGGTTTCGCCAGCGACGTGGTCGTACAGCTCTGCCTTGTACGCGTTTCCTCCCTCCTTCCACTGTCGTACGAGACGCAGACGAGGGCGTGGCACCTGTCGGGGCACCAGCCGTTCGGCGTCCTCCGGCCCTGTCCACAACTTGCCGCTCGCCTTGTCCACCGGGCTGT
This sequence comes from Streptomyces cathayae, assembly GCF_029760955.1. Classification (GTDB taxonomy): domain Bacteria; phylum Actinomycetota; class Actinomycetes; order Streptomycetales; family Streptomycetaceae; genus Streptomyces; species Streptomyces cathayae. Next base: position 3,784,244 of record NZ_CP121682.1, read on the forward strand.
GGACGACACGCAGCCACCCTGGCCCGTGAGCCCCGGTGACGGGTCGGCCCAGCGTGCGTCCCCTCCACCCCCACGCCTCCTGCGGCCCTTCGTCGGACGGCCGTGTGCCAGGAACCGCCCCAAGGAGGCCGCACGCCACGGTATGGGCCCTCCGCATGCGCGCGGCGACCTCGAGGTCGTCAGGTTCCGAGGACATCGATGACCTTTCTCAGGCGATCGGGCGACAAGGGCTCGCAGACCGCAGCCCCCAGGGCATCGGCCCAGTGTGCCGGTGTGCTCGACGACAGCAGGACACGCGACACCCCGGGGGCCGACAGGGCGACCAGGAGCGCGGCCTGCGCTGCGGATGCGGCAGGGGCGATGAAGCGCACCAGTTCCTCCGTCATCGCTCCGAGGAGTTCACCGCCTCCGAGCGGGGCCGACGCGAAGACGTCGAGCCCCGCTTCCCGTGCCTCCACCAGTGCTCCGCACCCGGCGAGCGCGTCCGCCACCACGGCGAGTCGAATGAGTGAAACCGGGAACTGCACGGCTCGGAAGTGATGCTGTGGCCCGCCCACGGTTTCCGCAAGTGCCGTGAGTTCCGGGATGGTGAACATGCCGCTCGACAGGCCCGCCCAGGTGGCGACGCCGTAGCCGCCGACCCTGCCGGCGTCCGCCATGCTCTCCAGTTCCTCGAATGCCTCGGCCAGCGTCCGCGACAGATCGGCCCGGTCCGTCCGGCCGTGCTCCGGATTGTGGACGAAGACCAGGTCCGGGACGCGACCGAGGCAGGCACGACTGCGGGCGAGCTGCCAGGCGATGCAGGGACGTGCCAGGCAGTGGCCTTGATCGCGGTCGTACAACGGCACCCCGGCGTTCCGAGCGGCCCGCCGGTCGGCGTCGGGCACGAAGCCGACCTTGGTCGAGACACGTACCTGTGGACACGCCTTGAGGACCAGCCGCAGAGATGCCTCGGCCGTACCGGACGCGTAGTTCGGCGCCGTGTCGATCCATGTCACCCCGGCGTCCACGGCCGCACCCACCGACTGCGACACGTCACGACACCGATACGTCCCGGCCGCCAGACGGGCGCTCATCCGGCCCGTCCCACGGCCGCGACCTCGCCGTCCACCAGCTCGCTCACGAGGTGCGCCACCTGCCCGACGCGAAGTCCGGCCGCTCGGGCGAGTGTGTCCAGGCGGTGGTGGCCTCCGTCCAGAAGGAGGGACAGCACAGGTGCGGCCTGCGGGGAGAAGGCCCATTCCTCTCCCCCTGCCGTCAGCACCGGGTGGCCCTCCCCGTCGCTGTGCAGCCGGGCGCGAGCGGTTACCAGGTGTACGACGAGAGCGGGGTCGGGCGGTACGCCCTCGACGTACGGCAGTGAGGGCACCAGGCGGGCCCGGTCGGTGGCGTCCCGCATGCCGAGGAAGCGGTCGAGCAGCGTCCCGTCCTCGAACTCCTTCATGACGAGGTCGCCGAGGGACCGTACGAAGTACGCCTTCTCTTCCTCGGTCCCGAAGCGTGGCAGGTCGCTGCGCACGGTCGTTTCACGGCACAGGTTCTCGGAGAGCCACTGGAGAAGGTCGGCGCCGGTAGTCGTCTGCATGCCGCAGGTGAGGTGGAGGGAGTGGACGCCTTCGGAAGCGGCGACCGCGTGCCACCAACCGCGCGGCAGGTACAGCATGTCTCCTGCTTGCAAGACCAGTTCGACGAGCGGCTCGTTCGGCGGCGGTTCGGGGACGTCCGTGTCACGGTGGAGCGGAGCTCGCCTCGTGGGGCCGTGGATGCGCCATCGTTTGGCGCCGTCGAGCTGGAGGACGAGCACATCGTGGTCGTCCCAGTGGACTCCGAAGCCTTCCTCGGGGGTCCAGGAGGCGTAAGCATTGACCTGGATGCCGGTACGCAGATGTCGTTCCAGTTCCTGGGCGAGGTGGCCGACGGCCGGGTGCAACTCGTCGATCGCGTCCAGGACGAGAGTGGCGCCCTCGGCAAGGTGGCGGTGCAGTTCGGCGGGCTTGAGCCGGTGCCACACGGTGCTGCGACGAGTGGTGACCGGCACCGAGTAGGCGTGTTGAGGCAACGCCTCGCCGCCCGCCGAGAGGCGCAGGCGGGGCGGTTCGAGCCGGTGGTGGGTGAGCAGGGCGTTCAGGTCGTCCCAGCCGAGCAGGCCGGCGAAGCGGCCCGGCTCACCGGGGAAGTGGCGGTAGGTGCGGCCGTACACCTGGGCGAGGAAGTCCTCGCCCAGGCGCGCGACCACCGCGGATACGTCGGTGGTCATCGGTTGCGGCCCTTCTCAGTCGTTGCCGTCGGAGCGGCCGGTGGAACCGCCGTCCGAGGGCTGTTCGGCCCGCGAACGGGCGGCGGCAATCCGGCGACGGGCGACCAGCAGGCCGTGGTCCTCCTGAGCACCGTTCGTGGTCACGTTCTGCTCGGGCATGGTTGTGTCTCCTTCGGTGTTGGCGGAAGCGAGCCGGTTGCCCGCTCCCTGGATGTGGCGTCTCCGGCTGCCCCACCAGACGGTGGAGTCCCAGTCGGAGGCGTCTGTAGCTGATGGAGGACACGCGCGTCCCAAATCAGCTGGTCAGGTGGTCAGGTGGCGGTGACATGCGCGCGGGAGCCGCTGAGCACGCCGCATCCCGGTTCGGCAACCGCCACCGGCCGCGGTGCGCCCTCGAACGAGGGATCGTTTACACATGCGGCGGGAGACGGACGGGAAGGCGAGGTTGAGCAGCCGCCGATCTCGAACCAGACCACTTTTCCGTCCGTGGTCGGCCGGGAGCCCCACGCCTGGGCAAGACCGTCGACCAACTGCAGTCCGCGCCCACTCTCCTCGTCCAGGTCGGCCGGCGCCCGCTGCGGGAGAAGGCCGCTTTCCGCATCCTCGGCTTCCAGGCGCACACAAGTCCCGTTCCAGCTCACCGTGACCCGGCAGCCCTCCCCCGTGTGCACCACGGCGTTCGCGATCACCTCACCGGCCAGCAGCTCCAGCGTCTCGACTGCCTCCTCCGCAAGTAGCAAGTCCCAGTCACGGACGATCGCGACAACCCTGCAACGAGCGGAAGACACAGCGCCGGTGTCGGACGGGACATGGAGGGACGAGGACTTCGGGGCGAGTGTTCGGAACGTCATGGAGGGCGAACCTTCCTGGCTGTGTGCGTCGGAGTTCCACACAACCGCCCCCGGCCGACAACGCCCAGAGCACAATGGACGCACCAATGCGGCATCCGTGCGTCACTCTCACGCCTCACCTGGGAAGCCGCGCAGTCGTACGTCCCTGGCAGGGCAGGCGAAACGGGGAGACAGCGTCATGGCGCACCACCGCAACGGCCTCGCAGCACGCCGCCGGACCGTGGGCCTCACCCAGGAGGCTCTCGCCGAGCACATGCAGGTGGACCGCTCCACCATCACCCGCTGGGAATCAGGCCGCACCGCCCCACAACCCTGGATGCGCCCACGACTGGCCCGCCTTCTGCGCGTCGACGCCGAGGGCCTGAACGACCTGCTGACCGCACGGTTGCCAGGCCGCACGCAGGAACAAGAAGCTCTCGAATACGTGATGCTTCACCCGGGCCGCATCGACCTGCCGGCCGTCGCCGCACTTCGCACGCGCTTCTACGACTGCGCCGCTCGCTACGACCGTGTGCCTTCGGCCGGCCTCATCGCAGAAGCAGCAGCACAGCTCAACCGCATCGACCAGCTTGCCGCCGGCTCCGCCCGCGGACGCGTCCAGAGGGAACTCCACGCTCTGCACGCCGATGCGTGCACTCTCATGGGGCAGTTGGTCTGGGACGCCTCCCAGCGCCGCGACCACACCACCGCGAAGACGTACTACGAGCAGAGCGCCGACCTCGCCCGCCACCTACGGGACACCACGCTCGAAGCCCACGCCTTACTGCGCACCTGCTACGTCGCGCTGTACGGCGCACACGACGCACAGGCCGGGCTCGCGCTCGCGGAGCAAGCAGCCGAAACCGCCGAGCGCACGAGTCCCGCCCTGACCGGACTGGCACTCCTGCACGTCGCCGAGGCACACGCCATACTGCGGTCGGCCTCGGACTGCGAACGCGCTCTCTCCAGCGCAGAACGTCAACTCGCCCATGCGGACGGCAGCGACGCCGCCGCCGACCTGGTATCACCCACCCAGTTCGGCCGCCTCGCAGGCTCCTGCTACCTCTCCCTCGGAGACCACCGACGGGCCGAAACCCTGCTGACCAGCACTGCGGAGAAGCTACGGGACAGGCGAAAGTCACGCGCGATCGTGCTGGGGAACCTTACGCTCGCCCGTATCCGTCAACACGATGTCGAGGCGGGGGTGGCCAGCCTCACCGAAGCCATCACCGAGCTGGAGACCACACGCGGAGGCGGAGGCATGAACATCGTCTTCGGAGCCGCTCGCGAACTGCGCCCCTGGCGCCAGGAACCCCTCGTCGCAGAGGTCCACGACAGACTGCTCGGCCTGATGACGGCAGCGTAGGAGAGAGAAGGAGACACCGGTGGCAGCCAACTCCCTGGACCACGCCAAGCAGGCGGTACGCACGCAGGTCTGGGACGCCCTGACCGCCGCGGACGCCGTCCACGACCCTTCCGTCCACGGCCGCATCCCCCACTTCAAGGGTGCCGAGGAAGCCGCTGCCCGACTCGCGGGGCTTCCGGCCTGGCAGCGTGCGGGGGTCGTCAAGGCAGTACCGGACAAGGCCCAGCTTCCGGTCCGGGCACGGGCCCTGAAGGAGGGCAAAACCCTCTACATGGCGGTACCGAGGTTAGCCACCCCCAAGCCCTTCTACCTCCTGGACCCGGCCACCCTCACCGTCCCACCCGCCGAGGCCGCAGCAAGCCGCACCGCCGCCACGATCGCCCCCACCGTCGAGGTCGACGCCCTCCGACCACTGGACCTGATCGTCCTCGGCAGCGTCGCCGTCCACCGCGACGGCGCCCGCATCGGCAAAGGCGCCGGCTACTCCGACATCGAGTTCGCCCTGCTCACCGAGGCCGGCCTGGTGACGCCGGAGACCCTCGTCGTCACCACCGTCCACACCCTCCAGGTGACCGACACCCCGATCCCCACCACCGAGCACGACGTCGGCGTCGACCTGATCGTGACCCCCGACGAAACCATCACCTGCCCGAACCCCCACCGCCCCTCAGGGATCGACTGGTCGGCCCTCACGGCAGAGAAGATCGCTGCAATCCCGGCGCTCACGGCTCGACAGGGCACCTGACGACCTGAGCGGATAGCGCCCGATCCCTGTGCCACAACCTCCCATCCAACGACTGAGTTACAACCTTCTTCACGAGTTCAAGGCCCGCGCACGGCGCGGGCGCGCGCCGCCTTGTCGGCGGGGCCACCGCCCTGTCTTGGCCAGCGGCGGCCCCGCCCGGCGGCGCGCTACGTGCAAGCGGGCAAGGGCGGGACGTCATCCGCGGGCACAAGATGTGCCTCCGGCGGGGGATCGGCCGACACCGGGATGGAGGGGGCGCCGTACGCGGGTGCGGGTCCGTAGGGGTGTGCGCGGGGATCTCCCATCCCGTCCACCGTCGCCCCAGGCGAAGCCGAGCAGACGCGGCCCCTGGCGTCCAGGTCGTTCGTACAGTGGCGCGCTCCACCTGGACGCCAGGAACCACGCCCGCTCCACATGCGTGTGGGTCGACGGCGGACGGGATGGGAGCCGGGGAGAGTGGTGGGTGAGGAAGTGGGCGGCTAATTAGTCGCGCTTGGGCCAGATCGGGCCCTGGTCGGTCCAGATGACGCCTTTGTTGCGGCACAGGCAGAAGGGGTGGCCGATCGGGTCGGTGTAGACCTGCCAGCCGTAGCCGTTGGGGCCGATGAAGTCCTGCCTTAGCGTCGCGCCGAGGTCGAGGACGCGGCGCTGCTCGGGCTCGATCTCGTCCACTTCGAAGTCGAGGTGGAACTGCTTGGGGTGCTCGCTGTCGGGCCACTGCGGAGCGCGGTAGTCGTCCACCCGGATGAATGCCAGCTCGATCTCGCCGAACTGGATGCCAGCCCAGTCCTCGGAGCTGCCTTCCTTGATCGGGCGGCCCGTCACCTCGGAGTAGAAAGCCGCCAGCTTCATCGTGTCCGGGCAGTCGATAATGAAATCGGTGAGTCGCAGCATCCCGCGATCTTCTCAGAGACTCTGTACTGGGGAGTGCGGTACCGCAGAGAAGTACAGCAACCGTGCCGACCGCAGGCAGTCGTCTCAAACCGCTGACGGCCGAGTGACCAGGCCGGATGACCTCAGCGACCGCCCCGCCCGTAGTTCGCATCGAGGGGGCCGTGCCAGTCCCGTGCCAGATCGGGCGGGGCACCGCGGGGAACACCGGGGACCAAGACAGAAGCCGGCTACAGGTCGAGACCGCCCCACCCCAGGTCAGGCGAGCAATCGCCCCTGGGGCACCCAGGCTTCCCGAGCTGAGAGCGCGAGTTCGATTCTCGTCACCCGCTCCACGCGAAACCCCCAGGTCAGCGACCCGGGGGTTCTTTGTTGTCCAGACCGGTGAGCGGGTGCCGCACCACAACCGCACCGTCAGCCCGCCGACGGCTCCCCCCTGTGGTGCGCACGGTCGTCGGTGTGGCGCTTCGCACGCCCGGCGCGCACGAGGTCGTCGAGCCCGGCGGCGGCCTCCCGCTGCTGCTCCTCGTCGGAGTCCCGGTAGATCAGCGCCGCCTTCTCGGAGGACTGGCCGGCGCGCCATCGTGTCCCGGAGGGTGGCGCCCGAACGGGTCGACAGGGTGTGTCCGGTATGACGGAGGTTGTAGAAGCGGAAGCCGTCCGGGAGACCGGCGACCGCACGAGCCCGGCGCCACTTCCGCCGGAACGGGGTGCGAGCGGGTTCGAGGGTGGTGGCGAACCGGCTCGTGTTCCTCGGTGTCCGCGTGGGGTCGGGGTGTGGCGTCCCACTGCTGCCCGGCCGGCGTGGTGCTCCGGCGGGCCGACAGGGCGGCGTGGCCGGCCTGCCACCGCGCGGTCAGGCGGGTGGCCGTGGCCGGAAGGCCTCCGGTCCTGGGCGGGGGCCGGTGGTCAGCCGGAGGGCTCCTGCGGGGTCAGTGCTTCCGGTTGCGCCCGTGGCTGGGGCACGACGGGGCACGCGTGGTCCGACTGCGTCATCGCCCATCCGTCCCCGAACACATGGAGGCTGCTGGGCGCGGCGGAACGGCGCGCGGTGTCGCCGTCGGCTTCCGCGTCGGCGCGGGGGACGGCGGTGGGGACCGGCGAAGCCGCGTGGTTCACCGTGCACGTCAGCTGGAGCATGGCCCGACGGCTCAGCGGAGCCGTCTCACCGGGGAGTCTGACGAAGAGGATGCCGCTGTCGATCGCCACCCGTGGCGCGTCCGTCAGGCGGGGCAGCTCCGTGGTGGCCGTCGCGGTCTCGTTCGCAGCCGACGCCTCGAACAGCAGGTGTACGACGGCCTCGAGGTCCCCGGCGTCGTCGATCCGGTGGGGATAGGGCATCAACTCCCCGTCGCGCAGGAAGAAGAGGGAGATGGTGGCGGGCGTCGAGGGTGGTGTCGGACTGGGGGAGAACATGCCGCTCGCCGGCGCACCGGTCTCGATGACACCGGACGGGGGGACTCCGCACGCCGTGAGCGCGACCGCGGCCACGGCCGTGAGCCCGGACAGCAGCGCTGCCGTCCGCGAGCCCCTCAACGGGTGCCCCCGTCGGCCTCGGTGTCGGTGTCGTCGCGGTGCAGCGGGAGTTCGACCGTGAACACCGCGCCGCCCCGGGGCAGGTTCGCCGCCCGGATGCGCCCCCCGTGCAGGCGCACGTTCTCCGCCGTGATGGCCAGACCCAGCCCGTTGCTCTCGCTCCTGGCCCGTGAGGTGCTCGCCTTGTAGAACCGCTCGAAGATGTGCAGCATGGCCTCCTCGGCGATCCCCGGTCCGTTGTCGGTCACCTCGATGACGGCCCACGCCATGCCCGCCCCGTCAACCCGTACCCCCATGGTCAGCCGCACGGGCGGCTCTCCGTGCCGCAGCGCGTTGCCGATCAGATTGGCCGTCACCACGTCGAGTCTGCGCGGATCGACGCGCGCGCGGAGCTCACCCGGTCCGGGCAGCCGGGTCTCCACCTGCTCCTGCCGCCACCGGGAGGCGACGGTGCGCCGTACGGACTCGGCCAGGTCGATCTCGTCCCGGTTGAGTTCGGCCGCCCCCGCGTCGAAACGGGAGATCTCCATCAGGTCGTTCACCAATCCGCTCAGCCGGTTCGTTCCCTCGCTGATGAGCCGCAGCGCCTCACCGGTCTCCCCTTCCCCCTCCAGGTCCAGCACGTCGGTGACCGCCGACATCGCCGCCAGCGGCGTGCGCAGTTCGTGGGAGACGTCCGCCACGAAGCGGCGTCCCTGGGCCTCCAGGCGACGCAGCTCCCGTACGGTTCGCTCCAGTTCGGCCGCCGTCTCGTTGAAGGACTGGGAGAGATCGGCCAGTTCGTCGGAACCGGTGACGTCCAGCCGTACGTCGAGGTGCCCCGCGGCCATCCGGCGCGTTGCCCGGCGCAACGCCCGTACGGGTCGCAGTACGCCGCTCGCGGCGAGCAACGCCAGGACGACGGCGAGGCACAGGGCCACCAGGGTGGCCCGCTCGATGCCGCTGACCATGGCCTCGACGTACCCCTCCTCGGTGGTCTGCGGGACCTCCAGATACATCACGAACCCGGAGAGCCTGGGCTCCGTGCCCTCGCCCGAGGTGTACGTGACGGGCATGCCGACGACGAGACGAGGACGCCCGTCGACGTTCATCCGCTGGAACACCGCGACACGTCGGTCCCGGACGGACCGGAGCATTTCGGGGCTCGGCTCGACGAAACCGGCGCTCGGCGCGTAGGCGCGGTGGCCACCGTACGTGGCCATGATCCGCCAGCCCGACGAACGGTTCGCGTACAGCACCTGGTCCACCGCGAACTGGAGGTCCGACCGGTCCGGGGCCAGGGGGATGCTGGGCGCGACGGCGTCGACGCTCGTACGGAACCGGTTGATGACGGAGTCCTGGCTCTGCTGGAGCACCCCCGTGCGCGCCTCGCGGAAGGCGAGGGCCCCGGTGCCCAGGGCGCTGGCCACGGCCACCAGGACGAAGGACGCCAGCAGGCGGGGGCGCAGGCCGCGCAGGGGGAGCGGGATGCGCGCCAGGGCCGCCCGGAGGAACCGCCGGGGGCCGGCCCCCGGGCCGGCGGCGGGGGTCTCGTCGGCCGTGGGGGCCTCGGGCACGGTTCTCCGCGTCCCGGCGGCCTTCCGCATCCGCGCGGTCCTCCACGTCCGCGTGGACATCCGGTCGCTCATGAGGTGCCGAAGCGGTAACCGAATCCGCGTACGGTCTGCACGTAACGGGGATTCCTGCCCTCGCCGAGCTTGTTGCGCAGTCGCTTCACGCAGGCGTCCACGAGCCGTATGTCGCCGTGGTAGCTGTGTTCCCAGACCGCTTCCAGCAGTTGCTGTCGGCTGAACACCTGGCCGGGCGAGGCCGACAGGGTCAGCAGCAGCCTCAGTTCGGAGGGGGCGAGGGTGACGGGTTCGCCGCGGTGCGTCACCACGAGCCCGGCACGGTCGACGACCAGCTCGCCGTGCGTCTCCGCCCGGGGACGGGTGCCGTCCGGCAGCGACGCGTCCTGTCTGCGCAGTACGGCCCGTATCCGTGCGTCGAGCACCCGGGCCTGCACGGGCTTCACCACGTAGTCGTCCGCACCGGTCTCCAGTCCCACGACCACGTCGATGTCGTCTCCCCGGGCCGTCACCATGATGATCGGCACCTGGTCGCGGTCCCTGATCCGGCGGCACACGTCCAGGCCGGAGATGCCGGGCAGCATGAGATCGAGCACGACGACGTCCGGCCGGAAGGGGAGGAGCTGTTCCAGCCCTTCCTCCCCCGTTTCCACGGCGAAGACCTCATGCCCCTGGTGCCGCAGACCCAGTTGGACGGCCCTGCGGACATCTTGGTCGTCTTCGACGATCAGGACCCGTGGCATTTCGGCAGTGTAAGCAGGCCGGACGAGGTGACCGTCCCGAGGAAGGCCCCTCTCCGCCCGCCGTTACACAACGATCACACGGGCCGGGGAGCGCGGGGCTCCGTTACCCTTCCGTGACAGTGCCGGCTCATCGCGATCATCTGGAATCACCAGATTGAGCTGCCATGCATTCGGCACGACAGCGGCAGTCCGCACCCCCCACCGGCAGCACCGCGGCCGGTCACCGCGCCGGCCGCCGGCGCCGGTCCTCCCGTCGCCGGGGACGGCCGCGCCACCGGGGCCGGAACCTGCTGATCGGCCTGCTGGTGGCCGCCGGCCTACTGGGCCCGGCGGCGTATTTCCTGGGAGGCGGGCGGAGCGACGCGCCGAGCGGTGCGCCGCAACCGCGGAGCACGCACGTCACCTCCACTCCCACTCCAACTCCCACACCCACCCCCACACCCACACCGACCCCCTCCCCCTCCGCGAGCCGGACCGAGATCGACGTCCCCCCGACGGGCAGCGGGACGTTCGTCACCGCGCAGGCCGGTGGGGAGGCGGTGGGCAGCGGCTCCCGCCCGGTGCGCTACGTCGTGGAGGTCGAGATCGGCCTCGACATCTCGCCGTCCCAGGCGGCGAACGAGATCGCCGACATACTCACCGCCCCGCGGGGCTGGACCCACGACCCGGACAACGCGTTCCAGCTGGTGAGCGCGGGATCGCCGCACGACATCACGATAAGGATCGCGACACCGGCGACGGCGGACGCCCTGTGCTGGGCGGGCATCCAGCAGGACACCGGAGGCGAGTACAACTGCGAGGTTCCCGGAGGGGTGGTGGTGAACCTCAAGCGCTGGGTCAAGGGCTCGCCCACCTTCGACGGACCGATCCATGACTACCGGGCGCTGATCATCAACCACGAGATGGGGCACTTCCTCGGTCACTCGCACGTGACCTGCGGGGGCGCCGGGCAACTGGCCCCCGTGATGATGCAGCAGATCAAGGGCCTGCACGGCTGCGTCGCCAACGCCTGGCCCTACGACGAGAAGGGTGACCTCGTCACCGGGCCGCCCGTATGACCGGCGCCGGTCCCCGAGCCGGCCGTCACGGCGGTCGGCCGTTACAGCTCGGTCATGTACCGACCCCAGCTCCATGAACTGCCGGCACCACCGTGGACTCCGCGTTCTCCCACGCCCGCAGAATCCCCCGCCCTCCCGATCGGACGGAAGTAAACGACTCGCTCCCGCACTGCCCGGAGACTGGCCGCGACGGCGGCGGTGAGCCTGCTGCCGCTGCTGGCGGCCTGTGGCACCGGAACCGACACCGACACCGGCTCGGAGTCCCACGCGTCGGACGGTGAGAAGACCACGGCCGGATCGTCGGGGCAGCTCGACATTCCCGCCGACGCGAACGCCGACCTCAAGAAGCAGTACCTCTTGGAGAACGCGATCGCGGCCTGCATGAAGAAGCAGGGGTTCACCTACACCCCCGTGGCCCCCGAGGACCCCACCGCCTCCTGGACCACCGACGGGGCGGACTACGCGCTGACGAAGGAGTACCGGCGGAAGTACGGCGAGGGCGTTCCGCAGCGTCGGTGTGCTGACCATGTATTGCTCCGCCAAATGCGCCTCAGAAGGCAGGCGTTCACCGGGCTTGAGCCGACCGGTGGCGATCCGGTTCCGGAGGTCATCGGCGATGGCGTCGCGTCGTGAGGGCACGGGCGGGGTCACCGCCTCTCACTCGCACGAGCCGCAGGGCGACGAGCCAGGTCCCCGTGTGGATGGTCAGCAACTCGCCCGAGTCGAAAACGAGTCGTTTGGCTCCGCCGGGCAGTTGGAAGAGGTCGGTCACCCGGCACTGCTGGCCCCCGACCTGGATGACGTCGCCGAGCTGCACGCTGGTCGAGGTGATCTCGACCGGGGAGAGCACCGCGCCGCTGAGTGCCGGCCCCCTCACCGTGCCGCCTCTGTCGGTACTGGGCACTCGGCGATGGTGTGGCACGAGCAGTCGCAGGCTTCGTAGATCACCGGCACGTCGACCGGTGCGGCGACCGGGGACGACTCCGCGCAGGCGTGGTGTGTGCCGATGCGGCAGGAGGCCGACCGGTAGGAGTCGGGCCCCGGTTGGGTGGTGTGGGGCTGTTGGCGGGACGGCATCAGCGGTCACCCGCCGAGGCGTACCAAGGGCCGGCGAGGGGAGCGCGGCTCATGGCCGCCGAGCGGTGCCGTGCTCGCGCCTCACTGGCCAGTACGTACGGGCGGACGAGCGCCGTTTCCTCCCCCACGAGAACGCCCGTGTGCTCGCGGTGCCGACGCAGGAACAGCACCGCGCCGTAAGCGACTTCCGGGGACACAGCCACCGGCCACGCAGGTGTTTCGGAGCGGCGGTGCCGACCCTTGTGGCGGTACCGCTCCCTGAGGCGCGAGGCGGTACGGCGGATACGATTGAGCACGGTGTTCAGCCCCTATCGCTGATGACCCGGTCCCCCGACGTCGCCCGTCGCGGGGACCGTTTTGTGTACGACCGCCCAGAGGGTGCGGTCGTTCGAACTGGTGGCGAGAAGGCCGAAGCGGTCGGTATCGGCCAGCGCTTCCAGGACCTCCCGCCATGACTCCGCGGAGAGTGGTTCCGGCACCTCCGCCTCGATGGCCGTGCAGTCATCGCGCTCCTCCACGCGCGTGGCGAGCCCGACGGCCGATAACCGGGCTGCGATGGCCTCCGCGCGCACCTTGGAAGCAGGCACAAGGCAGCCCTCCGGTCAGCGGCGATCACTTTGAGTAAAGCTAGTTAACTAGGTTAGAGCTAGTGGACTAGATTTTCCATATGTCTGAGCAACCGCCCTATCTCCGCATCGCCGACGAGCTGCGGCGGCGGATCGCAGAACACGAGTGGGAGCCGGGGGACCGACTTCCCTCCCGCGCCCAGATCGGCCAGGAGTACGGCGTCGGCGACAACGTGGTACGCCGGGCACAGGAATTGCTGATCTCCCAAGGTGTGCTGGAGGGCCGCGCCGGTTCCGGCACTTACGTCGCCGAGCCACGGCAGCGCGTACGGGTGGTCCGGTCATCGGCGCGCGAGCAGCCCAGCGGCTCGCCGTTCCGGGCGGACATGAAGGCCGTGGGCAGGCAAGGCGACTGGGAGAGCCGGACCGAGGCCAAGGTCCCGGCGCCGGCGGAGATCGCCACGCGTCTCGGTATCGCCGAAGGCGAGCTGTGCGTGCGGACGACGTACGAGTTCCTGGCGGACGGCAGGCCGGTGCAGCTGTCGACGAGTTGGGAGCCGTACGACCTCACCGCCGGCACTCTCGTCGTTCTGCCCGAGGGAGGCCCGCACGCAGGAGCGGGCGTCGTGAACCGCATGGCCGCGATCGGCATCACGGTCAGCCACGCCGTGGAGCAGCCGGAGCCGAGGCAGGCGACCGCCGAGGAGGCGCCGTTGCTCGGCGTCCAGAAGGCTGCCCTGGTCACGCACATCCGGCGGACGTACTACAGCGACGACGGTCGCCCAGTGGAGACGGCGGACATCGTGGTGCCCGCGGCTCACTGCGAGATCGTCTACGAGATCCCGATCAACCGGTGATGGCGCCATACGCGAAGGGAGCGGTAGATGGGCCGCCGCAGAGGGCCCCGTAAGGACACCGCAGTCGTGACCGCGACGGTGCGCGAGTGGAGCGACGAGGAGGGTTGGGGTGTCCAGCGTTTGGCTGCAGTCGCCTACCGTGCCGACTGGCCGGGTCAGCGCGTGGGCTTCGCGACGTGCCCCAGCGCGACGATCCCGATTCCGACCACGAGTAGCGACGGCGAGCCGAGATTCCAGCTCACCAGCATGAGCAGGGCTCCCGCTCCCCACAGCCTCGGTTGCCGCACCAGCCCAGGGAGCCACTGCCCCGGCATACGGCCGAGAAGCAAGGCGTGCACTCCCAGGACTGCCCATGCGATGGCCGCAACGACCATCACCAGGCCAGCGATCATGAACAACATCCCCACCCCTTGGGCTGTCCCCGTCTCGTCGGCAGCTTCTCAGGCTGCCGGAACAGGCGCCGTCGCTGTGCCGGCGACCCCCAAGGGACGCGTTCTCTGTACGTGTTGCATCTGCCGGATGCCGCTAGTGGGTTGGCACGGGTGCGACCGGGCGGACCGCGGTGAAGTCCTGGAGTTCGTCGCGGGTGGCGGAGAGCAACAGCAGCCACTCGTCGCAGCCCTGCCACGGAGAGAGGTCGCCGCCGCCTCCGCGCACCACCCGCGGGCCGTCCCCGGTGCGGGAGCGTGCGTCCGCGGGCGCGTCCGTGAAATGCGGGATCCACACGTCGGCGCAGATTTCGTTCGCCGACCCCATCGCCGCCAGCCCGAAGGCGTTCTCGGCCGCAGCGGTGCGCTCCTCGTCGGAGAAGTCGTCGAGCACCTGGTCCTCGTCCGGCCTCCCGTCCCCCCGGAAGGTCAGGGTGGTCGTACCTGCCCGGGCCGCGTACTCCCACTCCGCCTCACTGGGCAGCCGGAACGGCAATACTTCGAGCAGGTCGTCCAGGTCGTCCTCAAGCCGGGCCGTTCTCGAATCCGATTCGGCGAAGCTGTCCTCGTACTCGGGCAGCCAGTGCCGTACTTGCGCCACCGTGAGCGGATGCCGGGCGATCAGGAACGGCTCGACCCGCACTTCCCGCACCGGCCGGGCCCGGTCAGCGCTGGTGAAGAACGCGTCGAGGTCGTCATCGGCGCCGTCGACCCGCTCGATGGCACGAACCGCGTCCAGTTCCGCGTCGGACAGGCCCATCCGGAACGTCCCACCGGGAACAGCCCGGAAGACCACTCCGGAAGGGGTGTGCCGCCAGGCCGGTCGGCCGGCCACGATCTCTTGAGCCCACATGGTGCCGGACGCTAGCAGCCGGGCATCCCGGTTGAAGGAGGGGATCAGGAAGGGAGTGTGGACGACTGGTCCCCTCCTGGGCGCCGCAGCGCTGCACCACTACCGCACCAGATCGATCGGGGAACAGCGGGGAACCACGGTGAAGACGGTCGAGCCCAGAAGGAGTGAGGACCGTACGTTCGTCCAGCTCAGCGCTCGAACCGTCCACGAACGATCGCAGCTTCCCGAGCTGAGAGCGCGGGTTCTGTTCCCGTCACCCGCTTCATGGAGAAGGCCCAGGTCATGCGACCCGGGCCTTCTTGCCGTCTGCTGTGGTCAGTGGTCGCGTGCCGGATCCGTGCCGGGAGGATCGGCGGACGCCTCCGTCGCGGCCGTGGTCCTGGCCTTCCGAACCGTGGCGTCAGTGAGCCGGTGCCTCACCAGGCCAGGGCGTCGGCCATGGTCGACTGCCAGTACGAGACTCCGATCGAGTCGTCCACGTACACGCCCTTCGCGGGGAGTGACGGGCGGGCGGTGCCCGCGCCGTCGTTGAAGAAGACCTGGAGGGACTTGGTCGTGTAGCCGTGGGAGCCGCTGCCGTCCGCGGCCGAGAGGAGGACGCCCGCATAGCCCGACTCGCCGGGGGCCAGCGTGACCACCGCCTGCGGCTTGGAGTCCTCGAAGGCCGGCGGGACGGACTGGGCCTCGCCGAACCGGACCGCCGGATAGCCGATGAGGTCGCAGTTCTTCGAACCGGTGTTGGTGACCGTGAGGAGAAGGTGGTTCAGGGGGCGGGAGACCTCCGTGGCGGTCATCCGGGTGGAGGTGCTGGAGCAGGGGGTCGAGGCGGACACCGGGTCCTTGGAGCCCACGGAACCCGACGAGCCCGTGGCACCCGTGGTGCCGCTCGAACCGACCGCGCCGCCCGCCGAGTCTCCGGAGACCCAGCCCGCCGGTTCGGTCTGCCCCGCCCCGGTGGAGGTTCCCCCGCTCGCCGCGGGCGAGGACGTGGGCGCCGACGTGGATGCGGATCCCGCCGCTGCCCCCTCGTCGTGGACGCCCTCTCCGTTGCTGCACGCCGTCAGCGTCAGCGCGGCGGCCGCGAACGCGGCGGCGGCGGCGAACACACGGGTGCGGTGGGTGCGTGTGGACATGTGGTCCCCCTTGGGCAGTACGTGTCGTGGCAGGGGCCGTTCGCCCGGATTCGGGGAGCGGCGTGCTTGGATGGCCCCAGCTTGTGCGGTGATCCGTCCCGACTGCCACGACTGCCGGGGAATCCGGGACGCTGGAACGCTTGCAACGGCTCTGACCTGGGGGAATGACCTCCCCCTGGGACGGGGGTCCGGGACGTGGGGAGGGAACGGAAGCATGGCGGGAGACGAATTCTCCGAGCTGTTAGGGCGGTTGAAGGAGCGGTCCGGGCTCAGTTACGGGGTGCTCGGGAAGCGGCTGCACACGAGCGCGTCCACACTTCACCGGTACGTCAACGGGGACGCGGTGCCGACGGACTACGCGCCCGTGGAACGGTTCGCGCGGGTGTGCAAGGCGACGCCCGAGGAACTGGTGGAACTGCATCGGCGGTGGGTACTCGCGGATGCCCGGCGGAGGCAGAAGGCGGGCGGGGCCCCTGCCGAGAAGGAACCGCGGGCACGGACAGCGGCGGAGGCCGGAACCGGGGCAGCGGAGGCCGGAGCGGCGACCGGGACCGGTCCCGAGGGTGAGCGGCGATCCGCGGCGAAGGCTCCCGTGGCGCGGCGGCGTACCGTCGTCCTCGCCGGGGCCGCCGCCGTCGTGTCGACCGCGCTCATGGTGAGTCTCGTGCTCAGCGACGGTGGTGACGACCCGGGCGGGAAGCGGCCGGTGGGAGCTGCCTCCCGGTCCGTCGGCTCCGGCGGCGAAAGCCCCGGCGCCCCCGAGTCGGCCGACGCGAAGGGCCGGTCGGCCTCGCCGTCCGCCTCGCACAGTGCCACTCCCACGACGTCCGGCTCCGCCTCCGCCTCCGCCTCTGCCTCTGCCTCTGCCTCTGCCCCCGCCTCCCGGAACGGTGCGGCCGGGGCGGCCCGGGGCGGCGATTCCGAGGACGGGGCCACCGCGCCGACCGTCGCCGTCAATCCGTACAAGTGGGAAGGGCCGTGCAGCCAGCACTACCTGATCGACCGGAAGCCCGAGCAGGTGCCTCCGCCGCCGGGTGAGCCGGACGCGCGTGGGTGGGTCACCGCGCTGGGCGGGGTCGCCGGCGGGCAGCAGATGCTCGCGCTGACCGTGCAGGGCACCGGGAGGGCCACCGTCGTCCTGGAGGAACTGCACGTGCGGGTGGTGGAGAAGAGCGCGCCCCTCGCCTGGAACGACTTCACGATGGGCGTCGGGTGCGGTGGTGACGTGGAGACGGCGGCCTTCGGGGTGGACCTCGACGCCGGGCGGCCCGTGCTCTCCCCCCGGGCCGGTCAGCGGGACTTCCCGTACAAGGTGAGTGAGTCCGATCCCGAAGTCTTCTACGTCTTCGCGGACGCGCGGGCGCACCACGTGAGCTGGTACCTGGAACTGGCCTGGTCCAGCGGTGACCGGCGGGGCACCGTACGCGTCGACGACCACGGCAACCCCTTCCGGACGAGCGGGAACGCGGGACGGCCCGCGTACACCCATCCGCTCGGTTCCTCCGAGTGGGGGCGGGACGAGGAGAACCGTTCCTAGAAACCGAGCGGGAGTGAGTCCTGGTGCCAGGGCTCGTCCTCACCCGCCGACGATGCCCGACCGCCAGGCCCACGCGGCGATCTCGACGCGGTTACGGGCGGGGAGCTTGGTCTGCACGTTGCCCAGGTGGGTCTTCACCGTGCCCACGAAGATGGACAGTTCGGCGGCGATCTCCGCGTTGGTGAGACCGGTGGCCACGAGCCGGACCACGTCCGTCTCGCGCGCCGACAGACCGGACCGGCGAGCGGATCAGGGCCGCGCTCGCCTCCTCCGCCCAACCGGCCAAGAGCCTCCCCGTGTTCGCGCAGGGCACGAGCCGTACGGACCTGAAGCAGGCCATCGACCGGCAGGTGACCGCCGGCCCTGCACTGAGCTTCGGCACCACGCAGTGGCCACACACCGACGACAAGCCTGTCACCAGGGAGATCACCTACCGCGACGACGGCGACCGGCCGGACAGCCTCACCCTGGCCACCGAGGCGTCCGGTGAGAACGGAAAGCGCGCCCGCAGAGGGCATGTTCGAGGTCCCGCCGAAGCGACTCACCGTCCCGGCGGGCAGTGGCTCGTCGGAGCCTTCCAGGACCCGCTCACCTCGGAGTGCCTCGACGACGACCGCTCTCCGGTCGCACAAGGTGGCCCCGTGCCGAGGCATGACAGGCACAGCCCGACGCCGTGGAACGACCCCGAGCAGGACAGAGGTCAGCCATCCATGTGCAGTCGCGATGACTCTCCTCAGTCGACCTACGCGTCGACGAGCCCCAAGCGCGGAGAAGGCGACACGAGCACGGCGCTTGTCCACCCCGCGACGTCGTGCCCACAGCGTGCCCTTCAGAGCGGACAACCACGGTCAACAGCGGTGCCGGCAGGCCCTCACACCTGCCGCAGTACAACGAATCTTCCCAGGGCAGCAGCCATGCGGCCGCGCAAGCGCCGTCGCTTCCCGAGCTGAGAGCGCGAGTTCGATTCTCGTCACCCGCTCCATGCTCAAGGTCCAGGTCAGAGACCTGGACCTTGTTGTCGTGCGCGGTGATCACTTGCCGCGTGCCGGATTCGTTCCGGAAGACTTCTCGGTTGCCTTCTTGACGGCCTGGAACCGGGACGCCGACGCCTACACGCCGCTGCGCTTTCCCGGCCAGTACGTCGCCCCCGAGACCCGGCCGCCCTACAACGCCCACCGGCACTACGACCCGGAGACCGTCCGCTACGTCACGCCCGACCCCCTGGGCCTACGTGCACAACCCGCTGCAGTGGGCGGGCCCGGTCGCGGCCGGCCACCGCGCATGGCACACCCGCCAGGTCTTCCGTGGCGGTCCGCGCCCTGCCGCGCCGGCCTGACGGATCCGCCACCACACCTGGCTCATCCTCTGGACGTCAGTGCCTCGTGCGACGCAACAGCACACCTAGCCGTAGACCACCGACCACGGGCGGGGGGCCTCGTCCGGGAGGCGCGGGAGGCCCTCGCGTCTCGAGGTTGCCGTGTGGTCGCGGGCCAGGACGTCGGCCGCGAGTTCCGCGAAGCGGCGGGCGGCCGGGTGGGCTCCGCGGCCGACGGGCCAGGCGCCGCTGATGCGCAGGGTGAGGGGTCGGTCGGCCAGTGGCCGCCAGGCGACGCGGGGCTCCTTGCGGGCCATCGGCCCCTGATCGAAGGCGACTCCGCGGCCCGCTGTCACGAGGGCGAGCAGGAACTCGGGGTTGGACGCATGCCGAAGGCGGCCGGGTACGAAGCCTTCGGTGCGGCACACGTCGAGGATCCGGTCGTACCAGCCGGGTGCGTGTGCCCGTGGGAAGAGCACCAGGTCGTGGCCCGAGAGGTCACCGAGCGTCACCTCCGGCATCTGAACCAGCGGCGAGGTACGCGGCAGGACGATGCCCAGGTCCAGCAAGATCTCGGGGCCGAGTCGCAGTTCGGTGGCGTCGACGGGGTGGTGCACGAGCCCGACGTCCAGCCCTCCGGAGGAGAGCAGCCGCACCTGCTCCTCGGTGGTGACCTCCTGCAGGTCGACGGAGAGCCCCGGAGCGTGCTCCGCGCAGGCGGTCAGCAGTGCGGACAGCACGGCGGCCGTGGTGTCGGGCGGTACGCCCGCGCGGAGTGTGCCGAGGCCACCGTCGGTGGCACGGCGGGCCAGCGCGCGCAGCCTTTCCTCCCGGGCGAGGAGTTCGTGGGCCTCCTCCAGCAGTGCCGCCCCGGCGGCGCTCAACCGGACGCCGCGCTGCGAGCGGTCGAACAGCTCTGCACCGAGCTCCTTCTCCAGCCGACGTATCGCCTGGCTGAGCGGCGGCTGCGCCATGCCCAGCCGCTCGGCGGCCCGGCTGAAGTGCAGCTCGTCGGCCACGGTGACGAAAAGACGCAGGTGGCGCAAGAGATCCACGGTCAGGATCGTACGCGAGGCCGCTGTGAGGGGGCTCCATGATGATGTGTTCGCCATCACCGGGGACTCCCATGATCGTCCGGACAACACCTGGCCGGCCAGGCCGACCACAATCCGGTGATCGGAACGAATCGACGGCAAGGGGTAAACAGTGATCGAGGAACGGATCCGGCAGGTCTTCGCCGGTGCGGGCGCCGAAGGGCAGCTGCACGTCCTCCCCCTTCACGTGCGCGCGGGGGCCGCTGGGGAGGCCGGCGCGGAGCCGGGTGCCCATGAAGTCGCCGTGGGCGCCGACGCCCCCGTCGTGATCGCCTCGATCTTCAAGGTGCTGCTGGCACTGGAGTTCGCCCGGCAGGTTGTCGCCGGCCAGCTCGACCCGCGGGAGCGGGTGCGGGTGACCGCGGCCGACCGGCTCGGCGGCTGGGGCACCGCCGGCTGTCTGGACGACGTCGAACTGTCACTGCGCGACCTGGCCCACTTCGCGATGTCGGTCAGCGACAACACGGCGGCCGACCTGTTGCTGGCCCGCATCGGCCTGGACACCGTACGACTGCTCGCGAAGGAACTCGGGATGGAACGGACCCGGATCGTGGGCGGCCCGCGCGACCTGCTGGAGTCGATGCTCGCGGAGGTCGGAGCGCGCGACGAGCGCGAGTTCGCCGTCCGCTACCCCGCCCTGCCGGATGACCGCAAGAGACGGCTGGCCGTACTGGACCCCCGCCACACCACGGCGAGCACACCCCGCGAGATCACCCGGTTGCTCCAGCTCATCTGGAGCAATGCCGCCGGTCCGCCAGAAGCCTGCGCGTTCGTAAGGGACTTGATGGGACGCCAAGTATTCCGGCACCGTCTGGTGTCGGGCTTCCCGGACGACGTCACGGTCGCGGCCAAAACCGGAACCCTGCCGGGGCTGCACATGGAGGCGGGCGTCGCCCGCTACCCCGACGGCGCGCACTACGCGATCGCCGTCTTCGCCCGCACCCACGACCTGGCCGCCTCCCGCCCCACGGTGGACACCGCGATGGGTAGAGCCGCAGGAATCGCGGTCGGCTACCTCCGGGAAAGCGGCAACAGCCGGTGACCAGGCCACATATGCGTTCGCGTATCACTCAAGCCGAATTCTGGTCTTGGACAAGGGAGTTCACGCCCTGATCTCCTGACGCCATGACCCAGAACACACATGTCACGGACAGGTTGGACGTACCCTCCCACCGCGGGCTCGACCGTCGTACGGTGCTGCGCGGTGCCGCGCTCGGCGCGGCCTCCCCGTTGATCCCGGCCACGACCGCCACCGCCTCGGCCGGGAACAGCGGCCGGGGCCGTGGCCCAGCCGCCGGTTCGGTGTCGTTCCGCTGGCTCGGCACCGCCGGCTGGCGTATCGACGTGGGCGACCGGACCGTACTCTTCGATCCGTATCTCACCCGCTTCCCCACGGGCCTGTTCAACGGGGCTTTCGACCCGCGGACCCCCCTGCGGACCCGGCCGGAGATCGTGGACGCGCACATCGGCCGCCCCGAACTCGTCCTGGTCAGCCACTCCCACTGGGACCACCTCGCCGACGTGCCTCACATCGCCAGGACCACCGGCGCCCGCGTGGTCGGCACCGAGACCACGTACCACCTGCTGGTCTCCCTGGGGGTGGACGCGGGACAGATCTCCGTGGTGAAGGGCGGCGAGGTGCTGGACTTCGGGGGGATCACCGTCGAGGTCGTGCCGAGCCTGCACAGCCGCAACAAAAAGTTCTCCTACTTCGCCCCGGGCACGCTGAACGCCCCGCCCACGACGGTCCCGAGCACCATCGCGGACCTGCCCGAGGGCGACACCCTCGCCTTCCAGGTGACCGCCGGGGTCGGCGGCCCGTCGGCGTTCCTCATGGGAGCCAGTGACTTCTCCGAGCGGGCAGTGCGTGGCCTGTGCCCCGACCTCGCGATGATCGCCGTGCCCTCCAGCACGGTCACTCCCCTCTACGTGCCCCGACTGCTGCGTGCGCTGGACACCCCCGGCGTCGTCGTACCCGTCCACTGGGACAACTTCGAAGTGCCTCTGAGTAGTTCACCCGTACGGGACCCGGCGATGGATCTGGACGCGTTTCTCACCCAGGTCGAGAAGGTGTCCCCGGCAGCGCGAGTTGTCCTCCCGGACTACCGGACCGTGTACGACAGCGACATGCGCCCCGCAGGGGAACAGCAGGCCGGTACGCCATGAATGCGTACCGTTGCAACGGCACCGCTCAGCCGGTCTGCGAGCCGAGATGCTCCGAGCACGGTGAGGACCACACCGACACCGTGCTCCTCAACTTCGCGGCGCCGTGCCCACAGCGTGCCCGTAAGAGCGGACAACCACGGTCAACAGCGGCGCGATCGGCTTGAGCGACCGCACCAAGAAGAGACATAGGGGCAGGTCAGAACCACTGAACCCCTGGAAGCGCCATCGTTTCCCAAGCTGAGAGCGCGAGTTCGATTCTCGTCACCCGCTCCACGAAAACCCCCACGTCAGCGGCCTGGGGTTCGTTTTTGAGGGCGGTGTGCCCTCTACGTCCCCGCGTGGACATACGCCGCCCAGATGTGCGGGCGGTCGGGGATGCGGCGGCGCAGTTGTCGGACCCTGTCGTGCAGGGCGGAGGCGGCGCTGGGGGTGTCGGTGGCTGTTGCACGACGGTAGAAGTCGCGGGTCATGTGGTTCGCGTGGGTGCTGTCGATCTTCCACAGGGTGCCGACCGCGGTGGGGAAGCCGGCCACCACCGACTCGCGTGCCGACATGATGGAGATACGCGATCACAGTCACACGGGTGTCAACCCATGCAACCGCCGGGCCGGCCGAGTCGGACACGAACCTCAGCGGGATGACAGGGAGCGGCCCACTGATGCACGCGTGGGCCGCTCCCGGCTCCTCAGGCGGGCCCGGGATCGAAGATCTCGTGTCCACCGACCCGGCGCCAGATGACGTGCGGCTCACCTTCGCGGAGTTCATCTCCGTACTGCCAGGTGGCACGCCCGTCGGGAGCCCAGGTCATTTCCATGACCGGGCGCTCTCCGTCAGGGAGCCTGACTCCCTGAACCGGCTTGATCCGGAGGCCGGGCCGAAACTGCCCCGTCGCAACGTCCGGTACGAACTTGTTCCGGACGGTGTCCGCGAACCTCTCTCGCTCCTGCGGAAGGAGCTTCTTGAAGTCGCGGTCGAAGCGGGCAGTCGTCGCGAAAGTCGGCAATGGGCCTCCCAGGGGGTCGAGGTCAGCTCTCCTTGTCGAGGTGCGCGAACATGTCGTCCACGTCCTCGTGGCGGGTCATGCGCCCAGCCGCGATGTCCTCGCTGGCCTCGCGCTCACCGGCCTGCCACCGCTCCGTCCAGAACCATGCCTGGTCGGTGCGGATCTTCCTCAGTCCGTGAACCTCGACGACGCCGGCGTCGTTGATCTCGAACTCGATCTCGTCACCCGGGGAGACCCCCAGCGCCTCGCGCACGCCTGCGGGCAGCGTCAACTGCCCCTTGTCACGCACGCTGGCCTGGAATGTAGCCGCAGCCATGGATGACCTCCCACTCTCACCTTCCATGTCTCCTTCGCTACCCAGGCTACCCAGGATTTAGCCAAATCACGACTCTCCGACTTTCCAACTTTCCCACATTCTGCCATCGCTGGCAGTAGTCAGGCAAACACGCCCCCTGTGGGCCGGCTCCTGTTTCGAGGCTTGGCTCCGCTCCTGATGACGGACGGTTCGCGTGCGCCGGCTAACGGTCCCAGGCGTGCTGTCCAGAGACGGTGACAGGCCCTGAACCCCTCACCCCCGTGCAGAAGCCCGCACGCCACACAAGTGACAGCCCACGTCCAGCAGAAGCGCTCGCACCTGGCGGAGCAGCACACGCATCAGGCTGCCCGCCGGTGGAGATCAAAGTCAGCCTCACACATGAGGCTTCCTGGGATCTTCCGAACCAGTACAGAGGTCAGTCATCCCTGTGCAGTCGCGACCACTCCACTCGGTCGACCTGTGCGTCGACGAGACCCGAGCAGGGAAACGGCGACACAAGCACAGCACTCGTCCTGCGGTGTCCGGGTGAGTGCCGGCGTGGCCGCGGAGCGCGTCGTGGCCCTGGCGGGGAGCGCGTCGTGGCCCTGGCGTGGGCGGGGCTGTGGTGGGTGGGGCTGTCGGGTACTGCGGCCGTGGTAGCCGGGAATTGCTGCGCGGGGACGATGCGCGGGGGGCCGTTGCCGGGCGATGGTGAGGTCATGGAACGGAGCCGTGTACCGGTTGTGCCGGCCGGACACCGGCCCCGTGGACGGGGTGATCGCCACCCCTGCACGAAGGGACCTGCCATGTTCACTGCCTCCCGGGATTGCCGCATCATCGGTGACCTGCTGGAAGGACACGCCCTCAACGTCCTGGACCCCGGGGAGACGAGCGCGGTCCGCGCCCATCTGGCGGCCTGTGCCGAGTGCCGGGACGAGCATCACTGTCTCGCGGCCGTGGCCGCGCACCTGTCCTGTCTTCGCAGGGCCCTGGCGGACGGCCCGGGCCGGCCGCGGGCGTCGTCCCCGTCCGGGGCGGCCGGCTGCGGCCGTGGCTCGCGGCATCGTCGCCGCCGGCACGGTGCGGCCCGAGGGGCTCCGGCCGCTTCGCTCACGCTGTCCCAGTGGGTGAGCCGGCTTGCCTGTGTCAGGTGAGCGGCCGGGCCGTGGGCCGGTCCGTCCGGGCGGCGTACTTGCGGTGTGCCGCCCGGGCGGGCCGGGGGAGGGGGTACACCGCGGACCGCGGCGGACGCCGCCGGCGGTCCCTGGTGGTGTACCCGTCCAGGGGGGATCCTGTGTGTGCCCGGTGCGGGGCCTCCCGCGCCGGGCGCCGCCGTCTCGTCGGGGCTGCTGCGACGGTGGTGGTCGCCCTGTCTCACGGGTGGCCGAGGATGCGCTGCGAGCGGCCGGAGTGGCTGGTGAGCCCGGCCGGGCGATCAGGGTCGGCTCCGGCTCGGGCGTGGGGCGGTGGGTCTGGTGCCGAGGGCTTCGGTGAGGAGGTCGGCGGGCGGCTTCCGCGGCCGCCCGCCGAGGTCTACGACAGCATGCCGCCCGCCGTCGACGACGTGGAGGGCGGGATGTCCACGCCCTCCGCTCGGACCGGTGCAGATGCCGGTGAAGGGGGCGGATGGGTGAGCAGAAAAACACGAAGGGGCCTGGCACCGGACACGCCACCCCATGTGCCCGCGATCGGCCCGCGGCGACAGGCATCATGTCCCTGGCCTGCTCGCGCGGTGGCGCGTGGGACCTGTTGACCAGAAATCGAGCACGGGATGGATCATGCTGGACAGTCCTGCCTCCACTCCGCGCGGCCGTGCGGAGCACGGCGGGGCGCGCGTTGTGGCCGGAGCTCTTCTCCCGGCCGATGCCGGGATCCACGTCTATGAGGCCACCGACGCGGACGTGCCCTTCCTCTTGACCCGCGGACCGCGGCTGGGCTGGGTCGTGGGAGGACTCACCGCGTTGCTGACCACCATCGGCTACATCGTCACCCGTGCCACGTCCATCCCCACCGACGAGGCCGACTACGGCAACCGGCTGGAACCCCTGGGCGTCTGCTCGTTGGTCATCCAGGGCATCATCGTCGTCATGGCCGCCGTGGCTCTGAGCGGGCCCGCCCCGGTACGGCCGGGCCACCTCGCCCAGGAGGCGAGGTCGATGACACCCGGCCTCCGGCCCGATGACCCAGGTTCCGGTCCGCCGGACGAGCCGCCCACATCACCATGAACAGAGCCCGCTACGGGCGGCGGACACGTCTCCAGGACGCTCGCACGGACCCGCCGACCGGCCTCAGGTGCACAGCGATGCCCGCCTGAGGCCAACGTCAGGTCTTCGCCTTCATCGAGACGTTCTGCAGGAACGTCACCCTGCGGACGGCAACACGGCACGTCACGGGCCCGCCCACGCGCTCGAGCGTCCCGTCCGTCACCCGGCAGTACGACGGGAATACCGGTCTGACCTGATCTGTCAACGAACGACACGCTGCGACCAAGGGTGAGCAAGTGTCGGAAAAGTCCCCCGGACGGCGTATCGGCGCATCAAGTCCACTACAGAAAAAGAGATCTGATTACACGTCAGCACGCCATGACACGGCATACGGGCACCCCCTGTGACCTGATCGGAGTCAATCTGCCGGCTTTCCCCCATGTCCCGATATGACAGATATGAGGAGCAGTCAGTACGTTCATCACAAGTCGGCCGCCCGGCCGATCCACCGAGATCAGGAGAAACACGTGATGATCACCCGTCCCACCGTCGTCACCGCGGCCGTCGCGGCCGCCGCGGCCCTGGCCGCCACCGGTATCACCTACGCCTCGGCGTCCGCCTACGAGCCGGCCCAGGCCGTCCCCGCGGTCCAGCAGGCGGCCGCCCCCGCTGCGGCCCCCCTGGGCGGCGACTCCGGCAAGGGCAACGAAGGCAAGGACAACGAGGACCGGGACTACGAAGGCAAGGACTACGAAGGCAAGGACCACGGAGACCGGGGCTTCGAAGGCCGGATCCACATCAACGAGCGTTCCTACTCGGCCCACCCGGGCGACTGCATCACCGTCGTGAGCGGCCTGGGCTCCCGCAGCCTGAACATCCGCAACGACAGCAAGAGGACCGTCGAGGTCTTCCGCGGAGCCACCTGCGACAACGGCGCCCCCATCGCCACCGTCGGACCGCACAGCTCCAGCGACGGCGTGCACCCCCGCCGGGTCAAGGACAGCGTCTTCGTCAAGAACGGAGTGGTGGGCAGCTTCCGGGTCATCGGCCACCACTTCGGTGGACACGGCGGACGCTGACCCAACCGCCACCCCGGCACCACACAAGGACCCCGGCCCGCTGGAATCGGGCCGGGGTCCCTTTGCAGCATCCCACCCCGAACCCACGCTTTCACACCCGCCCGGGCACCCCATCGTAAAACCGGACAGCGACGCCCTGCCAGCCCAGCCCCACCACACCGACGCACTCGAAACGGCCCCGAAGAAGTCGGAGCGACCCTGCAGGCGTGCAGGTCACGGCGGGGTGACGACGCCGGCTGGGTACACGACCGCACGCAACCAAGCTCCGTCATGCCGGCGGCCTTCCCAAGCCTCCCAGCACGCAACGGAGCTTCGATGTGCCCTCACTCCTCCACCATCCGCCCGGCCAGATCGCCCGCTCATCAGCACCGCGCGACCGGCCGGCCGACGCGGCCGGCCCGCGGCACAGACACACCAAGCCTCACCCGTTCGTGGTAGTCCTGCTGATCGCGTGCTCCGCCGTCGTCACCGGAGCGAAGACGTTCACGGCGATCGGTGGGCGGCGACAAAGGCCCCGCAGGACGTCCTGGCCCGACTCGGCGCCCGCACCACGGTGGCCCCGGCCGTACGTACCCCCTCCAGTGGTGCGACCACCCACCGAGTCATCAAGGACACCTGCCCCGGCGGCCTGGCCGACCTCCTCGAGTACGATCCGGCCGGGCCCGACACCCGCGCGTCGACCGCCTTCAGCGACACACCGAAGGCCGCTGTCACGTCCTCACAGCCCCGCCCCGCCACCGACGCGGCCACCGCCCTCAGCCGCAGGGCCTCCTGCGCCGACGGCGACAGATGCCGCGCGTCCCCCACCAGGTCGCTCACACCCGTCCGACGCCCCGGAACCCGAACCGTTTCTGATCAAACTGCCGAAACTGGCTGCATGAGACGTGGCTCCCGCTGGACGAACACGTCGTCCAGCTCTGGATCCCGCAGATCAAAGCTCTGGACGACCGGTACAAGGCCGCGACCGTCGACGACGGCCAAGCACTCGACCAGTTCCACAGGTTGCCCGGCCCCGACATGCGGGGGCGGCGCCACCCCCGCATCCTCACCGGAGACCTCGGACATTCGCTTCGCTCGGCCGGTGCCATCGGCACCGGTCCGGACACGGCATGACCCTCAGCTTCGCGGGATCACGGGACAGCGCTTACCGGGTTCCTCGCAGAAAGTCCCGGGGTTCACGCCGGGGATGAATGCATCTCGTGACTGCTCTGACGTGCACCGTGGAGACGCCTTTGCGGCTGTTACCCAGAGGGAGACGCCGGTACAACGTGCCTGTCAGCCTTTTGGTCGTTCCGCTCCTTGATGAGATGGAATCGCAGTAGCGTCACGGTTTGTGCAGCTTCGCTACAGCTACCGCGCCTACCCCGACGCCGCCCAGCGCAGTGCGCTGGCGCGGGCGTTCGGGTGCGCCCGGGTGGTGTGGAACGACTGCCTGCGCGACCGCAGGGAAGCGCACGCGGCGGGGCTGCCGTACGTGACGTCGGCCGAGCCGTCCCGGCTGCGCATCACGCCAGGCCAAGCGCACCGGGGAACGCACCTGGCTCGCCGACGTCTCCGCGGTCGTCCTGCAGCAGTCCCTGCGGGACCTCGATGCCGCCTACCAGAACTTCTTCGACTCGCTCACCGGTAAGCGGCGGGGCCGCAAGGCCGGGCCGCCCCGCTACAAGTCGAAGAAGGACACCCGGCAGTCGATCCGCCTCACCACCAGGCCTCCACCCGGATCATCCGCGACAACCAAGCGGTGTATGTGGAGGACCTCGCGGTGTCCGGCCTCGGCCGCGCCCGGCTGGCCAAGTCGGTGCACGACGCGGGATGGTCCGCGTTCACCCGGATGCTGCAGTACAAGGCGGCCCGGCAGGGCCGCACCTTCGCCAGGGTGGGCCGGGCTTTCCCGTCCTCCCAAGTCTGCTCGGCCTGCGGATTCCGGGACGGGCCCAAGCCGCTGCACGTCCGGAAGTGGGCGTGCGGGGCGTGCGAGACGGTGCACGACCGCGACCACAACGCGGCCCGCAACGTCCTGGTCGAGGGACGCCGGATCGTCGCCGCCGGACGGGCGGAGACACCAAACGCCTGTGGAGCGCCGGTCAGACGGGCACCCGTGCCCGCACAGCGCGGTGAAGCAGGAAGCCCCCGGAAGGGTCGGACGACCCAGGCCGGAATCCCTGAACCTCAGGCCAGGGAGCACGTCAAGAGCTCTGAGGCTGTCCGAGCCGGCGTCTTCCGCTTCATCGAGGTCGAGTACAACCACACCCGTCTGCGCAAGCACCCCGTCCACGGGTACGCCACCCCCGCTCGAAACCAGGGAACTGACGACGCAAAACCTCGCCCCCGCAGCGTCACCACCCGTTGTCCGTGACCAGGGGGAACGTCACCCTGCGGACGGCAACACGTCACGTCACGGGCCCGCCCACGCGCTCGAGCGCCCCGTCCGTCACCCGGCAGTACGACGGGAATACCGGTCTGACCTGATCTGTCAACGAACGACACGCTGCGACCGAGGGTGAGCAAGTGTCGGAAAAGCCCCCCGGACGGCGTATCGGCGCATCAAGTCCACTACAGAAAAAGAGATCTGATTACACGTCAGCACGCCATGACACGGCATAAGAGCACCCCCTGTGACCTGATCGGAGTCAATCTGCCGGCTTTCCCCCATGTCCCGATATGACAGACATAAGAACCGGTCAGTACGTTCATCACGAGTCGGCTGGCCGGCCGATCCCCCGAGATCAGGAGAAGCGCGTGATGAATACCCGTCCCACCGTAGTCACCGCGGCCGTCGCGGTTGCCGCGGGCCTGGCCGTCACCGGTATCACCTACGCCTCGGCGTCCGCCTACGGGCCGACCCAGGCCGCCCCCGCGGTCCAGCAGGCAGCCGCCCCCATGATCCAGCAGGCGGCTGTCCCCGCCATGGCCCCCCTGGGCGGCGAATCCGGCAAGGGCAACGAAGGCCGGGGCAACGAAGGCCGGGGCTTCGAAGACCGAGGCTTCGGAGACCGGGGCTTCGAAGGCCGGATCCACATCAACGAGCGTTCCTACTCGGCCGCCCCGGGCGACTGCATCACCGTCGTGAGCGGCCTGGGCTCCCGCAGCCTGAACATCCGCAACGACAGCCGGAGGAGCGTCGAGGTCTTCCGCGGAGCCACCTGCGACAACGGCGCCCCCATCGCCACCGTCGGACCGCACAGCTCCAGCAACGGCGTGGTCCCCTGCCCCGTCGAGGACGGCATCTTCGTCGAAAACGGAGTGGTGGGCAGCTTCCGGGTCATCGGCCACCACTTCGGCGGACACGGCGGGAACGAAGGATTCGGCGGAAACAACGGATTCGGTGGACACGGCGGACGCTGACCCAACCGCCACCCCGGCACCACACAAGGACCCCGGCCCGCTGGAATCGGGCCGGGGTCCCTTTGCAGCATCCCACCCCGAACCCACGCTTTCACACCCGCCCGGGCACCCCATCGTAAAACCGGACAGCGACGCCCTGCCAGCCCAGCCCCACCACACCGACGCACTCGAAACGGCCCCGAAGAAGTCGGAGCGACCCTGCAGGCGTGCAGGTCACGGCGGGGTGACGACGCCGGCTGGGTACACGACCGCACGCAACCAAGCTCCGTCATGCCGGCGGCCTTCCCAAGCCTCCCAGCACGCAACGGAGCTTCGATGTGCCCTCACTCCTCCACCATCCGCCCGGCCAGATCGCCCGCTCATCAGCACCGCGCGACCGGCCGGCCGACCGGCCGCCGACGCGGCCGGCCCGCGGCACCGACACACCAAGCCTCACCCGTTCGTGGTCGACATCGTCCAGGTTTTCCCCAACCCCGACGCTCTCGAACGCCTCACCACCGCCGTCCTCATCGAGATGCACGACGAATGGACCGCCTTCCCCCGCCGCCACCTCCCCGAAGGCAGCATGGACAAGATCTGTCCCGACGAAGATCAACCCGGCGCCTTTACACCCCCCAGGGACATGACCAAGCCTCCCGCAGGCCCGCACGTCAGCTCGCCGTCCAGACTTCGGACGCTTTCAGGGGTTCCGCCGCCTCGAAGAACGGATGTCAACGGCGTCCTTGGCCGGCCAAGGGCCGCGACGTATGAGGCGTAGGCATCGACGCGTCGACCGAGTTCGCCGAGGAGGTCCACGCACCGCCGCTGCTGCCCGATCGTCGGATAGCGCACGGGAAGGTGGCCCAGAGCCGCAGAGCTCAGTGAGGGGGCCGCCGTGGCTGCGGCGCGGTGGGACATCCACTCGCGCGCGTGCCGAAGGCCCAGGTAGGCGTGGAGGTACAGAGGATCGATACCGGCATCCGCGCGCACCCGCAGACGCGTCACGTTCGAGCTGAGCAGCCATCCGGTCTGCGGGCCGGAGACCAGCGCGGGTTGTTGCTGCGCACCCGTGCGCACGCAGACGATGTCGTTCGGGAGCAGCTCGAACTTCTTGAAGCGCTCAGCCGTCCTCCACGACACGCGGTCCCGGGGTTCGTCCGCGATCTTCCCTCCGGCGAGGTCCTGCGGGAAGACGAGCGGAACACCGACGTCCGCTGTGCGTTCCCCCGCTGGAATGCGGGTGTACGACGGACCGGCCTGGATCTCGCACAGGTCCTCGAGAACTGCCTCGTTCCAGTCGCTGGGCCCCGGACCCGTGCGGTAGCCGCTGTTCGTTCCCACCGCCCGCTGCTCCGGCAGGCGGAGCATGTCCGTATTCCTTGCCGCCGCATCACTGGCTTCGCGCAGCTGGGCCGCAACGGGAGCAGCGCCGTAATTTCCGCCCCCCAGGTAATCGGCGGGGCGCAGCGAACACTCCTCGCCAAGGACTTCCGCGCGTGCCGCGACGACAGCCGAGAAGCCCCGGTCGAGAGCACGCACCGCGTACTCCTCACCGTCCGGGCACTGCTCTCCGTCGAGCCACGGGCGGACCACAGCCGTGATCGCGTCGCGATCCGTGTCCCGCAGCACGCGCCGACGCCGGCCTTTCACCCCCAGCTCCTGGGCATCGACGAACAAGATGTCTTCTCGCACCGGATGCTCGGCGCGTCGCGGCACCCACGGAGGAAACCGGCACGGGTGTCGCGGAGAACAGATACGACGGCAGCGTGATGACGCATTCCACGGCCCCCCTGCGGACCAGGGCGCGGCGGATCCCGCGCTCGGCGATGTTCACCGAGTTGCCCGCCTTCACCGGCATGACCATCACTGCGCGACTGCCGGGTACCAGCGCACCGAGGACGTACTGCACCCAGGCGAAATCGTCATTGCCCTGGGGTGGTGGTCCGTACGGCCGGTCTCCCGTACGGCGCCCGGGGCCAGGCACGTCGCTCATATTGGACGGAGGGTTCGTCAGCACGACGTCAGCGCCGTGCTCGTGGTGCGGCGGCCATCGGCCGGACCGGGCGCTGGTCAGCTTCGGCCGCACGCCGAGGTGGAGAAGGTACGGACTCGCGACCGCCTGCAGCCGACCGTCGAGAGTCTCGCCGTACACGGTCCCGCGTGCGTCTCCGATGTGCCGGTACGCAGAGGACTCACCTCACCGTCACCCTGCCCGGCACCCAGGTGACGGAGCTCCGCAGGCTGGTGCGGGTCGCGTCCGTATCCCGTTCGCGTCGGAACGCCGACATGTGGGCCGAGCGGCCGTGCCGGGAACAGCCGGTCCGGGCGGCGCTGTTGCATCGACCGGGGCGCCGGCGCCGCGCGGGCGGGGGACACGGAGACCACGAGGTCGTCCGCCCCACCAGGATCCGGGCCCCGGAATCGCGGTACGCCCGCCGCGCTCCTTGGACCAAGACGTATCTCCGCAGGAGGACTGTTCCATGACTGACCGGCCCTTGACGCTCATGGCAGTACACGCCCACCCCGACGACGAGGCCACCGGAACCGGAGGGGTCCTCGCGCGGTACGCGGCGGAAGGCATCCGCACGGTTCTCGTGACGTGTACCGACGGCGGTTGCGGTGACGGGCCGGGGGGTGTCAAGCCGGGCGATCCCGGGCATGATCCGGCGGCCGTCGCCTTGCTGCGCCGTCAAGAACTCGAGGCGAGCTGTGCCGTCCTGAAGGTCAGCGAGCTGGAGACGCTGGACTACGCCGACTCCGGGATGATGGGCTGGCCGGGCAACGACGCCCCCGGATCCTTCTGGCGGACCCCCGTCGAGGAAGGCGCCGCCCGGCTTGCGGAACTCATGCGGCACTACCGACCCGACGTGGTCGTCACCTACGACGAGAACGGCTTCTACGGCCACCCCGACCACATCCAGGCCCACCGCATCACGATGGCGGCGCTGGAGATGACCACGCTGACACCGAAGGTGTACTGGACCACGATGCCCCGCTCGGGGATGCAGCGGTTCGGCGACATCATGCGCGAGTTCCATGAGGACGTGCCGGAGCCGGATCCTGCCGAGGCCGCCGCGATGGCCGAGATCGGCCTCCCCGACGACGAGATCACCACGTGGGTGGACACCGCCGCGTTCAGCGGTCAGAAGTTCGATGCGCTGGCCGCGCACTCCAGTCAGGGCGAGAACATCTTCTTCCTCAAGATGGGCAGGGAGAGGTTCGGTGAGTTGATGGGCACGGAGACCTTCGTACGGGTCAAGGACGCCACCGGCGCCGCCGTACCCGAGAACGATCTCTTCGCCGGACTGCGCTGATCCACCCGTCCGACCGGCGGCCGGGAAAGCCCATCGGCCGCCGACACCGCACGGCGCGATCGAGCGGGACACACGGAGTCGCCGTCCGTCGCGAGCTTTCCGGCGCGGTCGGTCTCGGTGACCGAGCTGTCACCCGTGACCTCGGCGACGAGCGGCGCCCCGTACGGCTCGTCGCCGCACCACGCGGTCGTCGTGACGTCGCGCCGACGCCGGCACCACTTCGAGCGTCGTGGGACTCGGACGTACTTCTCCGACAGCGCCTCCGCGCGACCCCAGCCGGGCCACTCGTCCGCAGCCGCAACGTCACATCGACAGCTGGTCCCCGTACGAGGCGGCCCGTGCGCGGTGTCTGGAGCTCGTGATCCCGACACTGCGGGCCGGGAGCTTCTTCCCTCTCCGTCCGGCCCACCGCGGACGCGGTCCGTGGCCCTCCCTCAGCGCATACGTCCCAGCACCTCCCGTACCCGCCGGGCGTCCCGGATCCGCTGCTCGTACGTCGCGCCCAGCACCAGCAGCAGCAGCCCGGCGAGCGCGGGAGGCAGCCAGCGGGGGAGCGCGCCCGCCAACGGCATCAGGTAGGGGGCGAGTTGGTGCAGCGCGTCCAGTAGGAGCACGCTCCCGCCGAGGACGAGCGGCGCCTGGAGCCGGTGGCGGGCACCCAGCAGGGTGAGGACGAGGGCCGCCGTGCCGAGCAGCAGGGGGCGCGGCCAGTCCGTGTCGGTCCACGCCGCAAGCAGGCTCGGCACGAGCGTCACCGAGAGCCCGGGACCGTAGGCCGTCCACGACGAGGCCTCGGGGTCCCGGCGGCGCCGGACGAAGCCCACGACCAGCGCCGGGACGGTCACCGGCAGGGTGTACGCCTCCGGGGTGCCCACGTCCCACGACCCGAGCCGCACCCAGGTGGCCAGCACGAACAGCGCGGCGGCCGCGTACCCGGCCGGCCGGCGGTCCGCGCGCACGGCGGTGCCCGCGGCGATCACCCCGCACAGGGCCAGTACGAGGGCCAGCACGGGTGCGTCGGTGACGGCCAGTCCGATGGCCAGGAGCCCCGCTACGGCGCCCGTGGCCTCGACCGGAACGGCGGCCCGCGGGACCCGCGCCGCGAGCAGGGCCGCGGCGGCCGGGACGATCAGGACCAGCAGCGCCGTGTGCGCGGGCGGCCGGCCCGCGGCGGCGCCCACCGCACACGCCAGGCCCGCCGCACCGGCCAGGGACGCGCTCGCGCAGACGGCGGTCAGACGCCGGTGCGCGGCGGCCACCGCGAAGATCCCCGTCAGCGCGGCGAGCACGGCCAGGGTCGCGCCCTGGGAGGCGAGCGAGAGGAGCACGAGGCCGGCCGCGGTGAGCAGGGAGAGGAGGACGGCGGTGCGGGACGTCGGCGTCCGGCGCGTGCAGGCCGCCACGGCCAGCGCCGCCACAGCCGTCAGACCCTGCGCGAACAGCCCTGCCGGGTAAGGCAGTTTCAATGTGACCGGGAGGATGAGCGCACTCGCCCAGACCAGGACCACGGCACCGGCCGCGGCCTGGTCGCGCCAGGCCGTGGTGGCGCGGGCCGTCCCGGCCAGAACCGCCGCGACGACCGCGAGCACCAGCGGCGCGGCCGCCGCGTCCGCCGGCCAGGGCGCCCAGACCGTCACCGCGGCGCGCAGGTCCGAGGGCGCCCCGGACCAGACCCGTCCCGTCCACCCGACCGGTCCCAGCAGCGCCACGACGACCAGGGGCAGTGCCCACACCACCGCCAGGGCCTGGACGGAGGCCGACGCCCGGGCGACACCGCGCCGCACGGGTTCGGGGAGCGGAGCGCGGACGGCCCACAGCAGCCCGACCCCGCAGGCCAGATAGCCGGGCACCGTCCACACCCCGGGCAGCGACGCGCGCGGGACGCCACCGAGCGCCGCGACCAGGAGCAACCCGCCGGTCACCGCGGCGCCAATGGCATGGCCCTGCTGCGGGACGCGCCATGCGGCGTACAGCGCGATCGCCGCCGCAAGGGCGAGCAGCGCCCCCGCACGGGCGGCGACGCTCAGGCCGTCGGCCTCCCAGGAGAGCACGCAGGCCGCCGCCACACCCCAGCCGCCCGTCCCGTACGCGCCGACGGCGGCGGCGATACGCAGGGACCTCGCGGACGTCCGGAGCGCGACGACCGTGTCGAACGCGGCCGTCAGCAACAGCGCGGCCGTGATCGCGTACGGACCCGCGCCGGCTGCCACCACCCCCAGCAGCAGGGGGAACTGGGCGGCGGCCAGCGCCGCGGGGAAGGGGATGCGCAGGGAGCCGAGTCCCCTGCCGTATCCCCACCACACCCCGGCCAGAAGCGCCGCCGCAACTGCTGCGTACCCCGTGCCGTCGGTGGCCGTCAGCGCGACCTCGTGCAGCGCGTACGCGTCGAGCACCGTCAGCGCCAGACCGAGGCCCGCCAGCGCCTCCGCCGTCGAGCGCAGCCCGCGCTTCAGCAGGGGCACGGGAGCGCCGAGCACCGCCACCGTCACCGTGGCCAGCACCGCGGACCGCCCGGCGATCCCCAGGTGCCCCCAGCTGACCAGGGTGAACGCGATCGCGGCGACGGTCAGCAGGACGCCACCGAGGACGAGGAGCACGTTCTGCACACGGGGCGCGGTGGTCTCGGGCCGCCGCGGTACCGGTGGAGCGGGCGGGAGAGCCGGCTGGAGGAGACCGATCAGCTGGGCACGGCGGGCCAGCAACTGGGCCCGGCGGGCGTCGAGTTGCCACAACTCCGCGTCGAGGGTCCGCAACTCCTCGGCCGGTGGTGGTAGGTGGGTCATGCCGTGGAGTGTGGCGCGCGCCATGCCGCGGAGCATGAGTGAGCGTACTCAGGTCCGTACTCAGGTCCCGCGCGGCGAAGGCCCCGGCCTGCGGGTTCGCCGCATGGACCGGGAGCACCACCGCTACCGCTTCCGCGGCGTGGGGACGCTGCCCGTACCGGCCGCCCGCGCGTACGCCGCGCTGGAGCG
Organism: Streptomyces cathayae; assembly: GCF_029760955.1. GTDB lineage: Bacteria > Actinomycetota > Actinomycetes > Streptomycetales > Streptomycetaceae > Streptomyces > Streptomyces cathayae. Next base: position 3,820,455 of record NZ_CP121682.1, read on the forward strand.
GGCTGAGAACCGTCCCCACTGCTGACCGCCGCCTTCGCCCGGCTGGGACCGGGAATCGGCGCATGCGCGAAAGTGCTCCCCGACGGGCTGTCCTGTCGAAGCCCCGGTTCAGTGGCCTGGGGCTTGTGCTCTGCCGGAGGTCCTCCACCGGTCTCCAGCCCGCCGGGTACACGCAGGCCGGACGTGTCGGCGATGGTGATCACTCGGCCGCTCCGGCATGCGGATCGGAGCCTGTCCCCGCGACGGTCCGCGTCGGTTCGTGCGGCGGAAGGGCGCCGGTTCACCTCGTGAGGGGGAGCGGAAGTGCGTCGGTGTACGCGTTCGCCGGCTTGGCGATCTTCTCCACGGAACGGGCGTCGAGCGCGGCGGGTGCGGAGTTCGTGCCCAGGGTTCCGCCGGGGTGCCAGGTGCCCGTGACGGCCACCCAGGTGTTGGCCGGCGGGGCCGGGGTGCGGTGGATCCGCACCTTCACGGACTGGGCGTCCGCCGCGCAGCAGGAGATGACGAGCCGGTTCAGGTACCAGCTGTCGCCCCGCTTGTCGGAGGTGACGAAACCGGTCAACCGGACCGTACGCCCGTCGATGGCCTGGGTGCGGTCCTGCTGCACGCGGCGGATGAAGTCCGAAAGGGTCATCGGAAGCGGCGAGGTCGCGGGCAGCGGGTCGAGGTCGTCCTCGTGCGTGATGGCCTTGGGCGGTTGGCGGGCGGCGGTGTACGCGCCGAGAGCGGGCGGAGCGTAGAACAGCAGGCTCAACGCCGGAAGGAACAGCAGCCACGCGGCACGAGGTGCGCCGGAGTGGCTGTGCCCGTGGCCGCTGTCGTCGTGGTCCGCGTGTTCGTCGTCCTCGCGCCGTCGCACGTAGGACACCGCGTCCGCCACGCCGAGCAGGATCAGCAGGACGCCGGAGGCGATGAGCAACGGGCGCATCCCCTCCTTGACGTACCGCAGGTACAGGTCGGTGAACAGGGACACGCGCAGCAGGCCGATGCCGCTGAGGACGAGCAGGGTCGTCTGGAGCGGACGTCTCACAGCAGTGCTCCTCCGATCAGCCCGCTGAACAGAACCGCCACGACCGCGGTGGCGGCGGAGAACCGGATCGCGAAGGCCCTGCCGAAGGTACCCGCCTGCAGGGCGATCAGCTTCATGTCGACCACCGGACCGACGACCATGAACGCCAGCTGCGCGACCGGCGAGAACCCGCTCAGCGAGGCCGCCACGAACGCGTCCGCCTCCGAGCACACCGCCAGCACGATCGCCAGCCCGGCCAGGAACAGCACCGACAGCCAGAGCGAACCGGAGAACGCGTCCAGCACGGAACGGGGCACCGTCACGTTGAACGTGGCCGCCGCCATCGCACCCACCACCAGGAAACCGCCCGCATGCAGGAAGTCGTGCTGGAAGCCGACCCGGAACTCCCGCCACCGGCTGCCACCCGCCTGATGCCCGCTGTGCCGCACGACCGGCTTCAGCCACTCGGCCCGCCCCAGCCACAACCACAGCCAGCCCATCACCCACGCCGTCCCCAGCGAGGCCAGCAACCGGGCGGCGACCATGGCCGGGCTCCCCGGGAAGGCCACCGCTGTGGCCGTCAGCACCACCGGGTTGATCGCGGGCGCCGACAGCAGGAACGCGAACGCGGCCGCGGGCGTGACGCCCCGCCCGATCAGACGGTTCGCCACCGGAACCGACGCGCACTCGCAGCCCGGCAGCACGACTCCCGCCGCACCGGCCACCGGCACGGCGAACACCGGCCGCCGCGGCAGCACACGGCTGAACACCCGTGCCGGCACGAACGCGTTGATGGCGCCGGACAGGGCCGTACCCAGCAGGAGGAAGGGCAGCGCCTGGACGGTCACGGCAAGACAGACGGTCCGCCACGCCTGCATCACAGGCGTCTCCAGCCACCGGCCCCCGAGGTAGAGCACCACGCCGGGAACGGTGGCCGCTCCCAGCAACAGAAGCGGCCAGAACCGGAGCCAGCCGGGAACGGCGTCGTCCCCCACCGCTCCGCCCGCCTCGGCGGCCTCGGCCTCCCCGGCCCGTTCTTCTGTTCCCTGCACGCCCACCCTGCCTGCCAGATGTTCCGATCAACATAACGGGCGCCGCCGCACACGGAATCCGAACGCGCCAAGCCCAGCGAGGACACACCCCGCCGTGTGGCCGGTGCGGGCAGGCTCGGCGGTTCCGTCTCACTCCAGTCGGCATACCAGGGCTTGCCCACTCCTCCTGAACGCCCGCTACGCTGAACCGACTTGGGCACGCCGACCGTGACCTGGCGGCACGTCCGGCCAGGTGTGGGCCGAGGCTGGTCCGCGTCGGCGGGCGGCGGGCGGCGGGCGGCGGCAGTCAACGCGGCACGAGATGCCCGAGCCCGGGTCGAGGCGTGGGTTCGGCCGGGACTCTCCATCTGCGGAAGGCAGTGATGGTGGACGGTGGTTGGGCGGGGTTGGTGGTTGCCGTCGTGGGCGTGGTGGGCACGCTGGGAGCGGCTTTGCTGACGCAGAACCGCGCAGATCGCACAAAACGCCTGGAACTGCAGGCCGCTGCGGAACAGCGACGAGAAGAACGCCGGCACGCCGAAGCGCTGCTGCAGACGGAACAGGCTCAGGCACGCCGGCGCGAGAACCTCGAGCTGAGGCGCAGGTGCTACATCGGCCTGAACACCGCTTCCCGGCAATTCCTGACGGCGATGACCAACTACCTGCACGCGCTACGGCACGACGTCGACGAGGACGTCGACGCGTCGCTGGCACAACTGGAGACCAGCCGAGCTGCCTATCGGGACAGCTACTCGGAAGCCCAGATGATCGTTCCGCGCCCGGTGCTCGATGCGTCCAGCGTCGCCAAGACCCGGTTGAACACCGCATACGGAAAGATCAAGCAGCTCGGGCCGTCCCTGTCCGGACGTGTGGCCGAGCTGCAAGCCCTGGAGGACGAGCTGCACCAAAAGGTCTGGCCCTACGTGGGGGAGCAGAAAGGTGCCATGCGAGCCGACTTGGGTATCGAATCCGACAATTAGCGCAGACATCGAGGGCGAGGCACCGAGCGGGTACGTCCCGGCCGTCTCCGCGACCGGGCCGGACGCGGCGGTGCGGGGGCTCCCCGCCGGCCGGGGCTGAACCGGCCATGACGCACACGGGTGGGGGTGGCCCGCGACCGCGCGGCACGTGGTGGCGGGAGGGAGCGATCACGGCGGTGGCGTTCGCGCTCTGTCTGCTCGGCGGGGAGCCACTCCCCTGCCCTGGTGCGTACGCACCACAGGCCGAACCACACCGGGGCTCGACCTGAAGTCCGGTGACCCGGGTGGCCGGGGATTCCGGTCCGCCGACCACGTCGGACTCACCTTCCGGCGCCCCGGGTGAGGGAGGTCGCCGGAGACGGCTCGAGAGCTGATTCCCAGCCGCACGCGCAGGGCCTCGCGGCCCCCGCGAGTCGGCACCACGTACGCGCAGGGCCCGGCTGCTCGCGGGCACCCGTGCCCACAGCGTGCCCGTACGAACGGACAACCACGGTCGGCGGCGGTGCGGCACACCCCTCCCCACCGCCTCGGAGGGACGACATCCGCGCAGGTCAAAGGCGTGGACCCCGTCCGGGAGCCGTCGCTTCCCCGGCTGAGAGCGCGAATGCGGTTCTCGTCACCCGCTCCGGAGAGCAACTCCAGGTCAGCGGCCTGGGGTTCGTTGTCGTCCAGCCCAGTCGAGGGCGGCGCCCCTTTACGTGCCCCAGGCCGGCGGCCGTCCTGGGCCGCCCGGATGACGGAACCCTTGCGCCCGCCAGGGAGCGGTCAGCGGTGCTCGGGGTTGTCCGCGTCCGGGCGGCAGCCGGCGTCCCACTGCGAGCGCTGGTTGCCGTGGGCGGGGACGCCTCCGGCGCGCTTCAGCAGGGCGGCGAGGTGCATCAGGTTCCAGGTCATGAAGGAGGTGTTGCGGTTGGTGAAGTCGTTCTCCGGGCCGCCCGAGTCCGGGTCGAGGTACGAGGGACCGGGGCCGGCCGCGCCGATCCAGCCGGCGTCCGCCTGGGGCGGGATCGTGTAGCCGAGGTGCTGGAGGCTGTAGAGGATGTTCATGGCGCAGTGCTTCACGCCGTCCTCGTTGCCGGTGATCAGACAGCCGCCGACGCGGCCGTAGTAGGCGTACTGGCCCTGGGAGTTGAGCAGCGAGGAGCAGGCGTAGAGACGCTCGACGACCTGCTTGGTGACGGAGCTGTTGTCGCCCAGCCAGATCGGGCCGGCGAGCACCAGGATGTCGGCGGCCATCACCTTCTCGTACAGCCCGGGCCAGGCGTCGGTGGCGAAGCCGTGCTCGGTCATGTCCGGGTAGACGCCGGGGGCGATGTCGTGGTCCACGGCGCGGATCAGGTCCGTGGTCACGCCGGCGGCGTCCATGACGGCCCGGCTCCTGTCGATCAGGCCCTGGGTGTGGCTGAGCTGCGGGGACGGTTTGAGGCTGCAGTTGACGTAGAGGGCGGTCAGGTCGTCGTAGCGGTACGGGGCGTCGGTGGAGGGTGAGGCCGTCATGGGTGACAGCCTCTCGCACGGTTTCCGGTTCGCCCCGGTTTGACGCACCCGCGTACGCCTTGCGGAGTCGTGGCGTACGGGCGCGCTCCCGTGGTGCGGCGCCGGTGCGGACCTAGCGTGGCCGTATGCGCGTACTGGTCACCGGCGGTGCCGGGTTCATCGGGTCCCATGTCGTCGCCGCGCTCCGGGAACGCGGACACGAGCCGCTCGTGTTCGACGTGCGGGAGGATCCCGGCGCCGACGTGCGGGACCCGGCAGCCGTCGGCCGTGCCCTGTCCGGTGTGGACGCCGTGTGCCACCAGGCCGCGAGGGTCGGGCTCGGCGACGGGGTCGCCGACGCGGCGGAGTACGTCTCGCGCAACGACCTGGGCACCGCCGTGCTGCTCGCCGCCATGGCGGAGGCCGGCGTCGGGCGCCTCGTGCTGGCCGGGTCGATGGTCGTCTACGGGGAGGGGCGGTACGCGTGCCCGCGGCACGGAGCCGTACGGCCCGGGCCGCGGGCCGTCGCCGACCTCGACGCGGGCCGGTTCGAGCCCGCCTGCCCGGTGTGCGGGGGCGACCTCTCCCCCGGCCTGGTCGGCGAGGACGCCCCGGCCGACCCCCGGAACGTGTACGCGGCGACCAAGCTCGCCCAGGAGCACCTGGCCGCCGCGTGGGCCCGCTGCACCGGCGGGTCGGCGGTGTCGCTGCGCTACCACAACGTGTACGGCCCCGGGATGCCCCGCGACACCCCGTATGCCGGTGTCGCCTCCTTCTTCCGCTCGGCGCTCGCCCGGGGTGAGGCACCGCGCGTGTTCGAGGACGGGCGGCAGCTGAGGGACTTCGTGCACGTCCGGGACGTGGCGGCGGCCAACGCGGTGGCGCTGGAGGCGGAGGCCGCCCGGGGCGTGCTCACGGCATACAACACCGGCAGCGGTGAACCGCACACCGTCGGCGAGACGGCACGGGCGCTGGCCGCCGCGTACGGCGGGCCCGAGCCGGTCGTCACCGGTGAGTACCGGCTCGGGGACGTACGGCACATCACCGCGGACTCGTCGCGGCTGCGGGCCGGGCTGGGGTGGAGGCCGGAGGTCGGTTTCGAGGAAGGCATGGCGGAGTTCGCGCGGGCCGGAGCGCGAAGGGCGTAGGACCGCGGTGGGCCGGTGGCGCCGCCCGCGCTCAGGGAGCGGCGGCGGAGGGCACCGCCTCGAAGCGGCACCCGCCGGGAGCATGGCGCGCGGTGGCCCGGCCCTGGTGCGCCTCGACGATCCCGCCCCGGTGCGCCTGAGCGATCCCCCGAACACCACCCTGACTCCGGAAACCCTCGTTCCGTACGGAGCGGAAGTCCGGTATGCCCGGTTCGCTTTCGTAGGGTGAGGCCGTGACGACGCCTCCTGCGGACGTCGACGTGGTGCTGCCCTGCCTGAACGAGGCCGAGGCCCTTCCCTGGGTGCTCGAACGGATCCCGCCGGGCTGGCGCGCGCTCGTCGTCGACAACGGTTCCACCGACGGCTCGGCCGAGGTCGCCCGCGCGTGCGGCGCGACCGTCGTGCACGAGCCGCTCCGGGGCTTCGGCGCCGCCTGCCACGCCGGGTTGACCGCCGCCACCGCCGACGTGGTGTGCTTCTGCGACGGCGACGCCTCCCTCGACCCGTCGCTCCTCGTCCCCTTCGTCCGCGAAGTCCGGGCCGGCGAGGCCGACCTGGTGCTCGGCCGACGGCGTCCGCGGGGCCGGGGCGCGTGGCCCGCGCACGCCCGCGCCGGCAATCTGGCGCTCGCACGGATGCTGCGCCGCCGCACCGGGCTGCGCCTGCACGACCTCGGACCCCTGCGCGCCGCGCGCCGCGCACCCCTGCTCGCCCTCGGCCTCACCGACCGGCGCAGCGGCTATCCGCTCCAGATGGTCGTCCGCGCGGCCGACGCCGGCTGGCGGATCGCCGAGCACGACGTGCCCTATCTGCCGCGCACCGGTGCCTCGAAGGTGACGGGCACCTGGCGCGGCACCTGGCAGGCCGTACGGGACATGAGCCGCGTGTTGAACGAACCCCCCGGGCGCGGGGAGCCCCCCGCGCCCGGAGGAGGAACCGTCCGTTGACCACGCTCCTCGTCATCGCCAAGGAGCCGCGGCCGGGCCGGGTCAAGACCCGGCTCACCCCGCCGTTCACGCCCGGTCAGGCGGCTCAGCTGGCCGAGGCGGCCCTCGCGGACACCCTGTACGCCGTGGCGGCCGCACCCGCCTCCCGGCGCGTCCTCGTCCTCGACGGCGCCCCCGGTCCCTGGCTGCCGCCCGGCTTCGACGTCGTACCGCAGTGCGCGGGCGGGCTGGACGAGCGGCTGGCGGACGCCTTCGCGCGCTGCGAGGGTCCGGCGCTGCTCATCGGCATGGACACCCCGCAGGTGACGCCGGAGCTGCTCACCGTGGACTTCGCCGACTGCGACGCCCACTTCGGCCCGGCCGAGGACGGCGGTTTCTGGGCCCTCGGGCTGGCCCGCCCCGATCCCGCCCTGCTGCGGGGCGTGCCCATGTCGACCTCGGTGACGGGAGCGGTCCAGCGGGACCGGCTCCTCACCGCCGGCCTGCGGGTGCGCGACCTGCCGCCCCTGCGCGACGTCGACACCGCCGCCGACGCCCATGCCGTCGCCGCCCTGGCCCCGCACGGCCGCTTCGCCGCACGGCTGGCCCGGTGCACTGCGGGCGCGGGACCGGATGCGCGGCCGGTCACGGGGTTCGGCTCGCCGCCGGTCACGGGGCCGGACTCCCCACCGGCCGGCCGACCGGACTCCCCACCGGACTCCTGACCCGCCGCGAAGTCGACTCCGCCCCCGGCCGCACCCCGATGAGCACCCCGCCCCCCACCGCCCGAGCGGCCGCCGCCCCGCACGCCGGCCGCGGCCCGCTGTTCCCGCACCGCGCCGACGTCCGGCTGCTGCCACTGAAGAGGGAACGCCGACGCTCCGGGGCCGACGTGGTCGACCGGGACGTGCTGAGCTCCGGGACCGCCCCGGTGAACGTCGAGGAGCGCACCCAGGTACAGGTCGTCGGCCTCACCGACGCCGGCGGAACCGACGCCCTCTCCCCCGGGGGCGAGGCTCGGCACACGGGTGCTGCTCCGGTCCCCACAGGACTGGTCCGGCCGGTCAGTGGACGGCCGGCGGACGGCGCTGCGCCGCCCTGCGCAGTCGCCGCAGCCGCAGCGCCAGCAGCAGCGCCGAGCCGCCGAAGAGGACGGCGGTGAGCAGCAGCCAGCGGGGGAGGAACACGTCCACCGACAGCCCGGTGCCGAGCCGGTAGCGCCGCTCCACCCTGCCGCTGATCAGCGGGAACCACACCAGAAGGAGCAGCCCGGAAAGGGCCGCCGGTACGCGCACGTACAGCACCCACTCCCGGCGCCGGACCGCACCGAGCCCCCGTACGGCCGCCCGGTCCGCGGCCGTGTACAAGGGCAGCAGCACGAGGTCGTGCAGCAGCGCCACCCCCACGAACCACAGCGCCACGCCGAACCAGTCGTCCGCGAGCAGCCGCACCCCCGCGTAGGCGGCGAGCGCGAACGAGCAGGCGAGCAGCAGGAGTTGCAGGGGGCTGCCGATCGGAACGCGCGGAAGCCGCCGAAGTCGTGGCCGAAGCCGTAGCCGAAGCCGTGGAGGCATCACAGGTCTCCGAACGTCATCCGGGCCACCCACTTGGTGTTGAGCACACCGGGCGCGGCGGGCACGATGATCCGCGCCGGGTGGCCGTGGTCGAGGGACAACTCCTCGCCGTTGACGTACAGGGCGAGCAGGGAACGCGGGTCGGCCACCTGGTTGGCGCGCAGGGCGGCTTTCCGGAAGGCGCCGCTTCGCTGGAGGGACTCGACGAACACGTCCGGCGGATCGTCGTACCCGACGAGCGCCGCGAGGTCGCGCAGCCGCACCCCGCGCCACCACTGGTCCGACGTCGACCAGCCCTCCACGCAGGCGATGGGCAACGCCGCGCTGTACAGGGGGAGCCGGAGCAGCTCGGCCCGGCGGAGGCGGACGGTGCCCGTGCGTCCCGTGACGACGAGCCGCCACACGTCCTCGCCCGTCTCCGCCGCGTCGATCCTGGCGTACGCGGCGGTCTTGTTGATCTGGAAGCCGTTCGGGCCGCTGCCGGGGTCGGCGCCGCCGTGCGGTGCGAGGAGGGCGGTGCGTCGCAGCGGACCGTCGAAGTTCTGTCCCACCGTGGTGGCGAACAGCAGCAGCGAACCGCCCCCGACGAACCACAGGGCGCCCCGCCGGGAGACGGTCGGCTCGGCGGGGCGCGGGGACACCAGGTCGTCCCTCTCCTCCCGCAGGTGGCGCAGATTGCGCAGCGCCGTGGGCGTCCTCAGCAGCACGTGGACGACGAACGCGGCGAAGAACACCCACGCCCCGTAGAAGTGCAGCGTGTAGAAGGAGCCGGGGAAGACGTAGTCGAGCTGGATGTTGAGCACACCGGTCACGAACTGGAACAGTGCGCCGCCCACCAGGAGCAGCAGCGAGATCCGCTCCAGGGCGTGCGCGAGCGAGCGGGCCGGCGGCAGCGTGAACAGCCTCGGCACCACGGACCACAGCTTGGCGAGCAGGACGGGGATCAGGGTGATGCCGAGGGTGACGTGGACGCCCTGGTTGAGCCGGTACAGCCAGTGCGGGTCCGTCGGCCAGGCGAAGAGGTAGAAGCCGAGGATCCCCTTGTCCGGTGTCTTGTCGTTCACCGGCGACAGGTCGGGGTTGTAAGCGGCGTACGAGACCAGGCCCGTCACGAACAGCACGGTGATGCCGGCGAGCAGGACCAGGCCCAGCACCGAGGTGAACCGGGGACCGCGCAGGGGGCTGCGCCAGAAACCGGGCGAGGAGGGAAGTCGTGGGGCGTCGGGGTCGCGCATGTCCCGACGGTAGGCCGGAACCATCCCGCGAAAGGCGTGCGACTCGGGACGAAACGCCGACATCGGGCCCGGTCGGCGGTCCGTGACCGGCCGCGCGGCCTAGCGTTCCGGTGTGAACCGCACCCCGCCCTCCGCCGAGCCCGGCGCAGCGCACTCCGGCGTGCCCCGCGGCCCGAGCCGTGACCTGTACGCGGCCGGGGCCGCCGTGCTGCTCGTGACGGCGGCCGTGCTGGTCGGCCGCCACATCCAGGGGGCCGACCGTACGCTGTTCGCCGACTGGCCCCCACTGCTGGCGTCCTGGGAACCCCACCTCGGCCCCGGCACTCCGGCGGCCGTCCTGGTGGCGATCACCACCGTGGCGTACGGCCCCGCCCTCGCGGCCCGTCTTCCCTGGCGGGCCCTGGTCCCCCTGACGTGGGGCACGGCCACGGCGTGGACCTTCTCCCTCGCCCTGGTCGACGGCTGGCAGCGGGGCATCGCCGGCCGGCTCACCACCCCCCACGAGTACCTCCAGGTCATCGACCGCTTCCACGACATCCCGGCGGCGCTGCGGGGCTTCACCCGGCACATCCTGCTCGGCTCCCCCGACCACTGGCCCGCCCACATCGCCGGCCACCCGCCCGCGGCCCCGCTCACCTTCGTCCTGCTCGACCGGATCGGGCTGCGGGGCGGGGGCTGGGCCGGGGTGTGGTGCATCACCGTCGGGGCGACGGCCTGCGCGGCCGTGCTGGTCACGGTCCGCGCCCTGGCCGACGAGGAACTCGCGCGACGGGCGGCGCCCTTCCTCGTCCTGGCCCCGGCCGCCGTGTGGATGGGCACCTCGGCCGACGCGTACTTCGCGGCGGTGGCCGCGTGGGCGGTGGCGCTGCTCGCCCTGGCGGTCACCGGACGGTCCCTGTGGCGGGCGGGGGCGTCCGGGCTGCTGTTCGGCCTGGCCTGCTACCTGTCGTACGGCCTCACGCTCGTCGCGCTGATCGCGGCGGCGGTCCTGGTGCTCGGCCGGCACGGGATCCGGGAACGCCCCGCCCTGCTGGTGCCCCTGCTCGCCGGACTGGCGGTGGTCCCGACGGCGTTCACGCTCGCCGGGTTCGACTGGTGGGAGGCGTACCGCCTGCTGGTCACGCGCTACCACCAGGGCGTGGGCGGCATCCGCCCCTACGGCTACTGGGTGTGGGCCAACCTCGCCTGCACGGTGCTCGTCACGGGCCTGGCGACGGCGGCGGGCCTGCGGCGGACCGGTGCGGTGCTCGTCCGCCACCGCCGCGGCGCCCCCGGCCGGGCAGCCGAGACCCGCCTCGCACTCCTCGTGTCCGCCGCCCTCCTCGCCCTGCTGGTCGCCGACCTGTCCGGCATGAGCAAGGCGGAGACGGAACGCATCTGGCTTCCCTTCGCACTGTGGCTGCTCCCGGCGTGCGCGTTCCTCGCCCTCCCCCGAGGTCCCGGCTCCTCCCCCAAGTCCTCGACTTCTCCCCCAAGTTCTCGACTTCTCCCCCAAGTTCTCGACTTCTCCCCCAAGTTCTCGACTTCGCTCGAGCAGGGGGGACCCCCACGAGCAGGGGGGACCCCCACGAGCAGGGGGGACCCCCACGAGCAGGGGGGACCCCCACGAACAGGAGGGGCCCCCGTCCGCGCCTGGCTCACCGCCCAGGCGCTGCTCGCCCTGCTCCTCAACCACCTGCTGCTCACCCGGTGGTGACCGCCTCCGAGGAGCCGGAAGCCCGAGGCCATGACGATCACCGTGACGGCCCGGGACGACTGTCGAGGCCGTGCCCCGTCCGTGCCCGTCAGGGCGGACAACCACGGTCGGCAGCGGTGCGACCAGACTCATGAAACAGCGGCAACGCAGGTCAGCGCTCATCCGGCCGTCCAAGCCCCGTCGCTTCCCGGGCCGAGGGTTCCGAAGCCGGCGTCACGGGCCGGACGCCGCGGTTGATTCCGGTCGACGGCACACGGCGGCAGCGCGGCCGAGGCCGGTGAGGGTGCGGTGGAGGCAGCCCGTATGCACGGCATCCCTCACCGGTCCCTGAGACAGCCGACGTACTCCACGCCCGGACCGGCCTCGATGACACCCGCAGCCACGCCGCGCAACTCCTCCAAACGCTGCACGATGCTCACCGGGAAGAGTGGCGTGGACAGGCCATCGCACCAGGAGTCCCGGGGGGTGTGTCGCACGACATGGCGGCACGGGGCAGGTGTACAGGGCCACGGGAGACGGGCCTTCGCTTCATCTCCAAGGGCCCGTCAGGTGGCGTCCGCAGTGAGCGTGTTGCGCCTTTAGGGGGAAACCGCCCCGGGATGCGGCGCGCCTCGCCCCGGAAAAAACTGTGGGCGTGGTGCTCTCTCCGGCTTTCTCCCGCTTGTGCGATCGAGGTTCCCGATGAATCCGAGTCATGCTGCCCGCCCACCCCACGGAACGGGGCACCGGCCTGCCCCGCCCGGCCCGAGCGGACACGGCAAGGCCTGCGCGCGGCGGGGGCGGATACGGCTGGTGCTGGCCTGCTCAACAGTGGGCATGCTGCTCACGGGCTGCTTCGCCGCCGGCCACACCGCAACCGGTGACCGGTCCGGACGCCCCCTGACGCAGAACCAGACACCCGTGACGCCGGTCAACAGCAAGCCGGCCCAAGCACCGCCGGGCCTCCCCGGCACGCGGACGCCGGCCCCGACGGATGTGGGCAACGCACTCACCCGTCTGCTCGAACCGATTCGAGCACAGAGCGGCACTCAGGTGTCGGTCGCCGTTCTGGAGCCCAGGACCGGCCGACGGACGGTGTACGGCTCACAGACACACGTCACCGCGAGCCTGGTGAAGGTGGACATCCTGGCGGCACTGCTGCTGCGTACCCAGCACGAAAGACGGTCGCTCACCCCGTGGGAGACGTCCACCGCCGCCTCGATGATCCAGAGCAGCGACAACGACTCCGCGGGCGCCCTGTGGCGACGTATCGGCGGCGGCCCAGGACTCACTGACGCCAACAAGGCCCTGGGGCTGACCTCCACCCAAGCAGGACCGGATGTCCACTGGGGCCTCACCCGCACCACCGCGGCAGACCAACTGACCCTGTTGAACGCCGTGTTCGCCGACACTTCACCGCTCAGCACATCCTCACGCCAGCTGATCCGGACCTTCATGGGGCACATCGACGCCGACCAGGACTGGGGAGTCTCCGCGGAAGGCAGCCGTTGGCAGCTCAAGAACGGCTGGCTGCAGCGCTCCCACTCGAAACGCTGGGTGATCAACAGCATGGGACGAGTAGAGGCACACGGGAGCACGTTCTACATCGTCGTCCTCTCGCACGGCAGCCCGAGCATGTCCCACGGCATCTCCACGGTGGAGCGAGCGGCGCGAACAGCCGTACACGCCCTGTACAGCACCGCCCCTCCTGCGCCCCCGATCATCCACTGACCGTCCAGGGGGGTGCGGGAATTCGCGGGGTCTGCCGCGGTACGGCGAACGCCGGGCACCCGGCACGGCGGCAGGATCAGCAGGCCTGCCACCTCCTGGGCGCGGGCGGCGACGACGCCGTGGGATCGAAGGTGCGCTGTGTCGCTGACCTGTCTTGGCGCGTATGCAGGCATACACGATCGGTCAGGCGGCCCGGCTGCTCGGCGTGAGTGCGGACACCGCGCGACGGCGGGCGGACGCGGGCCGGGTGGCGACCCGTCGGGACGAGGGCGGCAAGCGGCTCATCGACGGGAAGGACCTCGCCGCCTTCTCCGTGGAACTCGCCCGGAGCGGGAGCGGCGAGGAGGACGTGTCCTGCACATCGGTCCGCACCGGCTGGTGTCACTGCTGACGCGGGAGGCCGTGGAGGAACTGGCACTGGAGGTGGGGGTGGAAGCCACCGCCCGGGTGAAGTCCACGAACGTGCACATCGACCGCGTCTGAGCGAAGCCTCCCCGGCCCACCTGCCCACCGAGTCGGACGCTCTGCGTCCATTCGACGAGGGATACGGCGGGGCCGGGGACGTGGTGGAGCAGACCCGCGCCGAAGACGCTGTCCACCGTGCCGTCGGCTGCGCGGGACTGACTCACGGGCTACCACCGCACCCGGCCACCCTTCCCCTGTAAACGCACATGCCAAGCCAGGTGATGAAGTGCCCGGCTCACGCAAAGCGACAAGAGGCTTTCGCCTGGCATTTGCGGCATTATCATCCACGTGTGCACAGCTACCGGATCGGGGACGCGGCCGCCCTGCTCGGCGTCAGCGCCAGCGCCAGCGCCGTGAGGCGTCCGGCCGACGGCGGAGCACCCGCCGTCGCACGCGACGGGACGGGTCACCGGATCCTCACCGGCGCGGCCCCCGCGGCGTACGTCCGGCAGCAGCACCCCGCCGAGCGGGGGTCCACCGGTTCCCCCGCTCAGCTGGGTGGGGGCGCCGGTCAGCCGCGAACCGGTGGAGGAACTCGGGCTGGAGCCCGGTGTTCCGGCAGCCGCCGTGATCAAGTCGACCGACGTGGTCGTCGAGAGACCGTGGACAAGTCCGTTCAGGACATGAGGAAGTGGGACCCGTGATGATCCGTTCCGCGCGCCGGACCCGCCGGATGCTTCAGGTGACCGGCGCGGGCGCCGCCGCCCTGCTGGCCCTGAGCGCCTGCTCGTCGTCCGGCTCGGACTCCGGCGGGAAGCCCGAGAGCTCCGCCGCGGCCGGCGGTGCGGACAAGGTGTCCGGGACCGTGAACGTCTTCGCCGCGGCCTCGCTGACCGAGAGCTTCACCAGGATCGGAGAGGCGTTCGAGAAGGAGCACCCCGGCACGAAGGTCGTCTTCAACTTCGGCGGCAGTGACTCACTCGCCGCGGGCATCACCAGCGGGGCCCCGGCCGACGTGTTCGCCTCGGCCAGCCCGAAGACGATGCAGGTGGTCACGGACGCCGGGGACGCCGCCGGAACCCCTGCCACCTTCGTCCGCAACCAGCTGGAGATCGCCACCCTGCCCGGCAACCCGGACAGGATCTCCTCCCTCAAGGACCTCACCGGGGACGATCTGAAGGTCGTGCTGTGCGACAAGGCGGTGCCGTGCGGCGCCGCGGCCCAGAAGGCGCTGACCGCGGCCGGTCTCGAGCTCACCCCGGTCTCCTACGAGGAGGACGTCAAGGCCGCCCTGAACAAGGTGGTGCTCAAGGAGGCCGACGCCGCCGTCGTCTACAGGAGCGATGTGAAGGCGGCCGGTGAGAAGGTGGAGGGCGTGGAGTTCCCCGAGTCGGCCGAGGCCGTCAACGACTACCCGATCACCCTGCTCAAGGACGCACCGAACGGCGAGGCCGGCAAGGCGTTCATCGCACTGGTGCAGTCCGCCGCGGGCCAGAAGGTGCTGACCGAGGCCGGGTTCACCGCGCCGTGACCTCGCCGCGCAAGGCCGGTGCGGTGGCCCGACTCCGCACGGGCGGGCCGCGGCGCCGTCCTCGGGCAGGTGCGCAGGTCCGGGGTGGTGTTCCCCTGCCGCTGCTCGTGCCCGCACTGATCGGGCTGGCGTTCCTGCTCGTCCCCCTGATCGCCCTGCTGATCAGGGCCCCCTGGCCGAGCATGCCCGAGCTGCTGGCCAGTACCGCGGTGTGGCAGGCCCTGCGGCTGTCCCTCGTCTGCGCCACGGCGGCGACCGTGGTGAGCATGCTGTTCGGCGTACCGCTGGCCTGGCTGCTGGCCCGGGTCGAGTTCCCCGGACGCGGTCTCGTACGGGCCCTGGTGACGCTGCCGTTGGTGCTGCCGCCGGTGGTGGGCGGTGTCGCCCTGCTGATGGCGCTGGGCCGCAACGGGGTCGTGGGGCAGTGGCTGGACTCCTGGTTCGGGATCACCCTGCCGTTCACCACCGCGGGCGTCGTCGTGGCCGAGGCGTTCGTGGCGATGCCGTTCCTGGTCATCAGCGTCGAAGGCACCCTGCGGGCCGCCGACCCCCGCTTCGAGGAGGCGGCGGCCACCCTGGGCGCCTCCCGCTTCACCGCGTTCCGCCGGGTCACGCTGCCGCTGATCGCGCCCGGCATCGCGGCCGGTGCCGTCCTGGCCTGGGCGCGGGCGCTCGGCGAGTTCGGTGCGACGATCACCTTCGCCGGCAACTTCCCCGGCCGTACCCAGACCATGCCGCTGGCCGTCTACCTCGCCCTGCAGAACGACCCGGAGGCGGCCATCGCCCTCAGCCTGGTGCTACTCGCCGTCTCCATCGCCGTACTGGCCGGACTGCGCGACCGCTGGATGACCGCCTCATGACCGGCACCGAGAAGACGACCGCGCACCCTGCCGCGGGTACCGTCGCCCAGGGACTCGACGCACGGCTCGTCGTCGAGCGCGGCGCCTTCCGCCTCGACGTGGCACTGACCGCGGCCCCCGGCGACGTGGTCGCCCTGCTCGGACCCAACGGCGCCGGCAAGACGACCGCCCTGCGGGCCCTGGCCGGTCTCGTCCCGCTCACCGGCGGACACCTCAGGCTCGACGGCCGGGAGCTGGAGCGGACACCGCCGGAAGCCCGTCCGGTCGGGGTCGTCTTCCAGGACTACCTGCTCTTCCCCCACCTGTCCGCGCTGGACAACGTGGCCTTCGGCCCGCGCTGCCGGGGCGCGAGCAAGGCACAGGCCCGCGCCCAGGCCGCCGAGTGGCTGGACCGCATGGACCTCACCGACCACGCCGCCGTCAAGCCCCGCCGGCTCTCCGGTGGCCAGGCCCAGCGCGTCGCCCTCGCCCGCGCCCTGGCCACCCGCCCCCGGCTGCTGCTCCTCGACGAACCGCTCGCCGCCCTCGACGCCCGCACCCGCCTCGACGTCCGCGCCCAGCTCCGCCGCCACCTGGCCGGCTTCGAGGCCGTCGCCGTACTCGTCACCCATGACCCGCTGGACGCCATGGTCCTCGCCGACCGCCTCGTCGTCGTCGAGAACGGACACGTCGTCCAGGAAGGCACCCCCGCCCACATCTCCCGCCACCCGCGCACCGACTACATCGCCCACCTGGTCGGCCTCAACCTCTACCGGGGCCAGGCACGGGGACACACCGTCCGCCTCGACGACGGGCCCCCCGTCGCCACGTCCGAGAGCCTCACCGGACCGGTCTTCGTCGCCTTCCCGCCCAGCGCGGTGACCCTGCACCGGGAGCGTCCCACCGGCTCCAGCGCCCGCAACGTCTGGCGCTGCGAGGTGGCCGGACTGGAGACCCACGGCGACCAGATCCGCGCCGACCTCACCGGCGAACTCCCGCTGGCGGCCGACCTGACCGCGGTCGCCGCCGCCGAACTCGACCTGCACCACGGCGCCACCGTCTGGGCCACGGTGAAGGCCACCCAGACCCACGCCTACCACGCCTGACGCATCGGGCCGAGCGGGAGCCCGGAACACGTCAGCACGCACCGGCGAGGTCGGAGCAGCGGGCAACCCGGTGCATCACGGTTCAGCTCGGTTCCGGCTCCGGCTGTGGTTCCGGCTGCCGTTCCGGCTCCGGCTGCGGCTCCGGTTCCGGTTCCGGTTCCGGTTCCGGCTGCGGCTGTCGCGCCGGTGTGTCCCTCGGTTCCCACGCCGCGGTGGTCCGTACGTAGCCGTGGACCACGGAGGCCATCGCCAGCATGAGCAGAGGGCCTGACACCCACGGATACTCGGCCATCCGCGACGGCAGGAAGCGATAGGACAGCAGCAGCGCGGCGAAGACCGTCGCTCCGTAAGCGGCCAGTCGGACCCCTGCCCGGTCCCAGCCCCGGTCGAACGACCGCAGAGCCGCCTCGATCGTGAGCACGAACACCACGCCGGCGATGAGGTCCACGCCGTAGTGGTAGCCGAAGCCCAGCGTCGCGGTGAGCGTGGCGATCAGCCAGAACGTTCCTGCGTACCGCAGGGCGCGCGGGCCCTGCCGGGTGTGGAGGAAGAGCGCGACGGCCCACGCCGTGTGCAGGCTGGGCATGCAGTTCCGCGGGGTGATCCCGTCGAACGGCATGGGGTGCGGGGTGTCGATCGGCGGCGGCGTCCGCGGCCACAGGTCGGCCACCGCCCAGTGCTCGCTGGACGGGATGTCCGGCGCCCACAGGCTGACCGCCGCCCAGTACTCGGTGCCGGTGCCGTAGGCGAAGAGCGGTCCGACCACCGGGAAGACCATGTAGAAGGCCGGCCCGAGGAGGCCGATCACCAGGAAGGTGCGTACCAGGTGGTGGCCCGGGAAGCGGCGCTCGGCCGCCACCCCGCGCAGTTGGTACAGCGCGACGACGACCGCGGCCACCGCGAGCTGGCCGTAGACCACGTCGAGGACGTTGAAGCCGATGGGGCCGGTGGCGGTGACGATCCGGCCCACCAGCCACGACGGATCGCCCAACGCGTGATCGGCCGTCGCCACGTACTGGTCGAGCACCATGGGGCGGGTCTTCGAGGTGAGGAGCAGCCAGGTGTCACCGGTCTTGCGGCCGGCCACCAGCAGCAGACCCAGCCCGACGCCCTTCAGCAGCAGGACACGTTCCCGGCCGGTGCGGCGGGTGACCGCGATGACCGCGTGACCCAGGATCACCCACAACGCGCCGTTGCCGAAGGGATGGCCGCCGGTCGTCCCGGCGTCCACCGCCCACCGGACCAGTGAGAAGGCGATGTCGATACCGATCGCCGCGCCCACCGCGATGAACCGTTGCCGCCAGGTGAGGACCACCGCCGTCAACGCCATGGCGGCGTACAGCAGGCCGCCCGACTTGGGGGCGACCACCACTTCTCGCACCTGGGTGGTGATCGGCCCCGGCAGGCCGTGGCGACGCGCGGCGAACTCCAGCAGGATGAGGAATCCGAGGGCCGCGACACCCGCCACGGCCCAGAGTCTCGCCCGTGGTCGACGCCCCGCGGAAAGCGCGGCCCTCCGGCTTATTCGAGAAACGTCCTGCGGTGGCATGTGTCTCACTTCTTGGCTGGTCCGTCAGATGTCGGTCATGTCAGGGCGGGTTTCGCTCGTCGTCTTCCGGCCGGAACCGCTTTCCCTTCACGAAGCGCTGCCCGTCGAAGCAAGACGGAAAGATCACAGCCCGGGTTGCGACGGGTCCGTCGTCACCGTCGCCCCACCTCTCGGTCCGACGCGATCGCGCCGGTCAGGCCCTCGACGGGGGTTCCGGTCTCGTCCCGGATCGGGCGGACGGCCTCGACACGGCGACGCCGGGACACACGTCCACGCCCCGGGGAGGACACACCATCCCAAAGGTGTGAGCACTTCGGCCACTACTGTCCTGATGCCGCTCATCTGAGCGCTTGAGTGACACCTGCCCGCCGACTGCTCACGGTTTTCGGCACGGTACCCGTATCGGGGCCCACAGCCTCAGGCCGCGGGAACCTCCCCCCACCACCCGGAGGGACACCGTCCCCCTCCCCACCCGATCCTGCGGGAACCACGGTGACGAGCGGGTGAGCGCAGCCCGTAGCCGTAGCCCGCAGCCCGCGCGCGTCCTCGAAGAGCATGTCGATGGTGGAGCTCATCCGCTCCTGCGCACGCCCGGTGTCGCCTCCACCGTTTCCTCGGTCACGGACCGGGGCGGAGAGCGGTGGTGGGTACAGGGGAGCCGGGGGCAGGGAGCCGGGGCAGGGAAGTCGGGGGCGGGGGTGCCGGGCGGGCGGCCTACGACGTCGTCGGTCACCCGGTTCGCCTCGTCACCGTGTGCCGGTGACCGGGAGGGCGAAGCTCAGTCGGTAGCCGCCGTCCGGGGTGGGGCCGCAGGTGACGGTGCCGCCGAGCAGCTCGGCACGCTGGCGCAGGCCGACCAGGCCGTGGTGGGCGCCGGGAAGGGAGAGAGCGGGACGCGTCGGCGGTGAGTTGGTGACGGTGACACGGACCGTTGCGTGCTCGTGGCGGATGCGAACGACCGCTGTCGCGCCGGGGGCGTGCTTCCGCACGTTGGTCAGCGCCTCCTGGACGGTGCGGTAGACGGCGCGCTGGACCGGCGGTGGCAGACCGTCCGGCAGGTCCGTCCGCAGCTCGGTCTCGATACCGCTGTTGTCGACCAGCCGCCGGAGATCGGCGAGCGAGGGCTGCGGGACCAGTTCCACGGGATCGCCCCCGGCGGTGCGCAGGACGCTGACCATGTGCCGCAGCTCTTCCAGCGTCTGCACACTCAGCTTCCGGATCGTGGCCGCGGCCTGCCGGACGTCGGTGTCGCGGCTGCCGACCTGGAGTGCCCCGGCCCGCACCGCGATGAGGCTGACCTGGTGGGCGACGACGTCGTGCATCTCGCGGGCGAGGGTCGTGCGTTCCCTGGCCAGCACGGTCTGGGCGGTCAGCTGCCGCTCGTGGTCGCGGGCCCGGGAGATCTCCGCGAGCCGCAACGACAGATCGCGCCGGGCCTGCACGAGCTGACCGAGGAAGACCGGGGCGGCCGCCGTCGCCGCCGTGTAGCCCATGGCGATGAAGGTCGACGGTGCCGAGAAGTCGAATCCCGGCGAGGGCAACGAGACCAGATCGCTGAAGGTGAACGCCACGGCGCAGACGACCAGCAGAGTGCGGCCACGGGTGAGCGAGGCGAGCGTGTACAGCGCGGCCAGGGCGGCGAAGACCGAGTCGGAGAGGAGAACGGCGGGAAGGGTGAGCAGGAACGTCAGCCTCGGCAGGCGCCGGCGCAGGAGAAGGACGAACGCGGCGACCAGGGCGCAGACCAAGCGCAGCGGCTCGGAGGCGTCGGCATGGACCCAGACATCGAGCAGCGCCACCGCGACGAGGGCGGCGTCCAGCAGGGGGGCGGGCGGGCGGCGGGTGCTCATGCTCCCTCCCGGTCCCGCGGGGTCCTGAGGAAGCCGGCGCGTTCCGCGAGCAGGGCGGCCTGGACGCGGCTGCCCACCTCCAGCTTGGTGAGGACGGCGCTCACATGGTCCTTGACCGTGCCGGTGCTCAGATGCATCCGTGCGGCGATGTCGGCGTTGGTCAGGCCCTCGGCGACGGCTGCGAGTACGGCACGCTCGCGGTCGGTGAGCCGGTCGAGGCTGCGGACGGCCGCCTGCTGCGGGCCGGCGTTCAGGTAGCCGTCCACGACGGTTCGGGTGACCTCCGACGACAGGACGGTGCCGCCGGCTGCCAGAGTCCGCACCAGGGAGGGCAGCTGCTCCGGGTCGGTGTCCTTGAGCAGGAAGCCGGCGGCGCCCGAGCGCAGTGCCGCGGTGACGTACTCGTCCATGCCGAACGTCGTGAGCATGGCCACCACCGGAGGGTGCGGCAGCGCGCGCAGGTCGGCCAGGACGGTGAGGCCGTCCACGTCGGGCATGCGGATGTCCAGCAGTACGACGGCGGGGCGTCGCTCCTGTGCCGTTCGGACCGCCCGACCGCCGGAAACCGCCGCCACGACCTCGAGGTCGTCCGCCGCCTCGAGGATGTGCTGGAAACCGGTACGGATCAGCGCCTCGTCGTCGACCACCATCACCCGGATCATGCGTGCTCCACTCGCCGTCGGGCCCCACTGTCCGATGCGTACCCACCACCGGGCGCGCTTCCCGGTGCCGGGACCGACAGCCGCCGGGTGGCGGGGGTGTTCCAGCCGGTCGGCGGGACGGCTCTGGACAGGTGCCGGATGGGTTCACCGGCGGCGGTGCCCGACTGTGGAGGCAGCGGGCGGTACCTCGTCGCAGAAGGGAGAGCAGCCGGATGTCGATCAGTCTGACGTTCCTCTGTCCGGTCGCCGGGGACGACACGGGCCGGCCGATCTTCGATGACCTTGCGGCGCGCGAGCGCGGCCCGGTCGGCACAGACGTCGTCGGAGCGGTCCCGACCCGGTACTCGACGGCCGTCCGGGCGCCTTCCCTCCGCTGCGCGCGGACCGCTCACGCTCTCGCCCTCACGACCGAGGTGGAGCCCGCGCTACGCGACTTCGACTACGGCGAGTGGCGCGGCCGCAGCGCCGCCGAAGTCGCCGTCACCGATCCCTACGGGCTCTCCGCCCTGCTGACGGACCCGGATGCCGTACCCCACGGGGGCGAATCCGTGCGCCGGTTCTGCCGACGGATCGCGGACTGGATCGACGGCCTGCCGCCGCACGCGGGACACGTGGTGGCCGTCACCGAGCCGGCCGTGGCCCGGGCCGCGCTGGTCCACGCCCTGTCGGCTCCGGTGACCGCGTTCTGGCACATCACGGTGGGGGCGTCGGTCACGGTGTGCCTGTCCTCCCGGAACGGCCGTCGCCACGTGCGCCCCGGCCCCATGCCGCGGGTCGAGCCGGGTGGTTTTCGGGCAGCCCCCGCGGCAAGGCGTCGGCATCGCCGCAATCCGCTGAGCGTCGCGCTCGGCTCGGCGACTCCCGACTCGTACCCGTAGCCCGCCCACAGCCCGCCCACAGCCCGCCCACAGCCCGCCCACAGCCCGCCCACAGCCCGCCCGTGAGGCGATACCCGGCTCCGGGCCCGGCAGCTCACGGGCAAGCGCCCTCGCAGGTCAGGAAGTACGTCCGAGCAAGTTCATCCGTCCGTACCCGTGCACGATCACCGGTTCCGACCGTCGCCCACATGCCCCCGGTGCTGACGTGAGAACCGGTCGCCCACGGGTACTCGGGGGTGAGCGGCGGTGAGCGTACCGCCCACGCCACACGGAAGGGTGGTTCCACGGCGCAGCAGGTCCCCGAGGCCAGCGAGGTCATGACGAGCGCCCCGGCGACCGTCGAACTCAGGCCTCGGTGACGGCTGTGACCCGGATGACGCGGGACCAGGACGTCGGTGCCGTCCTGGTCACCGAGGGCGAGTGGTCGCACCGGCCCGCAGGCACATGGCAGACGAGCACCGAGAGGAGCGTGCGCCATGACGACTCCTGATCCCGATCCCAGGCGGACCCCGGGAATCAAGCCGGGCGGCGGTGTGTCCCCTGGTGAGACACCACCCGCCGAAGGTGGCATCTCCGGTATCTCGTATCCGGAGCCGCACGAACTGCGCAAGGGGTGGGGGCCGATGGCGCTCGTCCTGATCATGGTGGTGGTGGCGCTGGTGGCGATCGGACTGATCGCCATGGTGGTGTCCCTGGTCACGTAGCACTTCGGTTGCCGGTCGGCCCCGGCGGCCGAGCCGCTCGGCCGCCGGGGTCGACGGATCTGTCCGCTTCAGGAAGCCGGCTGAACGCCGAAACCGGAAGCCGGGGCCCGGGCGGCCGAAGATCCCGCCGCCCGGCGCTCCCGATCCCCGCACGTACCGGCGCCGCCGTCGGCCCTACGCCATGGTTCAGCTTCCGACGGGTGAATCCAGCCGCTCGGTGGCCGACTGTCGGCCTGACAGCGGGAAGGTCACTCTGCACACCGATCATCGATGAGCACGGAGCGTCCCCATGCCGAAGTTCCTCATCCAGGCCACCTACACGTCCGAGGGTGCGAAGGGCCTGCTCAAGGACGGCGCGAGCAGCCGCCGCGCCGCCGTCGACCAGGTCGTCACCGGCCTCGGCGGGGAGGTCGAGTCCATGTACTTCGCCTTCGGGGAGAGCGACACCGTGATCGTCGTCGACTTCCCCGACGCGGTCTCCATGGCCGCCGTCAGTCTCGCCGTCAAGGCCAGCGGCGCCCTTCAGACCCGGGCCACCCCGCTCCTCACCCTCGACGAGGTCGACGAGGCCACCCGCCGAGAGGTCACCTTCCGCGCCCCGGGCAGGTAGCCGGAAGCCACGGGTGTTTCCGGTGAGACCCGGTCCCTCCCTCGGCGACCGAGCGCCCGGGTAATTCGCCGGCGCGCGTCGGACGGATTCCGCACGCTGTCACCGTGGG
The DNA here is from genome assembly GCF_029760955.1 of Streptomyces cathayae. Classification (GTDB taxonomy): domain Bacteria; phylum Actinomycetota; class Actinomycetes; order Streptomycetales; family Streptomycetaceae; genus Streptomyces; species Streptomyces cathayae. The sequence goes on from NZ_CP121682.1 coordinate 3,843,483, forward strand.
AGAACCTCAGCATCAGATCCGCGCCCGCTCCACCGGCTCCACAGTCGTCGTCTACCAGGCGTACCGACCGGAGATCGGCCTGCCCGCAGCCCGCGAGGGCCGCTTCCCGGCGGCCTGGAAGCGGGACCGGATGACGTGGATCAAGCCGTCCTTCCTCTGGATGATGTACCGCTGCGGGTGGGGGACCAAGGAGGGGCAGGAGGTCGTGCTCGCGGTCGAGATCACCCGTGAGGGCTTCGAGTGGGCGCTGGAGCATGCCTGCCTGTCCCACTACGAGCGTGGGCTGCACGCCGACCGGGCCGCCTGGAGGCGGGAGTTGAAGCGGGCTCCGGCGCGGGTCCAGTGGGACCCCGAGCGCGATGTGCACCTGCGGCCGCTCGCCCACCGCTCGCTGCAGCTCGGACTCGCCGGTGAGGCGGCACGCCGTTACGCGGACGAGTGGACGGTCTCCGTCACCGACACCACCGCCCTCGCGCACGAGATCCACGGGCTCGTGCGGGACGGCGACCTGGAAGCCGCCCGGCGGCTTCTTCCCCACGAGCCGCCCTACCCCGTTCCCGAAGGGCTCCTGGAACACCTGCGGCCATGCGTGCGGTCGTCGGCCGAGACGTCCGTCATGGTCCGGAGCCGGGTGGTGTCGTAGGAGCCCCGCTCGTTACGTCCGGTGTCGTGGGGTACTCGTGGGGCACCGCTGCCGGTGGATGTGCGTGCAGCGGGCCACCCGCCCCCGATGCCGGAGCGATCGTGAAAGCACTCGTCGTCAACCGCACTCTCAAGCGGTCCCCCGAGCCTTCCCACACCGAGGCACCGGCCTCCGTGGTCGCGGAGCGGCTCTCCGAACAGAACGTGCAGGTCACGTCCGTACGGGCCGTCGACCTGGCCATCGCCCCCGGTGTGGCCACCGATGCCGGCGACGGCGACGAGTGGCCCCGGGTCCACTCGAAGCTCCTGGATTCCGAGATCCTGGTCATCGCCTCGCCCACCTGGCCGGGCCGGCCGTCCTCGGTGGCGCAGCGCGTCCTCGAACGCATGAACGCGATGATGTCCGAGACGGACGACGCGGACCGCCCCGTCGCCTACCACCGCGTGGCCGGTGTGGTGGTCACCGGGAACGAGGACGGCGCGCACCACGTCATCAGCGAGATCTCCGGGGGCCTCGCCGACATCGGTGACACGATCCCCGGCCAGGCCTGGACGTACTGGCACCTCGGCCCCGGTCCGGGGCCCGACTACCTGGACGAACAGCGGGGCCGCGACTGGGCGCACAGCACCGGTCACGCCATGGCCGACAACCTCCTCGGTGTCGCGCGGGCCCTGTCGGCGCTGCCCCTGCGGGCAGGTGGCTGAGGGAGGCACCCATGACAGTCCCCGTGCCGGCCTCCGTGTCGGCCGAATCCCGCACCGCCGCCCCCCGTCTGCGCCACTGGGTCCCCAGAGGCGTGTACGCCCCGCAGACCGACACCGGGCTCCTGAGGCGGGCGTTGCGTCGCGAGCGGATCACGGGAGAGACGGACGTGCTGGACCTCGGCACCGGAAGCGGCCTGCTCGCGGTGGAGGCGGCCCGGCTCGGCGGCCGGGTCACCGCGGTCGACATCTCGTGGAGGGCGCTCGCCACCACCTGGTGGAACGCCCGGCTGAACGGCCAGTCCCTGCGGGTGCGCCACGGCGACCTGGCGACGGCCGTGCCCGGCCGCCGCTTCGACCTGGTGATCACCAACCCGCCCTACGTGCCCACCCCGGGCACCGCGCCGCCGCGGGGCCCCGCCCGGGCCTGGGACGCCGGTTCGGACGGCCGGCTGCTGATCGACCGCATCTGCGACAGCGCGCCGACGGTCCTGCGGCCGGCCGGGACGCTCCTGCTCGTGCACTCGCACCTGTGCGGTGTCGACGACACCCTGACCCGGCTGGAGGGGGCCGGTCTGCGCCCGGAGGTGGTCGACCGGACCCGGCTGCCCTTCGGCCGGGTGCTGCGCTCACGGCTCGCCTGGCTGCGCGAGCAGGGTCTGGCGGCCGACGGAACGACGGAGGAGCTGGTGGTCATCCGTGCCGAACACGCCTGAACGCCCCCGCCGCGTCCGCGTCCAGCGCGACGGGCCGCTGCTCATCGAGGGGCCGGTCGAAGTGGTGGGCGAGGACGGCGAGGTGATGGTCTCCCAGCGCTTCACCGTGGCCGTCTGCACCTGTCGCCGGAGCCGCATCTTTCCCTGGTGCGACACCAGTCATCGGCGCCGCTGCAAGCCCTCCGGCCCGGGCTCCCGTACCGAGCGGAAGGAGGGCGAGGCCCCGTGACCGGCTCCGCGTCCCGGCGCCGGCTCCGGCTGCTGTCTCCGCCGCTGCCCGAGCCGCGCGGCCCGCTCTCCGCCGCGGTGACGGCCCTGCTGCGGGGCGCGGACTCCGGGAGTCCGGCCCCTGGGAGTACGGCCCCCGGGAGTGTGCCGTCTCCCGAGCGGTGTTCCGCCTACGGCGACGACCTGCAACTCGCCCTCTACATCCTCTACGAACTGCACTACCAGGGCTTCCAGGGCGTCCCCGACAGCCTGGAGTGGGACGGTGGCCTGCTGGCCTGGCGGGGTGCGCTCGAGCGTCGCTTCCTGGGCGCGCTGCGCGCGGACGTGCCGGTGGACGCCACGGACACGGCCCGGCAGGCGCTGGACGAGCTCCAGCTCGAACCGGTCGGCGACGACGGCGGTGTCTCCCACTTCCTCCGCGACGAGGGCGGCCTCGGCCACCTGCGTGAGTACGCCGCGCTGCGCTCGCTGTACCACCTCAAGGAGGCGGACCCGCACGCCTGGGTCCTCCCGCGGCTCCACGGGCGGGCCAAGGCCGCCATGGTCGCCGTCGAGTTCGACGAGTTCGGTGCGGGCCGCGCCGACGAGATCCACGCGGAACTGTTCGCCGACCTCATGGAGGACCTGCGGCTGGACACGGCGTACGGCCACTACGTCGACGCCGCGCCGGCCGAGGCGCTCGCCACCGTCAACCTGATGTCCCTGTTCGGTCTGCACCGCGCCCTGCGCGCGGCGCTCGTCGGGCACTTCGCCGCCGTCGAGACGACCTCGTCCCCGGGCTCGCGCCGTCTCGCCGAGGCGCTGCGCCGCGTGGGCGCGGGCCCGGCGGCCGTCCGGTTCTACGCCGAGCACGTGGAGGCGGACGCGGTGCACGAGCAGGTCGTACGGCACGACGTGGTCGGCGGGCTCCTGGAGGGCGAACCGCACCTGGATCCCGAGGTGGTGTTCGGGATCCGCGCGACCTCCCACCTGGAGGACCGCCTGGCGGCCAGGCTGCTCGGCGCCTGGCGCGAGGGCGCCACGGCACTGCGCGGGAACAGACCGCTGGAAGCCGGCATCCGCTCTTCGGTTTAGCGGCCCAGGCCCAGTCCCAGTCCCAGGCCCAGACTCGAGTTCAGGCTCAGGCTCAGGAAAGGCGGTTCCTCCGATGCCTCGCACTCCTTTCGACGCTTTTGGCCCCGAGGGCTCCGGTTCCGTGTTCTCCGGCGCCGACGCGGCCCGGCTGGTGACGGCGCTCGGCGAGGAGGTGGACGCCGAGGTCAGGTTCGACGCGGGCAGCAGAGGCGCGTACTCCACCGACGGCTCGAACTACCGCCAGGTCCCGATCGGTGTCGTGGTGCCCCGCACGGTGGAGGCCGGGGCGCGGGCCGTGCGGGTGTGCGCCCGTTTCGGCGCCCCGGTGCTGTCGCGGGGTGGCGGCACCAGCCTCGCGGGCCAGTCGACGAACACGGCCGTCGTGATCGACTGGAGCAAGCACTGCCACGGGCTGGTCTCCGTCGATCCCGACGCGCGGACCTGCGTGGTCGAACCGGGGATCGTCCTGGACGCGCTCAACCGGCGGCTGTCGGACCACCGGCTCCAGTTCGGGCCGAAGCCCTCCACGCACAGCCACTGCGCCCTGGGCGGCATGATCGGCAACAACTCGTGCGGCGCGTCCGCGCAGGCGTACGGCAAGACCGTGGACAACGTGCGCCGCCTGGAGGTGCTCACCTACGACGGCGTCCGGATGTGGGTGGGGCCGACGTCCGCGGCCGAGCGGGCGCGGATCGCCGCGGAGGGCGGCCGCCGCGCCGAGCTGTACGCCGGTCTGGACCGCATCGTCGCCGAGAACCTCGCCGACATCCGGCACGGCTACCCGAAGATCCCGCGCCGGGTCTCCGGCTACAACCTCGACTCCCTGCTGCCGGAGAACGGCTTCGACGTGGCCGGAGCGCTGGTCGGCAGCGAGGGCACCCTGGTGACCGTGCTGCACGCCGAGCTCGATCTGGTGCCGGTGCCGGCGTACCGGTCGCTGCTGGTCCTCGGCTACGACGACATCCGCGCCGCCGCCGACGACGTCCCCCGCCTGCTGGAGCACTGCGCCCCGAACCAACTGGAGGCCCTGGACGGGCGGATGGCCCAGCTGATGCGCGAGGAGCACGCCTACCTGGAGTCGCTGGACACCCTGCCGGAGGGCGACAGCTGGCTGCTGGTGCAGTTCGGCGGCGACAGCCAGGACGACGTCGACGAGCAGGCGCACGCCCTGCTGCGCGCCCTCGGCCGGTCCGAGAAGGGCGGCGACGTCGCCTTCTCCGACGACCCGGAACGCGAGCAGCGCATGCTCAGGGCGCGCGAGGCCGGACTCGGCGTCACCGCGCGCCCGCCCGACGACCGGGAGACCTGGGAGGGCTGGGAGGACTCGGCGGTCCCGCCCGACCGGCTCGGCGACTATCTGCGGGACCTGGAGGAGCTGTTCGAGGAGTTCGACTACGACCACCCGTCCCTGTACGGGCACTTCGGGCAGGGCTGCGTCCACACCCGCATCCCGTTCGGGCTCAGGACCGCCGGGGGCGTGGCCGACTTCCGCCGCTTCCTGGAGCGGGCCGCCGACCTCGTCGTCTCCTACGGCGGCTCCCTGTCGGGCGAGCACGGCGACGGCCAGTCCCGCGGTGAGCTGCTCACCCGTATGTTCGGCGAGCGGCTGGTGACCGCGTTCGGCGAGCTGAAGGCGCTGTTCGACCCCGGCAACCGGATGAACCCGGGCAAGATCGTCCACCCCCACCCCGTCGACGGGCAGTTGCGGCTGGGCTCCTCCTGGCGTCCGGCCACCCCCGCGACGCACTTCGACTTCCCCGAGGACGACCACTCCTTCAACCGCGCGGTGCTGCGCTGCGTCGGCATCGGCAACTGCCGCAGCCACTCCGGCGGCGTCATGTGCCCCTCCTACCGGGCCACCCGGGAGGAGGAGCACTCCACCCGCGGTCGGGCCCGGCTGCTGTTCGAGATGCTCGACGGCCACGCCGACTCGGCCGTCACCGACGGCTGGCGCTCCACGGAGGTACGCGACGCGCTGGACCTGTGCCTGGCCTGCAAGGGCTGCAAGTCGGACTGTCCGACCGGTGTCGACATGGCCACCCTCAAGGCGGAGTTCCTCTCCCACCACTACGAGGGCCGGACGCGTCCCGCGACCCACTACTCGATGGGCTGGCTGCCCGTGTGGGCGCGCCTGTCCCGCGTCGCCCCCTCACTGGTCAACTCGGCGCTCCACGCGCCCGGTCTCGCCCGCGCGGGCAAGCGGCTGGCCGGCGTCGACGCGGCCCGCCCGGCGCCCGTGCTCGCCGAGCGGTCCTTCCTCCAGTGGTGGCGGGACCGCGCCGGCGAGGAACCCGACCCGGCCGACCCGCGCACCGTCGTGCTGTGGCCCGACACGTTCAGCACCTACTTCCACCCCGCCGTCGCCGTCTCGGCCGTACGCGTCCTGGAGGACGCCGGCTTCCGCGTCACCGTGCCCACCGAGCCGGTGTGCTGCGGCCTGACCTGGATCTCCACCGGCCAGCTCACCGTCGCGCGCAAGGTGCTGCGCCGCACCCTCCGCGTCCTGCGGCCCCACCTCGAGGCGGGCACCCCGGTCATCGGTCTCGAACCGTCCTGCACCGCCGTCCTGCGCTCCGACGCCACCGAGCTGATGTCCGCCGACCAGGACGTACGGCGGCTGGCCGGACAGGTCCGCACCTTCGCCGAACACCTCGTCCACCACGCGCCCGACGACTGGCGGCCGCCCGGGCTCGCGCGGCACGCGACCGTGCAGACCCACTGCCACCAGCACGCGATCATGAAGTTCGACGCCGACCGGGAGCTGATGCGCCGCGCCCACCTGGACGCCGACGTCCTGGACGAGGGCTGCTGCGGGCTGGCCGGCGACTTCGGCTTCACCCGCGGCCACCACGAGGTCTCGATGGCGATCGCGGAGCAGGGCGTCCTGCCCGCCGTCCGCGCGGCGGCACCCGACCGCCTGCTGCTCGCCGACGGCTTCAGCTGCCGCACCCAGATCGAACAGGGCGGCACCGGGCGGCGGGCCCTGCACCTGGCGGAGGCCCTGGCCCTCGGCCTGGAGGGGACCCTCCCGAGCGAGCACCCCGAACGCCTGGCCGTGCGCCCCGGCCCGCCCTCCCGCGCGGCCCGGTGGGCGGCCACCGCGGGCGCCGCCGCCCTCACCTCGGCCGCCGCGACGACGGCCGGCCGGGCCGCCCTGCGCTCGCTGCACCGCACCTGACCCTGCTCCCGGTGCCGCCCCCGGTACCGCTCACCACGCACTACGGAAAGGTCCTCGAACATGTCGCAGAAGGTCTCCGACCACCTCCTCGAGCGCCTGCGCGAGTGGGGAGTGGAGCATGTCTTCGCCTACGCCGGCGACGGCATCAACGGTCTGCTCGCGGCCTGGGGCCGCGCCGACGACGATCCCCGGTTCATCCAGGCCCGTCACGAGGAGATGGCCGCCTTCGAAGCCGTCGGCTACGCCAAGTTCTCCGGCCGGGTCGGCGTGTGCGCCGCCACCTCCGGGCCGGGCGCCGTCCACCTCCTCAACGGCCTGTACGACGCGAAGCTGGACCACGTGCCCGTCGTCGCGATCGTCGGCCAGACCAACCGCAGCGCGATGGGCGGCTCCTACCAGCAGGAGATCGACCTCGTCAGCCTCTACAAGGACGTCGCCTCCGACTTCTGCGAGATGGTCACCGTCCCCGAGCAACTGCCCAACGTGCTGGACCGGGCGATGCGCACCGCCGTCGCCCGGCGCTCGGTGACCGCCGTGATCGTCCCGGCCGACGTGCAGGAGCTGGAGTACTCGCCGCCCGGGCACGCCTTCAAGATGGTCCCCTCCAGCCTCGGCATGCCGCACTACGCGCCGGTGCCGAGCGACGAGGACCTGCGGCGGGCCGCCGACGTCCTCGACGCGGGCGAGAAGGTGGCGGTCCTCGTCGGGCAGGGGGCCCGCGGGGCCCGTCAGGAGGTCATGGCGCTCGCCGACCGGCTCCACGCCGGGGTGGCCAAGGCGCTGCTGGGCAAGGACGTCCTCGACGACGACCTGCCGTATGTCACCGGCTCCATCGGCCTGCTCGGCACCCGGCCGTCGTACGAGCTGATGACCGGCTGCGACACCCTCCTCGTCATCGGCTCGTCCTTCCCCTACACCCAGTTCCTGCCGGAGTTCGGGCAGGCCCGGGCCGTGCAGATCGACATCGACCCGCACATGGTCGGCCTGCGCTACCCCTTCGAGGTCAACCTGGTCGGCGACGCCCGCGAGACCCTGACCCGGCTGCTGCCGCTGCTCTCCGCGTCGAAGCACCGGGGCTGGCGCAAGAAGATCGAGAAGGACACCGCCCGCTGGTGGCAGGTGATGGAACGGCGCGCCGCGGTCGACGCCGACCCGGTCAATCCCGAGTACGTCGTCCACGCGCTGAACGACCTGCTGCCGGAGAACGTGATCCTGTCCTCCGACTCCGGCTCCGCCGCCAACTGGTACGCCCGGCACCTGAAGCTGCGCGGCGCCATGCGCGGCTCGCTCTCCGGCACCCTCGCCACCATGGGCCCCGGAGTGCCGTACGCCATCGGCGCGAAGTTCGCGCACGGCGACCGCCCGGCCATCGCGCTCGTCGGCGACGGGGCGATGCAGATGAACGGCATGGCCGAGCTGATCACCGCCGCCAAGTACTACCGGGAGTGGGCCGACCCCCGGCTCGTCGTGGCGGTGCTGAACAACCAGGACCTCAACCAGGTCACCTGGGAGATGCGCGCCATGTCGGGCGCCCCGCAGTTCCTGCCCTCCCAGTCGATCCCCGACGTCCCCTACGCCGACGTCGCCCGCCTGATGGGCCTGAAGGGCCTGCGGGTCGAGAAGCCGGGCGAGGTCGTGGGCGCCTGGGAGGCCGCGCTGGCCGCCGACCGGCCCTGCGTACTGGACTTCGTCACCGACCCCGCCGTACCGCCCGTCCCGCCGCACGCCACCCTCGACCAGATAGAGGCCGCCGCGGCCTCCGTCCTCAAGGGCGACAGCGACCGCGCGGGCATGGTCCGCCAGGGCTTCAAGGCCAAGGTGCAGGAATTCCTGCCCGGCCACCGGGACCGCGAGGACCGGCCCGGTGCGAAGGACACCACGTGACCGACACCCCGGTCGTGGAACGGGTGGACACCGCCGTCTACACGGTGCCCACCGACGCCCCCGAGGCGGACGGCACCCTCGGCTGGGACAGCACCACCCTGGTCCTGGCCACCGTCCGCTGCGGGAACGTCACCGGCCTCGGCTACACCTACGCGCCCGCCGCCGCGGCACACGTCATCGAGGACCTGCTCACCGACGTGGTCACCGGCTCCCCGGCGCTCGACGTGCCGCGCGTCAACGAGGCCATGCGGCGCGCGGTGCGCAACGCCGGGCTGCCGGGCGTCGCCGCACAGGCGATCGCGGCCGTGGACATCGCGCTGTGGGACGGCAAGGCCCGCCTGCTCGGCCTGCCCCTCGTGCACCTGCTGGGCGCGGCCCGCGACGAGGTGCCCGTCTACGGCAGCGGCGGCTTCACCACCTACGACGACGACCGGCAGGAGCGTCAACTGCGCGGCTGGGTCGAGGAGGAGGACGTTCCCCGCGTCAAGATCAAGATCGCGGAGTCGTGGGGCAGCCGCGAGGAACGGGACCGGCGGCGCGTCGCCAGGGCCCGTGCCGTCATCGGCGACGCCGCCGAACTGTACGTCGACGCCAACGGCGGCTACCGCGCCGAACAGGCCGTACGCGTGAGCCGGGCACTCGCCGACGAGGGGGTGACCTGGTTCGAGGAACCCGTCTCCGCCGACCACCCGGCCACCCTCGCCGCGATCCGCGCCCGCGTCACCCCGGAGGTGGCGGCCGGCGAGTACGGCTACACCCTGCCGTACTTCGAGCACCTGCTCGCCGCCGGCGCCGTGGGCTGCCTGCAGGCCGACGTCACCCGCTGCGGGGGCATCACCGTCTGGCTGCGCGCCGCCGCCCTCGCGCAGGCCCGCGGTGTCGACATCTCCGGGCACTGCGCCCCGCACGCCCACGCGCACGCCGCCGCCACGGTGCCCAACCTGCGCCACCTGGAGTGGTTCCACGACCACGTCCGCGTCGAACGCCTCCTCTTCGACGGCGTCCTCGCCCCCACCGGCGGCACCCTCACCCCCGGCGCCGGCGGCGCGCCCGGCCTCGGCCTCACCCTCGCCACGGAGCGGGCGCGGCCCTACCGGGTGGACTGACAGAAGGACAGGACATGACGGAACAGGCCAGGACATGACGGAACAGGACGGGAACAGGAGCAGCACCCATGACCACCACGGCGTTCCCGCCGCACCCCCTGCACGACTACGCGCTCCTGGCCGACGGCGAGCGCGGCGCCCTCGTCGGACCCGACGGCGCCATCACCTGGCTGTGCGCTCCCACCTGGCACGACGAGGCGGTCTTCGCCGCCCTCATCGGTGGCCGCGGTGCCTACGCCGTCACCCCCCGCGCCCGCTGTGTCCCCGGCGGCTACTACGAGGAGGGCACGCTGATCCGGCGCAGCCGCTGGGTCACCGCCGAAGGCGTCCTCGAGTGCCGCGAGGCACTCGCCTTCCCCGGCGAGCCGGACCGGCTGGTCCTGCTGCGGCGGCTGATCGCCGTCGACGGACCGGCCCACGTCCGCGTCGTCCTCGACCCGCGCGCCGACTACGGCCGCGCACCGGCCGCCTCCCCGCACCGCGGCGAGGACGGCGTGTGGCACCTCACCTCCGGCCGCCACCGGCTGCGCTGGCAGGGCGCCGCCGAAGCCGCGGCCGGCGCGGAGGGCCTGAGCACCGACCTGCTCCTCGGGCCCGGCGAGACGCACGACCTGGTCCTGGAATGCTCCACCTCCCCGCTCCCCCGTCACCTCCCGCGGGCCGGGCCGGCCTGGGCCGCGACCGAGCGGGCCTGGCGGGAGGCGGTGCCCCCGCTGCGGAACACCGTCGCCACCCTCGACAGCCGGCTCTCCTACGCGGTGCTGCGCGGCCTGACCGGTCACGGCGGCGGCATGGTCGCCGCGGTCACCACCAGCCTCCCCGAACGCGCGGAAGCAGGCCGCAACTACGACTACCGGTACGTGTGGATCCGCGACCAGAGCTACGCGGGGCAGGCGGCGGCCGCAGCCGGCTGTCCCGAACTGCTCGACGCGGCCGTCCGGTTCGTCGGCGAGCGGCTCCTCGCCGACGGCCCGCGGCTGGCCCCCGCCTACACCGTGCACGGCCACGCGGTGCCGGGACAACGGGAGTTGGACCTGCCCGGCTATCCCGGCGGCTTCAGCCAGGTGGGCAACCACGTGTCGGACCAGTTCCAGCTGGACTGCTTCGGGGAGGCACTGCTGTTGTTCGCCGCCGCCCACCGCGCGGACCGCCTGGACGCCGACGCCTGGAAGGCCGCCGGCCTCGCGGTGCGGGCCATCGCCGAACGCCGAAGTGAACCGGACGCCGGTATCTGGGAGTTGGAGGCCAGGCCGTGGACCCACAGCCGGCTCATCTGCGTCGCCGGACTCCGCGCCCTGGCCGGCGCGGCTCCCCGCCACCCCCTCGCCGACCCCTGCACCCGGCTCGCCGACACCCTGCTCGCCGCCGTGTCCGCCGACTGCGTGCACCCCGACGGCCACTGGCAGCGCGCCCCCGACGACCCGGCGGTCGACGCGGCTCTGCTGCTGCCCGCCGTCCGCGGCGCCCCGGCCGCCGACGATCCGCGCACCCGCGCCACCCTCGCCGCCTGCCGTGACCGACTGGCCCAGGACCACTTCGTCTACCGCTTCCGCCACGACGACCGGCCGCTGGCGGAAGCGGAGGGAGCGTTCCTGCTGTGCGGGTTCGCCATGGCACTGGCCGAACACCAGCAGGGCCACCCGGTCGACGCGTACCGCTGGTTCGAACGGAACCGTGGCGCCTGCGGCGCGTCCGGCCTGTACGCCGAGGAGTTCGACATCGCCCAGCGGCAGCTGCGCGGCAACCTCCCGCAGGCCTTCGTGCACGCCCTGCTGCTGGAATCCGCCGCCCGCCTCTCCCACGATCCCGGCGCCGCACGGCGCCGAGAACGGAGCTGACCATGCCCGAGACCGTCGTCATCACCGGATCCAGCGCCGGCGTCGGCCGCGCCACCGCCCGCCTCTACGCCGAGCGCGGCGCCAACGTGGTGCTGGTCGCCCGCGGCCGGGCCGGTCTGGAGGCCGCCGCACAGGAGGTCGAGTCCCTCGGCGGCCACCCGCTCGTCCACCTCGCCGACACCGCCGACGCGCACCAGGTCGAGACGGCCGCCGAGGCCGCCGAGCGGTCCTTCGGCCCCATCGACGTCTGGATCAACTGCGCGTTCACCGGTGTCTTCGCCCCCTTCGACGAGATCACCGCCGACGAGTACGAGCGTGCCACCCAGGTGACCTACCTCGGCTTCGTCAACGGCACCCGGGCCGCGCTGAAGCGGATGCTGCCCCGCGACCGCGGCACCGTCGTACAGGTCGGCTCCGCACTGGGCGAACGGGCCATCCCGCTGCAGTCGGCGTACTGCGGCGCGAAACACGCCATCAACGGCTTCACGTCCTCGCTGCGCACCGAACTGCTGCACCGCGGCAGCAACGTACACGTCACGGTCGCCCAGCTGCCCGGCGTCAACACCCCGCAGTTCTCCTGGGTGCACTCACGCCTGCCCCGGCATCCACAGCCCGTTCCGCCCGTCTACCAGCCGGAGGTGGCCGCGCGAGGCGTGGTGTACGCCGCCGACCACCCGCGCCGCAAGCAGTACTACGTCGGAGCCACCACGGTGGCGACCGTCTGGGCCAACCGCCTGGCCCCCGCCCTGCTCGACCGCTACCTCGCCCGCACCGGCTTCGACTCCCAGCAGACCGACCGGCGGCCGCCGAGCGACGAGAGCAACCTCTTCGCACCGGTCGACGAGACGAAGGGCTCCGACCACGGTGCCCACGGCGTGTTCGACGACATGGCGCACGGCCGTTCGTTCCAGGCCGCTCTGTCCCGTCACCCCGCCGCGGCCGCCTCGGCCCTCACGGCGGGCATCGCCACCGCGGCAGCGGCCGTACTGACCAGGCGCGCCCGCACCGCGACGGCACATCGCGCGTGAAGCGCGGCGCGGTCGACCGCGAGGACGGGGGACGGGACGAGAGCCGGGCGGGACCGGGACCGGGGTCACAGGCTTGTCAGGATCTGCGGGGCGAGGGTCTTGATCAGGGTGTTGGTCCAGCGCATCTGGCGCAGGGTCTGCGGGTGGCACGCGGAGACCACGGCGAGCAGCTCCTCGTCCCTGGTGGCCTGCGCGAGCTGGGCGAGCATCTCCCAGTGCAGGGAGTTCTCCGCGGCGCTCAGGTGCAGCTCCCGGAGGTCCCGCAGGAGCAGCAGCCCGGGCTCGGGGCGCCGCGGCGCGCCCGGGTGTCTTGTCGTCCGGGCCGTGTCCGGCCTCGGTGTCCCAGTAGCCGTATTGACATCCTCCTCCTCAAAGGAGGGGGATTCCGACCCGGGTGGGTCGAGGTTCACGGGTGCTCGAGTGGCCGGTGGCCGCTGTCACCCCTCCGGCACCGGCTGTGCGCCGGGGGCGGGGGATCCCGCCCTGTCCTGCCGCGACGTTGACTGCTGCGTTCTCATCCGCGTTACAGGTGAACCCGCAGGAGATGCAGACGAACTCGGCTTGGCTCTTGCGCGAGTCCTTCTCGATCCAGCCGCAGGCACTGCACCGCAGAGAGGTGTAGGGGGCGGGCACGTCCTCGACCCGGCCCGGGGCCTTCTCCCCGGTCCGGCGGCGCAGCAGGCCCCAGCCCTGGGCGAGGATCGCCCGGTTCAGCCCGGCCTTCTGCCGCACCCGCCTGCCGGGCTGTGCGACGGTTCCCTTCGCCGAGCGGGTCATGGTGGTGATGTTCAGCTTCTCGAACCGGATCAGGCGGCAGGTGCGGGCGAGCATGGTGGAGGTCTTCTCGCACCAGTCCTTGCGCCTGTCCGCCTCCCGCGCCTTGATCCGGGCCACCTTCGCATACTCGGCGGCCTTGGCCTCGCTGCCCCTGGGGGCGCGGGCCGCCCGGCGCTGGTGCTTGCGGACCCGGGCCCGCTCCCGGGGGGTGAGCTGCGGGCAGTTCAGCCTCCGCCCGTCGGACAGGGCAGCGGTGATCTTCACGCCCCGGTCGATGCCGATGACCTCCCCCGTACCCGGTGCGCCGGTCGGCTCGGGGATCACGGTGAAGGCGATGTGCCACTGCTGGTTGCGGAAGGTGACCCGGAAGGTCTTCGCCTGCGGCAGCCCGGCGCGGGTGAGCCGGAAGCGCACCCAGCCGCAGCCGGGCACCTTCACCCGCGCCCAGCGCCGGTTGAGTTTCTGCACCACCACCGAGCGGCCCATCACCTGCCGGCCCGTGGCGTTCAGCTTCGGGGTGCCGTCCGGATGGGACTCCGGGACCCGGTCGGTGCCGATCACCCGGAAGCCCTCATGCTGGTGCTTCCTGCGCCAGGTCGGCTCACCGAACCCGGAGGCGAACCGGGCCGTCTTGGCCCTGGCGAAGTCCTTCAGGGCCTGCTGCTGCACGTCCGCGTTCCCGGCCCGCAGCCAGGCGCTCTCCCGCCGGGCCTCGGTGAGCTGACGGCACTGCTCCGCGAAACCCGGCGCGGACCTGCTGCCCGGCCGCCAGTGCGCGTGCTGCTCGACGGCCAGGTTCCACACGTACCGGGCGTGCGCGCAGTGCCCGAGCATGACGCCCGCCTGCGCGGTGGTCGGGTACATCCGGAACCGTGACATGCCGTCCAACGTAGCTCCGCCACTCGCCCCTCTCTTCGCATCCGGCCGGGCTCACCCGAACGAGCGACCGACCCCCACCGTCACCGCTCCCGCTCCCAGCAACGCACCATCACGCCCTTCCCATGACCAAGCCCGCCACCGTCCTCTTCCGGGACGCTGCATCGCCCCGAAGGCATGCGGCTCCTCCTGTCCCGCTCCGCGGGAACGGGCATGCACCCCGGCCCTGAAGGGCCGGGGTGCATGCCCGGCAAGAGAGGTGGAGCAGCGCGTTGAGCAGGGCCACGTTGGTGCCGATCCGCGGGGCCAGGTGTACGGCCGCCCCAGGGGTGGGCGATCCGGTCCACCGAAGCCTCCGCGGTCTCCGAAGCCTCCATGCAAGCCTCCCAGCACACACCGGCGGCGTCCGCCGCCGCGTTCCCGGTACCCCTCGCCCCACTCCTGTAACGCCGGCAGGGACGTCCCGGGCGCCTGCCGGCTTCCCGGATCCGCGGCTCCCCGGTGACCGGATCCGCCGACGACCGGATCCGCCGGCGACGGTGTGGGGAGCGGACTCCGCCGGGTACCCGGCAGGCCGAGCGGCGGTGAGCGCACCGTCCCCACCACACGGAAGGGTGGTTCCATGACTCAGCGTGTCCGCGAGGTCATGACGAGTGTCCCGGCGACCGTCGGACCTCAGGCCTCGGTGACGTCCGTGGCCCGGATGATGCGGGACGAGGACGTCGGTGCCGTCCTGGTCACCGAGGGCGAGCGGTTGCGCGGGCTGGTCAGCGACCGTGACCTGGTGGTGCGCGCCCTGGCCGACGGCGACCCCCACCGGACCACGGTGGCCGAGACGTGCAGCGAGGACCTGGTCACCGTGGGCCCCGACGACGACCTGCCCCTCGTGGTGCGGGTGATGCGCGAGCACGCGGTCCGCCGGGTCCCGGTCGTCGACGACGGCCAGCACGCGGTGGGCATCGTCTCCCTCGGAGACCTGGCCGTCGAACGCGACCCCGAGTCGGCTCTCGGCGACATCAGCGCCGCGGAGCCCGACAGGCAGGCCGCCTCGTTCGGGGGAGGGCTCCCGGCGGCATGGGGCCGGGCGGCGGGAACCCGGCTCCCCGCACGCCGCGCCCGCGCGCACTGTTAGGCCCCGTACCACCGGGTACTCGGCGGTGCGTTCCCCATCACCACGCGCTCCATCTGGGAGACGGGAGAGACGATGGCCGACTTCGGATACTTCCTGTCGTGCGAGGAGCACAGCCCGGCTGAACTCGTCGAACAGGCCAGAATGGCCGAACAGGCCGGCTTCGACTCCCTCTGGATCTCGGACCACTACCACCCGTGGAACGACCGGCAGGGCCAGAGCCCGTTCGTGTGGACGGTGATCGGCGCCCTGTCCCAGGCCGTCTCGCTGCCCGTCGAAACGGCGGTGACCTGCCCCCTCGTACGGACCCATCCCGCGGTGATCGCCCAGGCGGCCGCCACCTCCGCCGCCCAGCTGGGTGGCCGTTTCCGACTGGGGGTGGGGACCGGCGAGGCGCTCAACGAGCACATCCTGGGCACCCCCTGGCCCGAGGCGCCGGTGCGCCTGGAGATGCTGGAGGAGGCGCTCCAGATCATCCGGCAGCTGTTCACCGGCGAGCAGACGAGCCACCGCGGCAAGCACTACACCGTGGAGAACGCCCGGCTGTACACCCTGCCCGACGAGCCGGTGCCCATCGACGTCTCCGCCTTCGGCCCGCAGGCCGCCGAGGTCGCGGCACGCATCGGCGACGGTCTGATCACGATGGCGCCCGACGCCGCCATGGTCGAGCGCTTCCGCCGCGGTGGCGGCGGCACCAAGCCGGTGTACGGCGGACTGAAGGTGTGCTGGGGCGCGGACCGGGAGGAGGCGCTGCGCACCGCACACCACCTGTGGGCCAACGAGCAGCTGCCCGGGGAGCTTCCGCAGATCCTGCCGACCCCCCGCCATTTCGAGCAGGCGTCCGAGTTGGTCACCGAGGAGCGGGTGGCGTCCGCCGTACCGTGCGGCGACCACCCGAAGACGCACCTCGAGGCCCTGTCGGCGTTCGTCGACGCGGGATTCGACACCGTGTACGTCAACCAGATCGGCAAGGACCAGCAGGGCTTCTTCGACTTCTACCGCACGAAGGTCCTGCCGCAGCTGCGCGGCTGACCCGCACGAGGACGGCGGTGGAGCCATGGAGCGACCCGCGGACACGACGCATCCCGCTCTCGTCGTGATCGACATGATCAACACCTATGAACACGAGGACGCCGAGCTGCTCGTACCGTCCGCCCGACGGGTCGTGCCCGTCCTGGCGGAGCTGATCCGGCGGGCCCGCGGAGCGGACGTACCGGTGGTCTACGCGAACGACAACTTCGGCCTGTGGCGCTCCCACCAGGGAGAACTCGTGGACACCGCGCTGGCCGGTCCCCATGCCGACCTGATCGAACCGATCACGCCCGACGACGAGTCGCTCTTCGTGGTGAAGGCCCGCCACTCCGTCTTCTACGAGACCCCCCTGTCCTACCTCCTGTGGCGGCTGGGCGTCGGACACGTGGTGCTGAGCGGTCAGGTCACCGAGCAGTGCGTCCTGTACTCCGCCCTGGACGCGCACATCCGCCACCTGGAGGTCACCGTGCCCAGGGACGCCGTCGCCTCCATCCATCCCCATCTGGAGTCCGCCGCCCTGGAGATGATGGAGCGCAACATGGGCGCCCGGGTCGCCACGGCGAAGGAGATCGACTTCTCGTGACGGGGCCGTGTTCCCCGCCGTACCCCCGCGCTCCGGAACCGTCCGTCCCGCGGCCGCGGGGGCCGGTCAGCCGAGGGGGCGGCAGTACAGCGCGTCCGGGGTCCGGGAGGAGCCGAGGCGGCCGGTGTAGGCGATGCCGGCCGCGTACTCGCCGTCCGCGCACTGGCCCTTGTAGTGGCCGTGCCCGAAGTCGCCGCCGGCGGGGGCCGGCCCCCTGTTGTCGCCCCGGTCGAACCAGACCGTACGGCCGGCCGTGGCGGTGATCGCGCCGGGCCGGGCGGCCGTGCACAGGGCGGCCGAGACGGCGGAGCCGCGGACGCTGTAGCCGCTGAGGAAGTGCCCGCCGGGGCACTGGAGTTTGGTGTAGCCGGACGCCCAGTCGCCGCCCGGGGCGACGTACCGCTCGTCGGTGACCACCCGGTGTCCGCCGGCCGGGTCCCCCAGGGGCCCGGCGGTCACGTCGGAGCACAGGCCCCGGTTGCCCGTGTGGCTGAGGCCGAGGAGGCGCTGGCCGTCGGGGCAGACGGCCTTGCGGGCGCCGGAGTCCCAGTCGGGGAGCGCGCGCATGCGCCGCGAGGCGACGAAGTCGGCGTGGTCGGGGCTGAGCATCGACCAGTCGGCCACGGGGCCGATGCGGCCGGTGCGGCCGGGGGCCCCGACGAGCCGGGTCCAGGCGGCGGCGCGCCAGTCGTCCCCGTCGTGGAGGCCCATGCGGTGGCCCGCGGCGTCCCAGTGCAGCAGCGCCCAGCCGTTGCCCGCGCGATGGTCGTGCCAGCCGACGAGCGGCCAGTACGCGAAGTCGGCGTCGGTGCGGATCAGGTGGTCGACGAAGTTCTCGAACCAGGCGCGCTGCCCGGCGCCCGTCTCGCCGCGGCCTCCGACACCGAACTCACTGATCCAGACGGGGGCGGTGAAGTGCCGGTCCTGTTCGGCCGAGACGTAGAAGGCCTGGCGGTTCAGCACGTCGATCAGTTCGGCGGGGGTGAGGTCCTGGTAGCGGGGGTCGCTGGTCTCGCCGATGCCGGTGGCACCGCTGTGGTTCGGGCCGGTGTAGCCGTAGAAGTGGGCGGAGTACACGAGCTTGCCGGAGTCGACGAGGGTGTGCGAGAGCCGGCGTACGGGTTCCAGCGTGGGGCGTCCGTGCGCGAAGCCGTCCACGGGGATGCCGGTCCAGTTGATGCCCTCGACGATGATGAGGAGGTCGGCGTTCGCCTCCGTCAGGATGCGGTCGCCCAGGCGCTGGGAGGCGGTGAACCAGTCGTGGTGGTCGCCCAGGCCCCAGTTGGGGTCGTCCCAGACGGTGCGGCGGACCTCGTTGTACAGGTCGGCGCCCACCACTCGCCGGTTGTCCCGGTAGCGGCGGGCCATGAACAGCCAGTCGTTCTCCCACTCCTCGGTGGACCGGCTCGCGTTCCAGCGTTCGTTGCCGTCGACCCCGCAGCACCAACGGGTGGTGTTGGTGTGGTTGTTGAGGATCACCGCGAGTCCGGAGGCGGTGAGTTCGCGGACCACGACGTCGTAGACCTGGAGCGGGGTCCTCCCGCGCAGGGCGGGGTTCGCGGCGACCGCGTCGTCCGTGACGGGGCGGCCGTCGTGGATCATCTCGTTGGAGAAGGGCAGCCGGATGCTGTTGAGCCCGAGCTCCCGGAAGCCGGCGATGATCTCGGCCATGGGAGCGCGGTCCAGGCCGAGGGGCATCCGGCCGGAGTTCTCCCCGGCGTGGTGGTTCGCGTCCTCGTCCCTGCTTCCCGAGCCGTTCCAGGTGCCGCTGGCTCCGTGCCAGTTGCCGGACCGCAGCTTGAAACGGTCGCCGTCCGCGTCGACGATCCAGCGGCCCCGGGTGCTGAGGGGCGCCGTCCAGTCCTCGGCGGAGGCGGAGGCCGAGACGGAGGCCGGCTCGGTGGCGGGTTCCTGCGGTGCCGCGGCAGCGGCGGCGGGTGTCAGGGGCACCAGGGGCGCCAGGAGGAGTACGGCGGCCAGAGCCGCCCTGCCGAAGAGTCCGCGCACGGTCACCACCCGGAGAAGAGAATTGTCATGCCCATTCTCGCTTCGCGACCATCATGGGGGCCGGTACGGCATTGGTCCAGTCCTGCACGCGGCCGAGTCGGCGCACACCGGGGGCCGTGCTACCGTGAAGAGTTGCAGTTTCGGTTACCAGAGGCCCAGAGACTTCGAGACGTCGAGCGAGACCGAGCAAGATCCGACAAGATCCAGCGAGACCGAGCAAGACGTCGAGTGAAGCTTCGAGTGCTCTTCCGACCTTCCGTCGACGAGCACTCTTTTTTGTTGCTGGAAAGCTTCGCGGCTCACCAGGAATACAGCCGGGTGGACCGTTGCTGCAACGACGGGCCCACAAGGTGTGGGCCCCGAGCACTGCCCTCAAGGGAGATCGAATATGGCATCTGGCACCGTGAAGTGGTTCAACGCGGAAAAGGGCTTCGGCTTCATCGAGCAGGACGGCGGCGGCCCCGACGTCTTCGCCCACTACTCGAACATCGCCACCTCGGGCTTCCGCGAGCTTCAGGAAGGCCAGAAGGTGACCTTCGACGTCACGCAGGGCCAGAAGGGCCCGCAGGCCGAGAACATCGTTCCCGCCTGACCCCGACGTCGACGCCGACGCGCGCCGCGTGGCCGGGACCCGCACTTCTGTGATGCGGGCCCCGGCCCACTGCGTTCCCCCTCTTCACCCTCTTTCCCCTCTTTCCCCGGCCCTCGGTCCGGCAACGAAGCCGGCTCCGTTCCCGCACCCCCGGCGCGCCCCGCTCTCGCTCTCGCGATCCGACGCTTCCGGCCGCCGGCCGGTCCTCCGTCTCACTGTCATTTCGGCTCATTCTTGCGAATCCTCGTGCGGCCGTGCAGGTCCCCGCCGAGAGGAATTCCTCGATACGTGCCGCATCGAGGAAGGTTCCGCATGAACCGCAACCACACAGCCCGTTCGAACAACAGCTCCTCCCGCTCCCGTACGGAGAAAGCCTCCACGGGCTCCGGCCGGGGCGGCCGCGTCCGCTCTCAGGGGTCGGGCCGCCAGGGCGCCGCCCCCCGTTCGGGCAAGGCCGGGCGCGGTGGCGGCCGCGGAGGCCGTCCCGCCGTGTCCGGTGGGGAGTTCGCCCCGCCGGTCACCCTCACCCCGGCACTGGAGCCGGTCGAGTCCTTCTCCGAACTCGACATGCCCGAGCGGCTGTTGACCGCCCTCGGGACCGAGGGCGTGACCACCCCGTTCCCGATCCAGGCCGCGACGCTGCCGAACTCGCTGGCCGGCCGGGACGTGCTGGGCCGCGGGCGCACCGGCTCGGGCAAGACGCTCGCCTTCGGCCTCGCCCTGCTGGCCCGCACCGACGGGCAGCGGGCCGAGCCCCGGCAGCCGCTGGCCCTCGTCCTCGTGCCCACCCGGGAACTCGCCCAGCAGGTCACCGACGCCCTCACCCCCTACGCACGCGCGCTGCGCCTGCGCATCGCCACCGTGGTCGGCGGGGTGTCGATCGGCCGGCAGGTGAGCGCCCTGCGCGCCGGGGCCGAGGTCGTCGTCGCGACGCCCGGCCGGCTCAAGGACCTCATCGACCGGGACGACTGCCGCCTGGACCAGGTCGCCGTCACCGTCCTGGACGAGGCGGACCAGATGGCCGACATGGGCTTCATGCCGCAGGTGACCGCCCTGCTCGACCAGGTGCGCCCCGGGGGCCAGCGCATGCTGTTCTCCGCGACGCTGGACCGCAACGTCGACCGTCTGGTGCGCACCTACCTCCACGATCCCGTGGTCCACTCGGTCGACCCGTCCGCGGGCGCGGTCACCACGATGGAGCACCACCTGCTGCACGTGGACGACGACGACAAGCACGCCACCACCACGGAGATCGCCGCCCGCGACGGGCGCGTGATCATGTTCCTGGACACCAAGCACGCCGCCGACCGGCTGGCCAAGAAGCTCCTCGCCGTCGGGGTGCGCGCCTCGGCCCTGCACGGCGGGAAGTCCCAGTCCCAGCGCACCCGGACCCTGACCCAGTTCAAGGACGGCCACGTCACGGTCCTGGTGGCCACCAACGTCGCGGCCCGCGGCATCCACGTCGACAACCTGGACCTCGTCGTCAACGTCGATCCGCCCAGCGACCACAAGGACTACCTGCACCGCGGCGGGCGCACCGCCCGGGCCGGCGAGTCCGGCACCGTCGTCACCCTGGTCCTGCCGCACCAGCGCCGCGACATGACCCGTCTGATGGGGGACGCCGGCATCACCCCGCAGACCACCCGGGTACGTCCCGGCGGGACCGAGCTGAACCGCATCACCGGAGCCCAGGCGCCCTCGGGTGTGCCCGTCGTCATCGCTCCGCCGCCCGCCCAGAACAAGCCCGCGCGTTCCGGCTCCTCCTCCCGCGGCCGACGCGGCCGACCCGGCCAGGGCCGCCGCCGCCCGGCCGCCAAGGGGTAGGCAGGCTCCGGCCGCCCGCCGAGGGGTGGGCAGGCTCCGGCCGCCTGTCGGCCGCCGCCCGCCGAGGGACCGGGCGGGCGGCTGCCCCGGGCAGGGCGGGTCAGTCGCAGGGGGCGACCAGGCCCACCCGGTGGGCGAGTACGACCGCCTGGACCCGGTCGCGCAGGCCGAGCTTGGTCAGGATGCGTGACACGTACGTCTTGACGGTCTCGCGGCTGATGACCATCCGGTCGGCGATCTCGGCGTTCGACAGGCCCTCGGCGATGAGTCTCAGCACCTCGGTCTCGCGGGGCGCCAGGGCGGACAGCGCCTCGGTGGCGGGGGCCCGGGGCCGGCGGATGCGGTCGGCGAACCTGCCGACGAGCCTGCGGGTGACGGCGGGCGCCAGCAGCGACTCGCCGGCGGCGACCGTGCGGATGCCGTCCACCAGGTCGCGCGGCGGTGCGTCCTTGAGCAGGAATCCGCTCGCGCCGGCCCGCAGCGCCTCGTACACGTACTCGTCGAGGTTGAAGGTGGTGACCACCAGGACCCTCACCGGCTCGGCGACACCCGGGCCGGCCAGCAGACGGGTCGCCTCGATTCCGTCCAGGAGCGGCATCCGGATGTCCATCACCACCACGTCCGGGCGCAGCCGCCGCGCCGCCTCCACCGTGGCGCGGCCGTCGCCCGCCTCGCCGACGACCTCGAGGTCCGGCTGCGCGCCGAAGATGGTGACGTAGCCGGTGCGTACGAGTTCCTGGTCGTCGCCGACCAGGACACGGATCGGGGCGCCGGAATCGGGGGCGGGGGCGAGCGCGGTCATCCGTGGCCTCCGGAGGGGATGCGGGCGGGCGCGCCGTACGGACGCGTCGTCAGGTCACCGGGCTCCGGGCGGTGTTGACACCACGACGTCGGCCACGTGCCGGGCCCAGGGCCCGGGAGCACATTACCGAACCGTGACCCCCCGACTGCTACCACGAGTAACTTACTTCTGGGTAATTTCGGTCCGGACCACCCCCCGAGCGGCGCGGAGGCCGCTTCCCACCTGTTGCTCCACAGGAGGTTCGCCATGCCCCCACGCTCGCGCACCGGACTTCTGGCCGCGGTGGTCACCGCCGCCTGCCTCGGCGCCCACGTGGTCGCCGCCGCCCCCGCCGCGGCGACGGACGAGACCGTGTCCCGGGGTGTCACCATCCCCGCGTTCTACCACCCGCCCGCCCACCTGCCCGCCGCCGACGGCGCCCTCGTCCGGAGCGAGCCCCTCCCGCTGGCCCTGCGCCTGCCCGGCCTCACGGGTCCGCTGCCGGGAAGCGCGACCCGGCTGATGTACAAGTCCACCGACTCCACCGGGCAACCGGTCGCCGTCACCGGCGCCTACCTCGAACCGGCCGCCCGCTGGAAGGCCGGCGGTCCCCGGCCCCTGGTCGCGGTGGCACCCGGCACCATGGGGCAGGGCGACCAGTGCGCCGCCTCCCTGGGGCTCGAGCACCCGCTGAGGCTCAACGGCCAGACGGTGTCCGTCGGTTACGAGAACCTGGCGGTCCACCGCCTCCTCGCGAAGGGCATCGCCGTGGTCGTCACCGACTACGCGGGCCTGGGCACGACCGACCGGCTGCACACCTACGTGAACCGGGTCGACGAGGCCCACGCGGTCCTGGACGCCGTCCGCGCCGCCCGCTCGGTGCGCGGCACCTCGGTCACCGCCGACTCCCCGGTCGGGCTCTTCGGATACAGCCAGGGCGGCGGGGCGAGTGCGGCGGCCGCCGAACTCCAGCCCTCCTACGCCCCCGACGTCCCCCTCGCCGGAACGTACGCCGGAGCACCGCCCGCCGACCTGGCCTCGGTCACCGAGGCCATCGACGGCAGTGAACTGGCGGGTGCGCTGGGCTGGTCGCTGAACGGCTTCCTCCAGTCCGACCCGTCCCTGAGACCCATCGCCGAGGCGCACCTGAACGCCGCCGGCAGGGCGGCCCTCACCGACCTGTCGACGATGTGCGTCGGCGACGCCCTCTTCGGCCACGGCTTCACCGAGAGCACCGGGTGGACCCGCGACGGGCGCTCCCTCAGCGACATCATCGCCACCACGCCGGCCCTCCGGGCGTTCCTGGAGAGCCAGCGCATCGGCACGCTGAAACCGTCCGGCCCCGTCCGCGTGGCGACGGGCGTCAGCGACGACCTCGTACCGCACGGACAGGCCCGCGGCCTCGCCGTCGACTGGTGCCGCAAGGGCGCCGACGTCACCTACAAGGCCGTCCTCCTGCCCGACGTCGGCAGCTCACTGCTCAACCACTTCGCACCGCTGCTGACCGACCAGGGCAGCGCCGTCGACTGGCTGACCGACCGGTTGTCCGGCAAACGGGCCGCCTCCGACTGCCGGAGCATGCCCGTACAGCCCTGACGGAGACGACCGGTCCTGGTGCCCGGCTCCCGAAAGCCGGGCACCACCACCGCGAAGCGCCGCCACGTCGAAGTGATCCGGGCCGCCGACGCCCGGCCGGGCCGGGGCTCGGCTACGCTCTTCGACCATGTCGCACCCTGACGATCTGCTCGTCGCCGTCGCCGCGATGGTCGAGGCCGATCGGGACAGCCAGATGTCACTCACCGTGGTGGTTCCCGGTGCCGTCATCACCGGACGGCTGGCCCCCGAGGCCCTGTGGAGGGAGCGGGTGGCCGAGGTGCTGCGCGACTCCGCGCGGCTGACCCACTTCGCCGTCCCGTTCACAGAGGCCGGCGGAGGCGGGGACCCGGCACGCCCCACCCACCTCCACTTCCACGTCGCCCGCATCCTCCAGGGGAGCTACGGCATCCCCGACACCGGGGGGATGTACCGCGTCGACCTCGCCGAGGTGAGCGCCTGGACGGTGGGGGACATCCGCTACGCGGACCAGTCGACGTAGTACGCGGACGAGGCCGGTCGACCGGGCGGCCGGTGGTCCACGGGGTTACGGGTTCACGGGGTTACGGGGTGAGGCCGATCGAGGCGCAGGCCGCCCGGTACTCGGCGGTGCAGATGTCCTTGACCTCGTAGACGTCGTCCCGGATCACCGTGTCCTGGATGTTGTCCCGCGTCAGGGCGACCACCGGGATCAGCATCGTCGGGATGTCCTTCCGCGTCGCACTGTCGACGCGGTCGACGGTCAGCGAGTCGAACTGGATGTCCCGCCCCTGGACCCGGGCCACCGCGATCTCCGCGGCGCCGCCCGCCGCGAGCCGGAACGACTTGTACACCGTCATGTGCTGCGTGCCCGCGACGATCCGCTGCACGGCCGCCAGGTCGGCGTCCTGCCCGGTCACCGGCGGGAGGTCGGAGACGCCCGCCTCCTCCAGCGCCTCGATGACGGCTCCGGCCATGCTGTCGTTCGCCGAGTAGACGGCGTCGACGTTGCCGGCTCCGATGGCGTCGATCGCCTTCTCCATGTTCGCCTTGGCGACCTCGGGCCTCCACTTGTCGGTGTCGTACGCCTTGGCTATCTCCACGTTCCCGTTCAACTCGTTGAGCGCGCCCCTCTTGAACAGGGCCGCGTTCGGGTCGGCGGGCGCGCCGTTCATCACGACGACCTTGCCCTTCTCCCCCCTGCCGCTGAGCTCGTCGACGATCGCGCGGCCCTGCACCTCGCCGACGAGCTCGTTGTCGTGCGACACGTACGCGTCGATCGGGCCCTCGGCGAGCCGGTCGTAGGCGATGACGGGAATGCCCGCCGCCTTGGCCTTCTTCACGTCCGGCCCGACGGCCCTGGAGTCCACCGCGGTCACCAGGATCACGTCGACCTCGTCGGCGATCATCCGGTCGAACTGCCGGCTCTGCTCGGCCGTGCTCCCCCCGGCGTTCGCGTAGACGACCTTGCCCTCCTTGCCGGTGAGAACGCCGACCCGCTCCGCGATGAGGGGACGGTCGAACTTCTCGTAGCGCGTCGCGTCGTCGTCGGGCAGGAGGAGACCCACCGTGATGTCGTTGCGCTTGCTCGGCGAGGCGGAGTCACCGCTCCCGTCACTGTCGCCGAACGCGCCGCACGCGGAGAGCGAGAGGAGCGAGAGGGCCGTGAGACCGGCCGTCACGAGGGTGGTGCGGGTGGTGCGAGGAGTACAGGGGTTCACATCAGGTGCCTTCCGGGCGAGGGTGCAGCGTGGCGACCGGTGGAAGCAGCCAACGCCGCGCGGCCCGTCGACGTCAAACCGTGCCCGCCCTGCGGTCCCACCCGCCGGTTCCACGCCCTGAACGGCCGTCACCGGTCCGATTTGTGACTGCGACGACCCGAATGGGCTGTGTGCTCCGCTCCGGAACCGCCGCCGCGCCAGGGGATTCTCACTGAACATCATTCAGCCCGGGGCGTTCCGGGCACCGCGTGCCGCGCATGCTCACGGCATTCACGCGAGGCGGGCAGAGAACGTGCGCAGGAGTGGCACACGGACTGCACACAGCGGCTCGCGGAGGTCGTTAGCGTGGCTGTTCCTGCTCCACCCGCTCTCGCGTGCGAACGCGAACGGGCCGTCTCCGGCTCGGCGGGTGCGTGCATGTCGACTCAGGAAGACAACGGATGGACTACTGCTCCACGTGTCGCCGGCATCTGAACGGCGCCCTGGTGTGCCCCGGATGCGGCGCCTACGCTCCCGACATCGCGCCGAGCGTCATGGGCGGGCGCACGGTTCCCGGCCCGTCGACGACGACCGCGCCCCCGGGCACGGAGGCCACCGGAGGCACCCGGGGCACGGAACGTGTCGACACGGGTGCCGGTACGCTCCCCGACGCCGACCTCGCCTCCACCGACGCCGAAGCCGACGCCGAAGTCGACCCCGCGGCGGAGCCCGCATCCGCGTCCGCGTCCGCGATGTCCGCGCCCACGGGGCGGGCGGCACGGCGACGGCAGCTGGCGCGGTGGAAGAAGACCCAGCGCCGCGCCCTGGTCGCCACGGCGGTGGCGCTCGTCGGCGGTGGTCTCACCGTCGCCTCGATGGACCGGGGTTCCGGCGACCGCACCCAGGCCGCGACGGCACCCGAGGTCACCGGTATGGGCGGCGTAAAGGAGCCCGCGGGGCCCGCGGAGCAGTACGGCGACCCCGCGCCCGCGGCGACCCCGCCCGGCACGCACCGGCCCTCCCCGGACCGGCCCGCGCAGCCGGCCTCGGACGACGCCCCGGACCCGCGGTCGACCGGCACCGCGTCGGCACCCGGCACCACCTCGGACACCCGGCCGGACGGCGCCACCGGAGCGCCCACGACGGCACCGCCCCCACCGCGGACCGCCTCGGGCGCGGAAGCCGGATCCGGATCCGGTTCCGTATCCGGTGCTGGTTCCGCCGAGGGCCCCGGTGCGGCGACCCGCCCGGCGAACCCGCCCGCGGAAGCCTCCGGCAGCGGCGGCGGGAACAGCGGGGACGGCAGAAACAAGGAGCCGATGGACCGGGGCGGCTCGCAGCCCGCCGCGCCGGACCCCTCGACGCCCCCGCCCGACTCACCGAGCACGCCCCGCTCCGAGCTGTGCCTGCTGGTGATCTGCCTCGGCTGACCGCCCCCGCACGTGTTCCGCGCCGTGCTGCGGAACAATCGGAACATGAGCATCGTCAAGATCAACGTACTCACGGTCCCGGAAGAGCAGCGGGAGACACTGGAGCAGCGGTTCGCCGCGCGGGCGGGCGCGGTGGAGGGCTCGGACGGCTTCGAGTGGTTCGAGCTGCTGCGCCCGGTGGAGGGCACCGACACCTATCTCGTCTACACCCGCTGGCGGTCCGAGGAGGACTTCCAGCGCTGGATGGAGGGCCGCGCCCAGACCGCGCACGGCGGTGAGGGCGCACAGGGCGACCGTCCGAAGCCCGCGGCCACGGGGGCGACCCTGTGGTCCTTCGAGGTGGTCCAGCAGACCGGCCCCCAGCAGGCCTGACCCACCCCCTACGGCGTCCCCGCGTTCACCCGAACCGCGCAGACGGCAGCCACCCGTCCGGCGGAGAAGCACACGAGCCGACGAGCGGGCGATCGGGCGATCCACGGAAAGGGCCGGGCCGGATCAGCCGGCCCTTTCCCTCCCGGGGAGCGGAAACACGTACGGGAGCCCGGAGCCCGGAAAAACGGAGCAGGGGCCCCGCACCGATGTGCGGGGCCCCTGCTGAAATCCCTGTGTACTCGCGTACGTACGGGTCAGGCGGGAACGATGTTCTCGGCCTGCGGGCCCTTCTGGCCCTGCGTGACGTCGAAGGTCACCTTCTGGCCTTCCTGGAGCTCACGGAAGCCCGAGGTGGCGATGTTCGAGTAGTGGGCGAAGACGTCGGCGCCGCCGCCGTCCTGCTCGATGAAGCCGAAGCCCTTTTCCGAGTTGAACCACTTCACCGTACCGGTGGCCATATCAAATCTCCTGAGACAGTGCTGGGAAAACGCACTTTACGAATTCCCTCATCGTCGCGATGATCACCTGCCCGGAGAACCGGTAGCAAACTGGCAACCACAACTGCAACTGACGTCAGCCTAGCATGGACCATATCGACGGCAAGCGAGGAAAATCACCGAGAAATAATGCCGGCAACACGTTTAGGGAAATAGATTTCCGTGACGGACACTGGATTTCTGGTCCGGCGGGAACAGATTTTCAGTGGTGCTGGTGCACGGCGGTGTCCGCGTCCCGTCGGCGCAGCTCCTCGTTGAGCCGCTCGACCTGCTCCAGCCGCTCCTCCAGGCCGATGATGCGGCACGCGGCGTCGACCGGAGTCCCCTGGTCGACGAGCTCGCGGGCCCTGGCGGCGAGCTTCAGCTGGTGGCGCGAGTAGCGGCGGTGGCCGCCCTCCGAGCGCGTCGGGGTGATCAGTTCCGCCTCGCCCAGGGCGCGGAGGAAGGCGGGTGTCGCTCCGACCAGTTCGGCGGCCCTGCCCATGGTGTAGGCCGGGAAGTGGTCGTCGTCGAGCCGGTCGGCGACGGGCGGCCGGGCGTCGTCCGGCCGCCCGTCGGCATACGGCTGCCTCTCCGGGGGCATGCGCACCTTTCTGCGGACCGCAGGGGACACGGACCGCTACGGGGACGGGTTCCCCACACCGGAACTCTAATCGCCTCGGCGGAAAAACTGCCACGGCGCACACAGATATCCGCGCCTGCCCCTGCTTCCGCTCGCGGAGGGGGAACGGACACGGATCCCCCTCTCGCGAGGGGGTCGCTCAGACGTGCCCGGGACCTCCACTGCCGAAGCCGCCGCTGGAACCGGGCAGCCAGCGCCGCCGCTGCTGGTCCTTCCCCGTTCTGGTCGCGGCGTGACGGAGCTGGTAGGGCATGAGCCGTTCGCCGTCCCTGGACACCTTCGCGATCTCGTCCGGCTCCCGCATCTCCCGCATCTCGTGGACCGCACCGGTCTCCGGCAGCTTCGGCTGGTCCTCGGGGGCGGGGCGGGGCTCCTCCTGATCCATGACCTTCATGCCGACACGTACGGCCCAGACCAGCGCGCCGGCTATCACCAGCCCGCCGACGAAGGCCGCGAGCAGACTCAGCACTTGCTGGCTCGCGGCCAGCAGTTCATACGATGCCGTGTTCATGGTCCGATTATGGACGAGAAAGTGAGATAAAGCACTCGAATGCCCCACTTGTCCGTTCAGGGGCCCCGGCGGGCGTCCACGCTCATTCGGCCGCTCCGGCAGGCGGCGGCCTCCGCGCCATGACAAGTTACCGACGGAGGGAAGGCCGGAACGGGCCGTCGCGTCCCCACGTGTGCAGCTCGGGGCCCACCCCCGGCCTTCCCCC
This sequence comes from Streptomyces cathayae, assembly GCF_029760955.1. Taxonomy (GTDB): domain Bacteria; phylum Actinomycetota; class Actinomycetes; order Streptomycetales; family Streptomycetaceae; genus Streptomyces; species Streptomyces cathayae. The sequence continues at coordinate 3,872,389 of NZ_CP121682.1, forward strand.
CTCACCCCGCCCCGTCCCGCAGACACATCGACGGGACCGGCGGCGCCGGCGCCTTCCCAGAGCAACGGCTTCCGGAGAGCCGGCCCGGCTCTCCGGTCAGCCCAGGCGCAGCGGTAGTTCCCTCAGGCCGCGCAGCAGGGTGCTCGTTCGCCAGGTGAGGGTCGTCGGGTCGGTGGCGAAGGCGAGGGAGGGGTAGCGGTCGAGGAGGAGGCGGAGGGCGATCACTGCCTCCGCGCGGGCCAGAGGGGCGCCGAGGCAGTGATGGAGGCCGTGGCCGAAGCCCAGGTGGCCCCGGGGGCGGCGGGTGATGTCGAAACGGTCGGGGTCCGGGAAGGCCAGCGGGTCACGGGAGGCCGCCGCCAGCGACACCAGCACCGCGTCTCCCGCGTCGACGCGGGTGCCGGCCAGGTCCAGCCCTTCGGCCGCGAAGCGGAACGCGCCCGCGTGGACGGGAGAGTTGTAGCGCAGCGACTCCTCGATCGTCCCGTCGACGAGTGACGGGTCGGCGCGGAGCCGGGCGAGCTGGTCCGGGTGGGCCAGCAGGCTGTGCAGGGTCGCCGAGATCAGGTTGACCGTCGTCTCATGACCGGCGACGAGGAGGAGGAAGGCCGTTCCGAGCAGTTCCTCCGGAGTGAGGCCGCCGGCTGTGGATCCGGGTTCGGGGGCGGGGCCCGCACTCGCGTCGTCGGTCGCCGTGGCCAGGGCCGCGAGCAGGGAGCCGTCCGGGGTCCGGGCCTTCTCGGCGGTCAGGTCGGTGAGGTAGCCGGCCAGGGCGCCCGCCGAAGCGGCGGCGTCCTCCTCACCGGTGGGCATGACCAGCTCGTTCGACCAGGTGTGGAAGGCCGTGCGATCCGCCGCGGGCACGCCCAGCACCTCACAGATCACCGTGACGGGCAGCGGCAGTGCGTAACCGCCCACCAGGTCGGCGGTGCCCTGCCCGGGCAGTTCCGCGAGCAGTTCCCGCGCGATGTCCTCGATGCGCGGACGCAGCCCGGCGATCCGTCCCGGTGCGAAGTGGCCCGCCACCAGTCGCCGCAGGCGCGTGTGCTGCGGTGGGTCGCTCTGGAGCATGTTGCGGCCGATGGCGTGACCGCCGTCGGTCCCCCAGGTCGCGGAGTGCCGGATGTCGTTGCGCAGCCGGGGGTCGGTCAGCGCACGGCGGACCGCCTCGTGCGTGACCACCAGCCAGCTGTCCCCGCTGCCGGGGACGTGGACGCGGTGCACAGGGCCCTTGGCGCGCAGCGCCGCGTGGACGGCGTACGGGTCGGCCGCCGGGTCGAGGTCCTCGGGGACCGGTTCCTTCGGGGTGGGCGCTCGCATGCCACCGTCCTTTCCCTGTCTGCTCCGTGTCTGCGGTGTCGTACCTCGGTCCACCGGGCTCACCTCACCGACCGGGCCATACGTCGGCCGTCGCGTCCGCCACGGCAACCCCCTGGGCGCGTCCCGCGCGGGCGGCGGCCGGGCGACGGACGTCGGCCGTCATGTCACGGCCCATGGCGCGGCGGGCCGCGGCGTTCGGCGTGACGAGGGTGACCTCGGTGCCCTCGGCCCTGAGAGCGGCCGCCTGCCGCCGGGCGTCGGGATGCGGGCCGACGGCCGAGGGAATCGGCGTGAGGGCCAGCACCCGCTCGTCACCGCGGGCCAGTTGGAGGTTGCCGGTGGAACGGGTGCCGCCGTCGATCCAGCGCCGTCCGGCAGCCGTGATCGGCGGCCACACCACCGGCACCGCACAGCCGGCGGCGACCGCCTCAAGGAGCGTGAGCCCGGAGTCGGCGTCGAAAGCGTGCACCTCTCCGGTCACGGCATCGACCGCGGTGATCCGCAGCCTCCCTCCGGCCGGCCAGTCGACGGCGCCCCGCAGCAGGGGGCGCAGGGCGTCGAACACCTCGGACTCGGGGCCGGTGCGCGCGGCGAGGGCGGTCCGTCCCAGACGCCGTACCGAACGGTCGGGGTCGCGGGAGCCGAGCGCGGCCCAGAGAAAGCGGAGCGTCGTGGGCAGGCCGGAGCCGATGTCGATCCGGTCGGCGCCGGTGAGCTGACGCTCGTACATCTCGGCCGGCGGCTCTCCCCCGAGCAGCCGGGAGCCGAAGATCGCGCCGGCCGAGGTGCCGATGACGACGTCCGCCCGGTCCAGGTCGATTCCGGCTTCCGCGAGACCGGCGAGCACCCCGGTCAGCCAGGCTCCGCCGACCGGGCCCCCGCCCCCGAGCACCAGCGCGGTTCCGCCCATCAGGTGTCCCTTCCGACGCTTCGAAGCAGCCTAAACGGGGAGTACTCCCCGTTTACTGTCCCGACGATAACATCCTCACCGGGGAGCACTCCCCGGTTCACGCGGAGACGGAGGGACGGATGGACGGAGGGACGGACAGAAGCGTCGGCCAGGACTCCACGGCCCCGGAGTCGCAGCCCGCGCCCCGGCAGCGGCGCGACGCCCGGCGCAACCGGGACCGGTTGGTGGCGGCGGCCCGCGAGGTGTTCGCCGAGCAGGGGCTCGACGCGCCGCTCGACGTGATCGCCCGCCGGGCAGGCGTCGGCAACGCGACGCTCTACCGGCACTTCCCCGCCCGCGCGGCACTCGTCGACGCCGTCTTCCGCGACCAGTTGACGGACACGATGGCGGCAGGCGAGCGGGCCCGGACCGCCCCCGACGCCTGGACGGGTCTGCACGACTACCTCGACGTCGTCTTCGGCACCCTGGCCGCCGACCGCGGCACCAACGACCTCATGACCACCCACCTGCCGGACGTCGAGTCCCTGCGGTCCGTGCACGCCCACAACCGCCGGACGGTGGAACTGCTGCTCGACCGGGGCCGGGAGGAGGGCACCGTGCGTCCCGACGTCACCACGGAGGACGTCCTGTTCGCCCTCGCCGCCCTGGGACGCGCCGTGCCGCCCCTCACCACGGCCGCCGGCCCCGACGCCTGGCGCCGCCCCCTCGCCCTGTTCCTCGACGGCCTGCGCACCGCCCCGGCGTCACCGCTGCCGGGTCGCGCCCTCACCGGTGCCGAACTCGGTGACGTGCTTCAGGAGATGGGTCCGCACCGGCCACGGGCCGGGGGAGCCGGGTGAGCACCCCCGGCCGGGGCGGGGGCGGGGTCAGGCGGCGGGGTGAGGGCTCGGGGTGGGGGGTGTTTCGGGGAGCAGCCATGCCGTGGTGTCCGGGTGCAGGCTGCCGTCGGTCAGGGGTGCGCTGGACAGCAGGACCTCGCCCGCGGGGAGGGGGACCGGGTCGGGGGACAGGTTGGCCACGCAGCGCCAGCCGTCGTTGCGGTCGAACCGCAGCACCCCGGCGGGGGTGTCCTCCGCCCAGGTCAGCGTCTCGCCCTCCTGGAGCTTGCGGCGCAGGCGCAGGGCCGCGCGGTACAGCTCCAGGGTCGAGCCCGGCACCCCCTCCCGCGCCTGCACCCCGTCCTGCGCCTCGACGGCGTACGCGCCGAAGTCCGGCGGCTGCGGCAACCAGGCGCCACCCGGGCCGAACCCGTACGACGGTCCGGTCCTCGTCCAGGGCAGCGGTACCCGGCAGCCGTCGCGGCCCTTGCGGACGTGGCCGGTCTGCTCCCAGACCGGGTCCTGGAGGACCTCGGTGGGCAGGTCGGCCACCTCGGGCAGGCCGAGTTCCTCGCCCTGGTAGACATAGGCCGAGCCGGGCAGCGCCAGCATCAGCAGGGTCGCCGCGTGGGCCCGGCGCAGCCCGGCGGCGGTGTCGACGGCCGGGGCGTGTCCGCCGGACAGCAGCCAGGCGTCGTCGTCCGTGCCCGGCGGCAGCATCAGGCGCGAGGCGTGGCGTACGACGTCGTGGTTGGAGAGCACCCAGGTCGCCGGGGCGCCGGCCGCACGGGCGGTCGCCAGCGAGTCGGTGATGACCCGGCGGAGCGCCTCCGCGTCCCAGGGGGCCTGCAGGTACTCGAAGTTGAAGGCCTGGCCCAGTTCGTCCGGCCGGGCGTACAGGGCGCGCCGGGCGCCGGGGACCCAGGCCTCCGCGACGGCCGTGCGGGGCGGGGAGTAGGCGTCGAGGATCTTGCGCCAGTCGCGGTAGATCTCGTGCACCTCGTCCCGGTCGTAGAACGGGTGGGTGCCGGGCGGGAACTCGGCGAGGGCGGCCTCGCCGGCCGGTCCAAAGGCTCCGAGGTCGCGCAGCGGCTCGCTCAGGTCCTTGGCGAGGGCGTGCGCGACGTCGACGCGGAAGCCGTCCACGCCCCGGTCGGCCCAGAACCGCAGGGTGGTGCGGAAGTCGGCGCGGACGTCCTCGTTCGCCCAGTTCAGGTCGGGCTGTTCGGCGGCGAAGAGGTGCAGGTACCACTGCCCGTCGGACACCCGCCGCCAGGCGCTGCCACCGAAGACGGACTGCCAGTCGGTGGGCGGGAGTTCACCCCGCGGGCCACGCCCGTCGCGGAAGACGTAGCGCTCGCGGGCCGGGGAGCCGGGACCGGCGCGCAGCGCCTCCTGGAACCAGACGTGCCGGTGGGAGGTGTGGTTGGGGACGATGTCGACGATCACCTTGAGGCCCAGGCGGTGTGCCTCGGCGACCAGCGCGCCGAAGTCGTCGAGGGTGCCGAGGCGCGGGTCGACGTCCCGCGGGTCGGCGACGTCGTAGCCGCCGTCGGCGAGTTCGGAGGGGTAGAACGGGCTCAGCCAGAGGGCGTCCACGCCCAGGGCGGCGAGGTGGGTGAGGCGCCGGGTGACGCCGCGCAGGTCGCCCAGGCCGTCGCCGTCGGCGTCGGCGAAGCTGCGGGGATAGACCTGGTAGACGACGGACTGCCGCCACCAGTCGGGGTTGCGCGAGGAGAGGTCGGGCGCGGAGAGGTCGGGCGCGGAGAGGTCGGGCGCGGCGCCGGACGGAACGCCCGGGGCGGGGGCCGGCGGGGCGGGCGGATCGGTGTGGTCGGTCACGCGGTCTCCTCCGGGTGGACGCGGATGACTGCATGAATCTGTCTAGAACGCCGCAAACATGAACACAGGGGCGGAGCGGAGGCATTCCCTCCTTGTGTGACGGGGACGTGAAGAATGCACAACTTCCCTTGCTTCGCCGCAGGTTGACAGGGTGATGCGACACGGCCACCATGAAGGCGCACTGAGGCACATGTGACCAATGAGCCTCGTGTTCCTTCGACCACTCATGCCCGGGACGGCCGGCCGCCGCGTGCTGCCCTGCCGCCCTGCCCCGGTCTCCGGCCCACGCCAAGAATGGGATCCGCATGTCCATAGCGAGACGTGTCCTCACCCGCCGCCTGCTGGGGACGGGCGCCGCGACCCTCGCCCTCTGCGCGGCCACCGCCGTCGCCGCGGCCTCCGCCTCCGCCCACAGCGCTCCCGGCGGGGACGGCTGGAAGTCGGGCGGCGACTACCGGCCGGGCACCGGTGCCGGCACGGTCACCGAGACCGACCGCTGCCAGTTCTCCCTCGACGGCAAGAACTTCTTCGACTCCGTCAAGGTCGACGACCAGAGCCTGCGGCCCAGTGAGGACGGCAAGGTCCGCATCGAGGTCCGCGCCGCCGGTGACGCGACCACCTGCACCGCCTCGCTCGCCTCCTACCTGGCGCACGGTGCCACCTTCGCCTCCTCCGGCGAGCAGGTCTTCGTCGACTTCGACACGGTGACGGTCAAGCCCGGCGCGACCGACTCCCTCGACATCTCCGTCCCGGACAAGGGCTGCTTCGCGCAGATCGACCTCTACCGGGGCGCCGTGAAGTTCGACGGCAAGCTGGACGCCGACGACGGCTTCGAGCACGGTGAGCTGCCGAAGGGGCCGGACCGTCCGGTCATCAAGGACAAGCTGATCGCGGCCTGGAACGGCGGCACCAGGGACTGCACCGCCGACACCCCGGCCGAGGAGCCGACTCCCGAGCCGTCCACCTCCGCGCCGGAGCCGGCAAAGCCGTCGGAGCCCGCCGAGGACACCGCTCCGCCGGCCTCAGAGACGCCGGGCGAGCCGTCCACGACGCCCGGCACCGACGCGCCCGACGAGTCCCCCTCCGAGCCGGCCACCGAGCCGGGCGCCTCGCCGAACGGCGGCAGCGACAACCTCGCGGAGACCGGCGCCGACGGCAACACCGGTCCGTTCGCGATCGGCGCGGCGGTTCTGCTGGCGGGCGGCGCGGCGCTCGTCGTGGTCACCCGCCGCAAGCGCGCCGGCGCGGGCGCGGGCACCGAGAGCCATTGACGTCCTCTCCTGCCCGAGGGCAGGAGATTCCGGTCGGTACCGCTTCGCGGTACCACCTCGGGTTCCTGTTTCACAGGCCACTGCCGACCGGTGAGGGTCGGTCTTACACGGCCTCCGCAGGCCTGACTTCCCGCCCGTCCGGCGGTAGGTCCGACAACTCCGTCGTCGGACAAGGCGATCTCAGCCATGCCGCCGCGCCCCTTCGGGCCACTACGGGCAGGATGCCCTACACCTCCACCCTGAAGGGTGGAGCACTGGGCAAGCGTTCGGTAGCACCCCCGTACACGCCCGGCCCGTTCCCCCGCGGGCCGGGCGTTCGCGGCTCCGGGGGCGGACAGCCGGCCTACCGCTGTGCTCCGGACCCTCCGTCCGCCGCGGTGGGCCGGCTGTGCGCCACGGTCGCCACGGTCTCCAGGTAGAGCCGCACATAGCGCTGTACGTCCACGTCCAGCCCGACGTCCACCAGGCACTGCTCGCGCGTGCCCTCGTGCAGTTCGGACTCGCCGGTCCGGGGGCGGCGGTCGACCACGGTCTGGCCGCGGGCCGGTCCGGGACCCAGGGAGACCTCGACGGGGAGCCGGTGGGTGGTCAGGCCCTCCGGATCGACGACCGCGCACAGCGCACCCGCGTCGCCGAGCCCGCCCGCGTCCTCGGTGGGGTCGTCGGGGGCGCTGCCGGGTGTCGCGGGCCGGTGGGCCAGCAGGTCACCGGCGAGCCGGGCGCCCGGTTCGGTGCTCGCGCGCAGCCCGCGCACCTCGGCCGCCGGGACGACGACCCGGCGGAACACGTCCAGGCCGTACATCGTGATCGGCACCCCCGCGGTGAGCAGGATCGCGGCGGCCTCCGGATCGTGCCAGACGTTGAACTCGGCCACCGGGGTGGCGTTGCCGGCGCCCACGGCGCCGCCCATGAACACGATCCGCTCGATGTTCCGGGTGACCTCGGGATGCGTCCGCAGCAGCAGCGCGATGTTGGTCAGCGGGGCGGTGGGCACCAGGGTGACCGGGCGCGGGGAGGCGAGGATCTCGCGGCGCAGCAGGGCCACCGCGTCCAGGTCCGCCGGGAGGCGCCGCGGGGCGGGCAGGCCGAGGTCGCCCATCCCGTCGTGGCCGTGGACGTGACGTGCGGAACGCGGCGCCTCGATCAGCGGGCGCTCGGCGCCTCTGGCGACCGGAATGCCGGGCGCGCCCGCCTGTTCCAGCACGGTGAGCGTGTTGTGGACGACGCCGTCCACGTCCGTGTTGCCGGCCACACAGGTCACCGCGCGCAGGTCGATTCCCGGGTGGCGGACGGCGAACAGCAGGGCCAGGGCGTCGTCGACACCCGTGTCGCAGTCGATGATCACCGGGATGGGCAGACCGTTCGGCACGGCGCGGACTCCTTCGGGACGGGGACCGGGGGCAGGGGCCAAGGGCGGGAACCACGGGCGGAAATCACGGACGGGCGGGGAACACAAAGATGACACGGAGGAGCCGCGAAGGGGGCGGGGACGGTTCCTCCCGAGCGCTCACCCGGACGGACCGCCGCGCTGGTGGGGCGGGCGGCTCGGTGGTGCCGTAAGAGCACGTCCCGACCCTGGGCGAGCAGAACACAGCCGCAGCCCGGCTCCACCAGGAGGCACCCCCGATGACGCACGCCCAGGCCGTCGCCCGCGCCCTTCTCGCCTCCGCGCTGTCGGTGTCCGCGCTGCTGACCACGGCCGCCTGTTCCGTCGGCGGGCGGGACGTGACCGGGACGGTGCTGCCGTCGCCCGTCTCCACCCGGGCCCCGGCCTCCTCGCCGTCCTCCGCCGCGCCGGCCGTCGAGCAGCCCTCCGCGTCACCGCCCGACGCCGGGCTGAGCGAGGACCAGGTCCGGGCCGCGCTGATCACGGAGACGGACCTGGGACAGCCCTGGGTGCCGACGCGGGGCGCGGCCACCTGGCGGGACGGGCTGCTCAAGGCGAGCACGAAGAACGCCGACTGCCGGCGTCTGCTCGACGTCCTCTACACCGAGGAGCTGTTCGGCACGCCGACCGGACCGCGGGCCGTGGTCGCCCTGGACGACGCCTACAACGGCGCCCAACTGCGCTACCAGGTCGCCGCGTACCGGCCCGCCGACGTGGACCGCACACTGAAGTGGCTCGGCGGACTGCCTCAGAAGTGCGGGGAATTCAAGGCGACGACCAAACGGGACGGCGTGCAGGCGGCCGAGGTCGACGCGTTGCGGCTGCCGGAGATCGGGGACGCGCGGCAGGCGTTGCGGGTCAGCATGACCGGCAAGGCGGCCGACGGGGAGTCGACGCATCTCACCCTGGACGTCGCGGTGGTCCGCATCGGTGAGGACACCCTCACCCTCACCAACGGCGGATTCGGCGAGGTCCTGTCCGAACTCACCCAGGTGATCGCGGAGTTCGGGGCGGACCGGCTGACGGAGATCAGGAAGCAGGGGCGCGCGGAGATCTGACCGCGGGGCCGCTCGCCGGTGCCGCCCACCCGGTACCACTCAGCCCAGGCGGTCCACGGCCTCCTTGGCCTCGGCCAGGCCCGCTCCGGTGACCTCGCGGTAGGTCTTGACCGCCTGGATCCTCTTGCCCTCCCGCACGAGCGCGACGATCTCGTCCCGGCGCGGAACCTCCTCGTGCAGGTCCAGGTGCTCGAGCACCAGGTCGAGCTTGCGCTCGAGACGGGCGGCACGGCGGTCGGCCCGGGAGATCTCGAACTTGATGGTCATGATGCCGAGGAACACGATGAGGAAGGCGACTGCGTCCATTCCGGCATCCTAGGCAACCGGAGCGGCACTCACCCGGAGGGTTTCGCCCTCGGCGCCCCTGCTCAGACCGGGGGCTGGGCCGGGGCCGGCCCCAGGGTCGTGGTGCCCGGGGCCGTGCGGTGGCCGAGACCGGTGCGGTAGGCGTCCAGGGCGGCCTCGACGCGGCCGGTGCGGCGGAGCAGGTCGCCGAGGAGGCGGCACAGGTCGGCCAGGTCACCGGCCGCACCCGCCCGCTCCAGCAGGCTCATCGCGCGGACGTAGTGCTCCTCGGCCTGCTCGGTGTCGCGCACGTCCTCGGCGATGATGCCGAGCAGCCGGTGCGCCGCCGCCGCGTGCACCGCGCCCCGTTCGGGGGAGAGGCCGCCGAGCACGTCCCGCAGCAGGCCGGCCGCCTCCCGCGAACTCCCGCGCCGGTGCAGTACGTCGGCCAGCTCCACGGTGACCTGACTGCTGTAGAGGACGGCACGGGTGGCCGACAGCATCTCCAAAGCCCGACGCAACTCGCCTTCCGCCAGATCGAGTTCGCCGTTCTGCGCGTACACGTACCCGCGCATCCAGTGGCAGTTGGCGAGCTCCGTACGCAGGTGCAGCCCGCGGTACAGCTCGGCCGCCTTGGCCAGCGAGGCGTCGGCCTCGGTGATCCGGCCCTCGGCGAGCAGGGTGCGGGCGACCGACCGGTGCATGCGCGCCACCAGTGCCGGGTCGCCGGCCTGCGGGGCGAGCGCCAGTGCGAGCTCCGCCGCCTGGGCGGCACGCGCGTGTGCGCCCATGTCCATGTACGGGCCGATCGCGCTGGCGTAGAGCAGCAGCAGCGCGTCCGGGTCGTGCAGCCCGGACCGGTTCAGCTCGTCGATGGTGGACTCCAGCAGGTAGACCGCGTACCGGAGTTCGCCCGCGAGGTAGTGCGCGACGGCCCGGCCGCGCAGCGCCGGCACCCGGGCCTGCAGCGGGGCGTCGGCGAGACGTTTCTCCGCCCGTTCGAAGTACTCGCGTCCGGGCTCCAGTTCACCGGTGTCCAGTGCGCACTCGCCGAGCCCGAGCAGCGCGGCGGCCTGCTCCTCGGCGAGGTCCTGCTCCTCGGCCTCGGCGAGCAGCCCGGAGTACTGCCGCACCGCCGTCGCGGCCTCGCCGAGGGCGAGGGAGCGCTGGGCCTCGGTCAGCCGGAGCCGTAACTCGGTGACGAGTCGCGCCGAACGCCCGGTCGCCAGCTCGTCGAACGTGACTCCGAGCCGGTCGGCGAGATGCCGCAGGGCGTCGTCGGAGGGCCGCACCCGCCCGGCCTCCAGCGTGGAGACGTAAGCAGGGGTGTACACCGGCTCGGCCAGCTGTTTCTGGGTCAGCCCGCACTGCACGCGCAGCCGCTGCACCCGGCGCCCGATGGTGTCCGGATCGTCACGCTCCCCCACTGCCAACTCCCCCTGTGCCTATTGCTGTTCGAGACTGACACCCTCTAGGTTAAACGCCGGATTAAACCCGCTTAACCCGTTGCTGTTGCGAGGTCGTCGTGCTGGAACGCATTCGCACCACCAGGCGTTACGCCAGAGGCTTCGTCGCGGCCGTCGCCGCGGTCGCCGCACTGGTCCTGGCAGCCAACGCGGGCCCGGCCAAGGACACCCACGCCGAGGACTCGGAGCAGCACACCACGGCCCCGGTGGAGGCCTCGGTCCGCTAGGGCCTGTCCGGCGGCTCGAGCCCCGGAGGCTCCTCAGCTCTGTGTCTGCAACTGGCTGAGCTGCCGCCGTACGTGGTCCAGGGCCCCCTGCTGCCGTCCGGGCACGCGGGCACGCAACTCCGCCAGCAGCGGGCCGAGTTCACGGGCCCGTGCCGGGTCTGCGATCCGGCCCCACTGGTGGTGCGCCCGGTCCACGGCCGTCTCGACGACGGAGGCGTCCACCGCCTGGCCGGTGTTCAGCCGTGCGGCGGCCACCGTCAGCCAGGTACGGCAGCTGAGCACCGCGTCCCCGGCCAGCATCGCCAGATCGGCACGGACCTCGGCCCAGTGCAGCGCCTCCTCGGAGGCGGGCCCGTACGCGAGGACGGCACTGTGCTCGTGCCGCGCGGCGAGCGCGTCGGCGTCCGCGTGACGGCCGGACCGCACGGCCGCCGTGATGGCCGCGTGCGGGTCCCCCGGGGCGGGCCCGGAGCCGCGCCGGGCCAGTACGAGACCGGGGTGCTCGCTCTCCGCGGCGACCCGGGTCAGCGCCTGCCGGTGCAGTTCCTCGTTCGACGGGCGCCGTCCGCTGCGCAGCAGCGTCGCGACCGCCTTCATGTACGCCGGCACCGCGACCGTACGGCGGGAGGACGGCGGCGCGACACGGCCGTACAAGGCGGTGTCGCGGCCGGAGTCCAGCACGAGCGGCGCCGGGACCGGCGCCGGGGTCTGCGGGACGGGCTGCTGGCGGGGCAGCAGCCGGGGCGTCCGCGGGGAGCACAGTGCCTGCCAGCTCTCCGGGTCCGCGTACAGGTCGAGGATCAACGTCGTGGCGCCCGGCGGCCGCAGCCGCAGCTCCTCCCGGAACCAGTGCCACGGGAACGCCGTGTAGCGCGCGGTCGACGCGGTGGTGCGGGCCAGCGCAAGATGGGGCAGGCGCTGGCGGCGGTCGAGCAGCAACTGCCCGGTGACGTACACGGTGAGCGGTCCGGGAGCGGTCGCGGCGGCACGCAGCCGGGTCAGGACGGCCTGCGGCTCGAGCGGGTCGGCGAGTTCGACGACGTTCGCGGTGTCCGTGCCGGACAGCACGGCGGGCGGTACGGCCGCGAGGACGGGGAGCACCGACGCCGCGTCCACCAGCCGCCCCCGCCCCAGCGGCGAGGCCGCCAGCAGCAGCACGGTCCCGGGCGTGGTTCCTGACACGGTTCCCTCCCTCTGTCGAGCACCCGGTCGATCGGCCCGTCGACCGACCTGTCGACCGGCCTGTCGACCGGCCCGTCGATCACCCAGACCAGCACCGTAACCGCTGTGGTTCCCGTCGGGGGGCTCAGATCCGTGAACGTCCCCCTTCGGGGCGTTCGCCCTCGGGCGCGCGGATCCGGCGGACGGCGAAGACGGTCGTGTCGTCGGACAGCCGGCCGCCACTGTGCCGGAGCGTCCCTTCTCGCACGAAGGCAGCCAGCCGGTCCGGTTCGGCGAGGCCCGGATCCCGCGTGACCGCCCGCGCCACCTCCTCGGCGAGCCGGTAGAACGCCCCGTGGGCGTCCCGCGCCTCGGTCACCCCGTCGGTGACCACCAGCAGCGTCTCGTCGGCGGCCAGCGACAGCCGGTGCACGCGCACCGGGGCGGGGTCCAGCTCGCGCAGACCCAGCGGAAGACCACCGGTCACGGACAGCGAGCGGACGCTGCCGGGCCTCACGGCCAGCGGCGGTTCGTGGCCGAAGACGACGACCTCCACCGTGTCGGAGGGAGCCACGGGAAAGCCCAGCAGCACGGCGGTGGCGAAGCGGTCGGCATCGGTCCGGCCGAGGGCCCTGACGTAGTCCCGGTGCCGCAGCATCCGCTGCTCCAGGCGCTCGGCGACGGCCGCCAGCTCCGGCTCGTGGGGGGCCGCCTCACGGAACGTGCCGAGCAGTACCAACGCCGTCTCGACCGCGCCCAGCCCCTTGCCCTGGACGTCCCCGAAGAGGACCCGGGTGCCGTACGGACCCGGCTGGATGTCGTAGAAGTCACCGCCGACCCGGGCGCGGGCCTCCGCGCTGAGGTAGACGCCCGCGTGCTCCAGGCCGCCCCAGAACGGCGGCAGGGGGCGCAGCACCGTGCGGCGGACCGTGTCGGCCACGTCCCGCATGTACAGCGCGCGCCGCTCACCGCGCACCCGGACCGCGCACGCCAGTGTCGCCAGGACACCGCCGACGGTGACGAGGATGAAATCGGGCAGCCCCGTCTGGAACTCGTGCAGCCAGACGCTGTCGACGACCCAGAAGGTGCCGATCGCGAGCACCGCGAACACGGCCGTGCCCCACACCCCGCAGATCGCGGCGGCGATGCCCGGCACCAGCACGATCCAGGAGATGATCCGGAACACTCCGCCGGTGTGGTAATCGACCGCCGCGATGACGACCAGCAGCAGGAGCGGCGGCACCCAGGCGACACTGCGTCCTCGTACCCGCAGCAGTTCGTACCGGTGCAGGGCGTCCCCGCGACCGGCCCGGGAGTACCGGTCGTCTCCCTTGCTGCCCTGACGCACCGCCCCAGCGAAGCACGCGGCCGCACGGCACGCATCCGGTCGGTACGCCGACTTGCCGACGGCCCCGTACCGGTGTGCTCTGGAGGAGCAAGCGAGGAGAAACCCGTTCAGGGGAAGCCGAGAGGGAGGAGCGCTCTCATGGCTCATGCGGCACCCAGACCCAGGACCGTGAGCAGGCGGCCCGGCACGATCCGCGTCTTCAGCGACCGGACCCACAGCGTCGCCAAGCTGGCGGTGCCCGTCGTCCTCGGGCTCGTCTACGGCTACTGGGCGGCGGCCAACGCCCGCTACGGCGGGCCCATCACCGGCTGGAACCTCCTGTTCGGGTTCCTCACCGCGCTGGTGTTCGCCGTCCTGTGCGCGGCCCTGCTGAACATCGCGCCGAAGCTGCGCCGCGAAGTGCACGCGGTGCTGTGGGCCGCCTTCTCCGGCATCGCGATCGGCTTCCTCGTCAACCAGTCCCACACCAGCGTGCTGCGGTCGACGGTGTTGGGGCTGGCGACCGCGGCGGCCGTCTTCGCGTTCCTGTTCTACCGCTACTACACGCACGAGGACGCGAAGGGCCACCGCATCGAGTGACACGGCCTCCTCGTCCGCCCCCGCGGCCTCCTTCGCGGCGGCCGCCGGCTCCTCCGCTGCGGATGCCGGCTTCTTCACGGCGGCCGCCGGTCCGGCGTCGTGGGCGCCGGGCAGGTGAACGCGGGGCGGGCGATCCGGGTGATCCGGGTGATCCGGGAGCCTCAGGCATCCCGGCACTCCGGATACCCGCCCCACGTTCACCTGTCCGGCCCCGGCACCTCGGCCGGGGAGATGCCTCCCGCCGCCGAACCGCCCCGCCACGAGCCGACCCCCGCACGCCTGCGCGACGCCCCGCCGGTGGCGCCCGTCGCCCCGGCGTGCCTGCTCGCACCCCGCGGCACGCTCGCGTCCTGGCCGTCGCCCGCGCCGGGCGCGGGCCCGAGCGCGGATCACCGCAACCTCCCGCCGTGCGCCCTCGTCCTTGAGGGAGGATCTCCGTGTATCCCGGTGCATCCCACCCGCGAGCGGAAGGCCGGACGTTGGACACTGCGACTGCCGAGTGGGCGGCCACCCAGGACGACGCCGGACGCCACGACGCCGGACACCGCGGCGGCGGGCGACGGTTCGGCGCGTGGTGTGCGGCGCTGCTCTTCGCCGGGGTGAGCGCCGTCGTCGGCTGCCGGACCCTCGGCACCGACGGCGTCACCCCGGTGCCCCAGCTGCTCGCGTTCCTGCCCTGGCTGCTGGTGCCCACCGCCGCCGGGCTGCTGTGCACGGTGCTCGCCCGGTGGTGGACCGGCGCGGTGTGGGGCGTCGCCCTGCTCGGGCTGCTGGCCTGGTTCGTCGAGCCGTACGGGAAGACCGGCGCGCCCGCCGGGCCCCCCGTCGCCGAGCTGCGGGTCATGACCTCCAACGTCGAGTTCGGCCGGGCCGCCGAAGGGCTGGTCGACGCCGTGCTCCGGGAGAAACCCGACCTGGTGTTCGTCCAGGAGTGCGAGTACACCTGCGACGCGGTGCTGAAGCGGGAGCTGGCGGCCGCCTATCCGCACCGGCGGGCCGTGGCGGGCGGCGGCTCCGAGGGCTCCGTCATCCTCAGCCGCTTCCCGCTCCGGGGCACCGACGGCGTCCCCGGCACCATGGGCATGCCCGGCGCCGTCGCCGACGTCGACGGACACGCGGTACGGCTCCAGCTCGCCCACCCCATGCCGCCGCTCCCCGGCCAGGTGGACCTCTGGCAGCGCGAGCTCGGCAGGCTGCGCGACGCGGCCGCCGCGGACCGGACGACCCCGACGGTGCTCGCCGGGGACTTCAACGCCTCCCAGGACCACGCCGCCTTCCGGCGCATCCTCGACACCGGCCTCAGCGACGCCGCCCGGCTGGACGGCTCGTACCGGATCCCGACCTGGCCGGCCAGGACCACTCCGAGGTTCGGCGCCCAGATCGACCACGTGCTGGTGTCCGAGCGGTTCGCCGCGGACCGGGCCCGCTTCCTCGACCTCGCCGACACCGACCACCGCGCGCTGGTCGTCGACCTGACCCTGCACCGCGGCGGCTGACCCGGGCCCGGCCCGCGCCGCACCGCACCGCACCCGGAGACGGACGGGGTGCGGGCCCCCTCGGGAGCCCGCACCCCGTCCGTGTGCGTATCGGCAGCCGCCGACTCGGTCTCCGCCGATGCCGGCGTCGACTCAGGCGCAGGCGTCAGACGCCGATGTCCTGCCCGTCGGCACGCCACACGGCGACCACGGACGGCCGGACGTACGTGCCGGGTCCGTCGGGCCAGGTGCTGCCCGGATTGTCGACCGACGCCCCGTCCACCTCGCCCGGGTGCTGCACGGCGACCAGCACCCGCCGGTCCTGGATGATCGGGCCGCAGGTCTCCGCGCCCCTCGGCACGGTCAGGAACTGCTTCAGCTCACCGCGCCGCTCTCCGCGCGTGGCGACACCGAAGAGCCCGTCGTGCGAGCCAAGGGCGGCACCGTCGGTGGAGATCCACAGGTTGCCGTGGTCGTCGAAGGCGACGTTGTCCGGGCAGGAGATGGGGCTGACGGAGTCCTTGGGGAAACCGGCGAAGTACGTCGCCGGGTCCTGCGGGTCGCCCGCCACCAGGAACAGCGACCAGGCGAACTTCGTGCTCTCCGGCCGGTTCCAGCGCTCGGTCAGCTCCAGGATGTGGCCGTGCTTGTTCGCGTTGCGGGGGTTGGCCTCGTCCGCCTTGGGGTTCGAGCCGACACCGCGGTGGGAGTTGTTGGTCAGGGCGACGTAGACCTTGCCGGTGACCGGGTTGGGCTCGACGTCCTCGGGCCGGTCCATCTTGGTGGCGCCCACCTTGTCGCCGGCGAGGCGCGTGAAGACGAAGACCTCCTCGGCGGTCATGCCCTCGACGTGCGAGACGGCACCGCGGGCGGTGGCGGTGGCCAGCGGGATCCACTGACCGCTGCCGTCGAACTCGCCGTCCTTCGGGAGCTTGCCGGTGCCGTCGATCTCGAGGGCCGGCGAGTCACCGGTCAGCTTGGCGACGTACAGGGTGCCCTCGTCGAGCAGCGTGAGGTTGTGCTCGCGCGCGGCCCGGCTGTTGCCGTGCCTCATCCGCTTGCTGCCGACGAACTTGTAGATGTAGTCGAACCGCTCGTCGTCACCGGAGTAGATGACCGGACGCCCGTCGTGCGTCAGCCGCACGGTCGCGGCCTCGTGCTTGAACCGGCCGAGCGCGGTGCGCTTGCGCGGGGTGGAGTCCGGGTCGTACGGGTCGAGTTCGACGACGTACCCGAAGCGGTGCACCTCGTTGGGCTCCCGCGCGAGGTCGAAGCGCTGATCGAAGCGCTCCCACTTGCGGCCGGAGGCACCGGTGCCGACCCCGTAGCGCTTGTCGGTGGCGCTGCTGCCGTTGGCGAAGTACTGGTTGAAGTTCTCCTCGGCGTGCAGCGTGGTGCCCCACGGGGTCGTGCCGCCGGCGCAGTTGTTGAGGGTGCCGAGCACCTTGCGGCCGGTCGGGTCGGCGGAGGTCTTCACCAGGTCGGACCCGGCAACGGGGCCGGTCAGGCGGAACTCGGAGGTGACCGTGAGACGCCGGTTGAGGTGGTGCCGGGTGACGGGCGTCAGCTTGCCGCTCTTCTTGTCCTCCTCGACGACGACCGCCGCGAGCCCGTGCGCGGCCCAGGCGATCTCCACCTGCTCACGGGTGGGGTTCTCGGAGTCGTAGTCGCGGAACATGAGGATCTCGTCGGTGTACTCGTGGTTGGCCACGAGCACCTGCCGGCCACGCTCGCCCTTGAGGGGGAGCAGCGCGAGGAAGTCGACGTTGTACCCGAACTGCCCGGCCTGCGCGGCGGCGGTCTGGTTCTCGGGGTCGAAGGCGGGCGCTCCGCGCAGGATGGGCTCGCCCCAGCGGACGACGACGTTCTGGCGGTAGCCCTCCGGCACGGTGACGGCGTCGGCGGTGTTGGGCGCGACCGGCGTGAACCGCAGACCGCGGGCACCCTGCGCCTTGTTGTTGCCGTGGCCGTGGCCCTTCCCCGCCGCGGGCACCGCCTGGGCCTCGGGGGCACCGGCGAGGTTGACGGCGCCGGCACCGGCCGCGACGACCGTGACGGCGGCGGCGGCCCGCATCATCGAACGGCGGCTGAGGGCGTCGGAGATCACGTCACCGACGTACTCGTTGGAGCTGGTGTTGGGCACCTCGTGGAAGCAGGCGTCACCACACCGGAAACGACAGGTCATGGCGGACCGGCCGCCGGGGTGCGAACCGGACGGCGTTCCGATCAACGGCAGCAGCTTGCGCACGTTTTCTCTCCTTGGAAACCCGGGGTGTCAGCGTGACCGTAGGAGCACATACGTGCGGCAGCCGGGCGCCGGGGTGAACGGAGAGTGAACCTGCGGAAGCATGAAGGGAGTTGCCGAAAGCACGGCGCGTCGGCGCGCGCGGGCCGGATAACGGCCTTGACAAGTGCGGCGCCCGATACCCGACCCTACCCAAGATCGCCCACAAGGGCCGCTAACCTTACGTGTCCGTCCTGGCCAGGGATTGACGGGCTACAACTCACGCGAAGGGTTGCGCACATGGGCATTCTCACTCTCCTGCGGAACGCGTTCGGTCGGTCACGCAGGGCGAACACCGCAGAGGCGGAGGGTGCGACGCCGGTCGCCGAAACGGACGGTGCGGAACAATCCGCCCGTGCGGACGAGGCGACCGCGGCCACCCCGACGCCGCCCGACCGGACCGACGAGCCCGCCGCGGCCGCACCGGCGGCCCCGAGGCTTCCGTCCCCCTCCCCCGAACCGACACCCACGCCGACGCCGACGCCGACGGCCGAGGTCTCCGTCCCGGAACCCCGTTCCGACGAACACGACCTCGTCTCGGCGGCCTTCGACAACGCAACGCCCCCGACCCCCACCACCCCGGAGCCCAAGGCAGCCGAGCCCGAGGTCGCACCCGAGCCCGAGGCGAAGGCCGAGACCGAGGTCAAGGCCGAACCTGAGACCACCCCCGAAGCCGAGGTCCCCTCCGAAGCTGAGGCCACCCCCGAAGCCAAGGCGGATCCCGAGCCCGAAGCCGAGGCCGAGCCTGAGGCGAAGCCCGAGGCCAAGCCTGAGCCCGAGGCCACCCCCGAAGCCGAGGTCCCCTCCGAAACTGAGGTCCCCTCCGAAACTGAGGCCACCCCCGAAGCCAAGGCGGATCCCGAGCCCGAAGCCGAGGCCGAGCCTGAGGCGAAGCCCGAGGCCAAGTCTGAGCCCGCACCCGAAGCTGAGGTCACCCCCGAGGCGGAGGCGGAGGCGGATGCCGAGCCCGAGGTGGAGGCCGAGGTGGAGGCGAAGGCCGAGGTCGAATCCGTACTCGAGCCCGAGGCCAAGCCCGTACTCGAGCCCCGGACCGAGGTCGCACCCGAGCCGGAAGCGAAGCCTGAGGTCGCGGCCGAGGCAGAAAACTCGCCCGAGACCCCCGAGCCCTCGGCGGCCCCCGAGCCCGAGCCGAAGCCCGAGGCCGCAGCAGAGCCCAAGGCCGTAGCCGAGCCGGAGGCGGAGGCGGAGGCGGAGCCCGAGCCGAAGCCGATGACGGCTGCCGCCCCGGAAGCACAGCCGGAACCGGAGCCTGAGACCGCACCCGCACCCGCACCCGCCGGTGGCGAGGACACCCCGCAGGGGCCACCCGCACCCGACAACGAAAGCCGCACGGGTGGTGCGGGTGGGAACCCCACCGAGGCCGAAGGCGAAGCCGAGGCCGAGCCGACCACCACCCCCTCGCTGCCGCAGGCACTCACCACCGCCCACACCACCGCCGCCGCCACCCTCGCGGAGCACAACCTCACCGGCACCCGCGCCGCCGTCTACCTCGTACTCGACCGCTCCGCGTCCATGCGCCCGTACTACAAGGACGGCTCCGCACAGGCCCTCGCCGAGCAGACCCTCGCCCTCGCCGCCCACCTCACCGCCGACCCCGAGGCCACCACGGTCAAGGTCGTCTTCTTCTCGACCGAGGTCGACGGCACCGGCGAGCTCACCCTCACCGACCACGAGAACAAGATCGACACCCTGCACGCCTCCCTCGGCCGCATGGGCCGGACCAGCTACCACGCGGCCGTGGCCGAGGTCCTCGCCCTGCACGACAAGGCCGCCCCCGCGGGCACCCCCGCCCTGGTGGTCTTCCAGACGGACGGCGCCCCCGACGCGAAGACCCCCGCCACCCAGGCCCTCACCGAGGCGGCGAAGACCCACCCCGCGGTCTTCTTCTCCTTCGTCGCCTTCGGTGACCCGGAGAACAAGGCCTTCGACTACCTCCGCAAGCTCAAGACACCGAACACCGCCCACTTCCTCGCCGGCCCGTCCCCCCTGGAACTCACCGACAAGGAGCTCTACGAGGCCGTCCTGGAGTCCTGGCGCCCGTAGCCCCACGGGGGGCACCCCCAGCACGTCCCGCGCCGCCCGCTTCTCAGCACGTAGAACGAGAAGCGGGCGGCGCACCCGTGTCGGCTACGATTTGGAGATTCCGTACGTTTCAACCTGGGAGCAGCCTCCGATGGCTCGACACCTCATCACCAGCGCCCTTCCGTACATCAACGGGATCAAGCACCTGGGCAACATGGTGGGGTCCATGCTCCCGGCGGACGTCTACTCCCGTTACCTGCGCCAGCGCGGCCACGAGGTCCTGTACATCTGCGCGACCGACGAGCACGGCACCCCCGCCGAACTGGCGGCGAAGGAGCAGGGCCTCCCGGTCGACACGTTCTGCGCGCAGGCGCACGACGCGCAGAAGGCGGTCTACGACGGCTTCGACCTCGCCTTCGACCACTTCGGCCGCAGTTCGTCACCGCAGAACGTCGAGATCACCCAGCACTTCGCCCGCCGCCTGAACGAGAACGGTTTCATCGAGGAACGCTCGATCCGGCAGGTCTACAGCCCGGCCGACGGCCGCTTCCTCCCGGACCGCTACGTGGAGGGCACCTGCCCCCACTGCGGCTACGACAAGGCCCGCGGCGACCAGTGCGAGAACTGCACGCGCGTACTCGACCCGACCGACCTGCTCGACCCGCGTTCGGCGATCTCCGGTTCCACGGACCTGGAGGTCCGCGAGACCAAGCACCTCTTCCTCCTCCAGTCGAAGCTCCAGCACGAGGTCGAGGAGTGGGTCGCCCGGCACGAGGAGGAGTGGCCCCACCTGGCGGCCTCCATCGCCCGCAAGTGGCTGACCGAGGGCCTGCACGACCGTTCGATCACCCGTGACCTGGACTGGGGCGTCCCGGTGCCGGCCGACACCTGGCCGGAGCTGGCGGCCGAGGGCAAGGTCTTCTACGTCTGGTTCGACGCCCCGATCGAGTACATCGCCGCGACGAAGGAGTGGGCGGACTCCGCTCCCGAGGGCGAGACCCGGGACTGGAAGTCCTGGTGGTACGAGGTGGACGACACCGTCCGTTACACGGAGTTCATGGCGAAGGACAACGTCCCCTTCCACACGGTGATGTTCCCGGCCACCCAGCTGGGAGTCCGCGAGCCGTGGAAGAAGGTCGACTACGTCAAGGCCTTCAACTGGCTGACGTACTACGGCGGCAAGTTCTCCACCTCCCAGAAGCGGGGCGTCTTCACCGACCAGGCGCTGGACATCCTCCCGGCGGACTACTGGCGGTACTTCCTCATCGCCAACGCGCCCGAGTCGGACGACTCGTCCTTCACCTGGGAGCACTTCACCGCCACGGTGAACAAGGACCTGGCCGACACCCTCGGCAACTTCGTCAACCGCGTCCTGTCCTTCTCGAAGAAGCGCTTCGGCGAGGCGGTCCCGGCGGGCGGCGAGCCCGGCGAGGCGGAGACCCGGCTCGGCGAGGAGATCGCCGGGCTCCTCGCGGAGTACGAGTCCCAGATGGAGGCCAAGCAGTTCCGCAAGTCGGCGGCCGCGCTGCGCGCCCTGTGGTCCGCGGGCAACTCCTACCTGGAGGAGAAGGCCCCCTGGCTGGAGATCAAGACCGACCAGGACGCCGCCGCCCTCACCCTGCGCACGGCGATGAACCTGATCCGCCTGTACGCGGTGGTGTCGGAACCGTTCATCCCGACGGCCGCGGCCGCGATGCGCCGGACGTTCTCCCTCACCGACGACACGGCGACCTGGGTCACCGCCGAGGAGGCCCGTACGCTCACGTCGCTCCCCGCCGGCACCCCCTTCACCGTCCCGCCGGTCCTCTTCGCCAAGCTGACGGACGAGGACCTGGAGGCGTACAAGGAGCGCTTCGGCGGCGAGCCGGAGTCCGCGTAACGACCGCGCACCACCGACGTCAGGGCCCGGGAACAAAGGTTCCCGGGCCCTGACGCGTCCGTTAGCGTCGCGGTACGACCACGCCACTCAGGGGGAGCACTCATGGCACTGTTCGGCAACGCACACAGCATCGACCCGGCATCGGCGCAGCAGGACTACGCCCGTCTCCTGGGCCACGGCGAACAGGTGCACGCCGCCTACCTGCTGATCCGCGACACCATCCTCTTCACCGACCGCCGGCTGATCCTGATCGACAAGCAGGGCATCACCGGCAAGAAGACCGAGTACCACTCGATCCCGTACCGCAGCATCAGCCACTTCGCCGTCGAGACCGCCGGCCACTTCGACCTCGACGCCGAACTGAAGATCTGGCTCTCGGGCTCCCCGACCCCCGTCCAGAAGACCTTCACCAAGGGCGTCGACATCTACGAGGTCCAGGCCATCCTCACCCAGTTCGTGACCCGCTGACCCGGACGAAGCCCACCGCCCCCACCACGACCACAACCGGGTCTCGGAAACCGACGTCACGCACAGCCCCGGATCGACCAACAACATCCCACGGGGCGATGCGCAGTCGAAGGGTCAGCTTCCCGACGCGTGTGCCACGAAGTCGGCCCACGCGCCGGGCGTGAGCACCAGGCGGGGGCCGTCGACGCTCTTGGAGTCGCGGACGTGCACGGTGCCGGGGGTGAGAGCAAACTCGACGCAGGAGTTGCCGTCGTTGCCGCTGCTGTAACTGCTCTTGAACCACGCCAGCTCGGAGGCGTCCCCGGCAGCGGTCTTGCGGATCATGTCTCCCCCAGCAGTTGTCCGACGAAGGCCAGCGACTCCCGTGGCGAGAGAGCCTGAGCCCGGATGGTGCCATACCGCAGCTCAAGAACGCGCAGGTGTTTGGGTTCCGAAGTCGGCCGACCGTTGAACGCGCCGTCCGAGCGGCCCACTGCCGATCCGTCTGCGAACTTCAGCAGCTCGATCTTGCCGTCCATGCCGGAGTGCGTCTCGCAGTTCAGCGGCATCACCTGAAGAACAACGTTGTGCAGCCGACCCACCTCCAACAGACGTTCGAGCTGCTGGCGCAACACCATTGTGCCCCCGATCGGACGGCGCAGGGCCGCCTCTTCCAGGACGAAGCTGAGCGCGGGCGCGGGTGACCGCTCGTAGATCGACGAACGAGCCGCGCGTGCGGCCACCATCCGCTCCACCTCATCCGGGGAGTAGGGAGGCTGCATGGCTTCGAACAGGGCGCGTGCGTGGCCGGGGACCTGCAGAAGTCCGTTGATGCCGTTGCTCTCGTAGATGCCGATCTCTACCGCCTGGGCCTCCAGCTTGGCCAGCTCCCGAACTGTTTTCGGATACCGGACCTTCTTCACGTCCTCCCAGGCCGCCGCGATGAGTCCGCCCGCGTCCAGCACCTCGTCGGCCCTGTCCAGGTACTCCTGTCGGGGGATCCGCTTGCCGCCCTCAACCTTGTGGACGAGGTCGTCCCCGTACCCGACCGCCGCCGCGAAGTCGGCGACCCGCATCCCCACGGCCTCCCGCCGCAGCCTCAACTGCCGACCCACCGTGGCGAGAACGGCCACGCCCCACTCGTCGTCCGGGTCCACCTCCCACCCCGGTTCGTCCGCCTCGGTCCGGAGCCGTACCGCCTCGCCGTCCACCGACATACCGCACCCCTCTGCCGTACCGCCGTGCCGTAACGCCCTTGCCGGCAGGCCGGTTTCCGACGGTCCGGACAGCGGCCGACAAGCCCCGACAGTCACCCTACGTGTCGATACTGTCACTGTTCACAGTAAGCACGTCCGGCCACTCTCGGTGAGGTGAACAGCGAAAAGTCCACCCAACTCGTGTCGGCCACCGACCACTTCAGCGTGCTCCTGTCACCCACACCCCGAGGCGCCCGCCTCGCCCGGCTGCTCGCCACGGACTGGATGCGCGACCGGGACCTGCCCCACCCCACCGCCGAGGCCGCCGAACACCTCGTCGCCGAACTCGCCGCGAACGCGGCCACCCACGGCCGGCTCGCCGGACGCGACTTCCGCCTCGCACTCCTGGACCGCGACGCGACCCTCCGCATCGAGGTCACGGACACCCGCGGTGACGACCTCCCGAGCCGCCGCGTGCCCGCCCCCGACGCCGAGTCCGGACGCGGCCTGCTCCTCGCCGAGGCGCTCGCCGACCGCTGGGGCGTGCGGCTCGGACCGGTCCCCCGCAAGACCGTATGGGCAGAACTCGATCTACCGCACCCCTGACCAGCGGAAACGGCTCAGGCACCGGAACCCGAGCGCGTGTGTTCCGGTGCCGTCGGCCGTCTTTTCCAAGGACCACGAGAGGGAAAGAACCCCCACCAAGCCCCACCCCTCCCGCCCACGGCGCACGCTCACTCTCGCGAGTGAACATCACCGACTGAGCTGGATATGCGACGGGTTGTCTGCCCTACGCTCAGCGCAGCACGGCACAACAACCCCAGACACACGACGGCCCCCGCTCGGCTTGCACCCGATGCGAGGGCCTGACCACCAAGGAAGAAGAGAGCTTCCCGATGGACACCCAAAACACTAGCGTGCCCCCGCACGCCCAGTCCCGTAACGACGGGAAAAACCACCCCTCTCGCCGCGCCCGCGCGAAGGGGCACCCCGGCGGCGTCACCCACGACAACTCCCGCCACGCCACCCGCTTCACGGTGATCGGCAACCACCTCGCCCAGCACCCGGACCTCTCCCTGCTGGCGATCGGACTGGGCTGCCACATCCAGTCCCTCCCCACCGGCGCCCCCGTCGGCATCAAGTCCCTGGCCGCCCGCTTCCCGGAGGGCACGACCCGGATCGCCGACGCCCTGCGCAAGCTGGAGACGCATGGCTACCTGCGCCGTATCCGCGAACGCACCCCGACCGGCCGGATCGTCACTCGCACCGTCTCCTGCAACCAGCCCGGCCGACGCGACGCCCCGTCCGAAACGGGCGAGGCGCCCGAACCCCCGGCCCGCCGCGCGGCCACCGCCCCGCAGCAGGAACCCGCACGCCGCCGCGCCCTCCCCGCCGTACCGAAGCCCGGGTACACCTCCCCGGACCTCCTCCAGGCAGCCACCGACGTCCTCACCGGCCTGCGCCGCGAGGACCCCCGCCTGCTGCTCTCCGCCACCGACGCCGAGCACCTCGCCCCCGGCGTCGCCGCCTGGCTGGAACGGGACCTGACCCCCGCCGCCGTACGCAGGGCCCTGGCCGGCGACCTGCCCCTGGAGCCCCTGGTCCGGCCCGCCGCCTTCCTGGCCCACCGCCTGACGGCCAAACTGCCGCCCCTCCCGCCGTTCCGCGCCCCCGAACCGCCCGCGCCCGTCCGGTACCCCCTGCGCAACTGCGACACCTGCGACCACGCGTACCGCGGCCCCGACCCCCACCACTGCCAGGGCTGCGCCTCAGCGGGTGTCGGTTCCGGTGTCCCCGACACCGGAACCGACGAGCCGTCCCTCGTTGAACAGAGCCGACCGTGACAGGCCGCTCGCGGCCTGCCCGGTTCCCGGTCCGGCTCCTCCACGGCCCCGTCCGGATACTCTGGCCAGGGCACCCTGTGGAGGACACCATGAGTACTCAGGCCGATCACGGGCACGAGCTGATCCCGCGTCCCGAACAGACCCCTGACGCCCTGCGCACGGCTCTCGCCGTGGTCGACCCGGGGCGCCTGGACGAGATGCAGGCCACAAAGGACGACGCCTTCACCAAAGCCGTGGAGTGGCAGTCCCTGAGCCCCGTGCGGAGCTGGGTCCTCACCTGGGCCCGA
Organism: Streptomyces cathayae; assembly: GCF_029760955.1. Classification (GTDB taxonomy): domain Bacteria; phylum Actinomycetota; class Actinomycetes; order Streptomycetales; family Streptomycetaceae; genus Streptomyces; species Streptomyces cathayae. The sequence continues at coordinate 3,897,516 of NZ_CP121682.1, forward strand.
GACATCGAGATCGCCCGGCGCCCTGCTCTGTCCTCCCGCTTCACACAGGCACAGAGCAGGCTGGAGCACGAAAATCCCGCCATCGCCGAGGAGGCTCTGCGGGAGCTGAGCGCCGTCCTGGACGAAGCCATGAAAGCAGTGCGCGGTTGAGCTGGAAGTGGGAGTACGCCTTCGGTGCGGAGGAAACCGCCCGCACCGCACCCGCCGACTTCCTCGCCGGTGTGAAGAGGAAGGCGGACGAGCTGGTCAGAGCCGCCGAAGCCGTCCACATTCACGGCCGGGCCCACGAGGGCATCGACCCGAAAGGGGGCGACGTCATCGTCCCCGGCGGCATGTTCAGATACCAGGTCGTCGTACGCAGCGAGCGTGTCTACATCGTCCAGATCACCTACCTGGGGCACTGAAATCAACGACGACCGTTCTGCTGTGACCGGCGACAGCTGGCGCGAGCGCAGGCGCGCGCTCCTTCGGGACGACCCGGCCGAGGCCGAGCGCGCCGCACGTCTCCTTGATCAGTTGGGCACCGAGGACCGGGACGACGAGGAGATCGAGGCGGACCACCGCGCGAGCCGGCCGGCGGCGGCACGGGAGTACGCTCCGGGCGCCCGGCTCGACGAAGAGCTGCGGCTCCGACTGACCGGACCGGACACCGACGGTGGGGCTCTCCGCTTCCAGTGGGGCGACGCGCTGCTGCAACCCGTCGAGCACATGGTCTCGGTGGCCGCGGGCACTCCGGTCCAGCTGGAACTCACCGGGATCTCGGCGGGCAGCATCGTGGTGCACGCCCGCCCGGTCACCGCCCCCGGTGACGCCGACTCCGAGGCTCTGGACGCCCCCGCCACATCCGCCGCCTCCACGGGCCTCGGAACCCTCACCACGCTGCTCGACGCCCTGGAGTCGGAGCACGACGTCCGCGAATGGGCGCGGCTCTTCGATGCGGTCGAATCCGTGTCCCGGGCGCTGAACCGGTACGCACTGGATCTGGGTGTGACCTGGTACGACGCCGAGGGCCACGTGCGTCGCGCACGATTGACCGAGCGGGGCCGGAACTATGTGAGACGGCTCCGGGAGACCAAGGACCGCGATCAGGAGATCATCATCTCCGGTCGCATCACGGAGCTGCGGGAGAGCGGCCTCGTGAAGGTGAAGACGGGCACGGCCAAGAACGCTCCCGCCTACGACGTCCGTTTCGAGGAGCCCGAGGAACTGCTGCGCATGCGTCCCGGTCTCGGGGACAACGTCCACTTCCGGGTCTGCTTCCGCCAGCAACTGGACTCCATGGGCATCGCGCGGTCCACGGAGTACACGTACCTCGGACCGGCAGCCGAACAGACATCGCTGCCGCTCGAACCCTAGGCTCACTCACACTGCCGGGCTGCCGCCCGCAGCGGCCCGGCAAGGTACGTGTCCGGCATCGTGCGGGCGGTACGGGGGTCCTGCATGCCAAACTGATCGCCGCCGACCGGCACACGGCCTTCCTGGGCAGCGCCAACCTCACCGACCGGGCTCTGTCCCACAACATCGAGCTCGGAGTGCTGCCACGCGACCCGAGCACCGTGGAACCGCTGGTCGACCACTTCTGCCGGCTTCTGGCTCCGGAGAACAACGCCATGCGCTTCGCATGAACCGACATGTCAGGCGGGCTGTTCCTGCTTGCCCTGGCAGGAGTTCGGTCACCCGGTCCGTATGAGACGGCGGCCGGCCGACACCTCATCTGATCGGCAAGCAGGGCATCATCGGCAAGAAGACCGAGTACCACTCGATCCCGTACCGCAGCATCAGCCACTTCGCCGTCGAGACCGCCGGCCACTTCGACCTCGACGCCGAGCTGAAGATCTGGATCTACGAGGTCCAGGCCATCCTCGCCCAGTTCGTGGCCCGCTGACCCGATCGGGTGAATGCTGCACATATGCCGGATGCATGAACCATGAGTGCGCCAGGCTCACACTCATGGTCACAGCGACACACGAGGCCTCCCACCGGCTCTTCCAGGACCACCCGGAAGCCCTCGCACCCGTCTTCGAAGCACTGGGCCTGCCGCTGCCAGAGAAGACGGACTTCCACGAGCTCTCCACCGACGTCACCGAGATCCGTCCGATGGAGCGCCGCGCGGACACGGTCCTCATGTTCGAGCCCGACATGGGTGAGCACTTCGTCCTGGCTGTGGAGGCCCAGACGAAGAAGGACCCGGACAAGGCGAAGAGCTGGGCATACTACGTCGCCTACCTGCGTGCCAAGTACGACCTTCCCGTCCTGCTGGTCGCCGTCTGCCGCGACCGCTCGACGGCGGCCTGGGCGATGGGCCCCTTCGAGTGCACCGTGGGCCCCTGGACCACCCAGGTCACCCGCCCGTTCGCCCTGGGCCCGCAGACCGTCCCGGAGGTCACCGACGAGTCAGTGGTGGTCCAGCAGCCGGCCATGGCGGCACTGTCGGCCATCGTTCACAGCCAAGGCCGGAGGGCGGCCTCCATACTGGAAACGGTCGCCCGCGGACTCGTGTCCTTCGAGCCGGACATCACGAAGTACTGGTTCGAGGTGGTGGAGGTCGGTCTGGAGTCCACTCCGGCCAAGGAGAACTGGAGGAAGCTGATGCAGAACGTCGTCACCCACTTCCCGGGGCACGGAACGCTCTTCGAGGAGAAATACCTGGAGGGAAGGGCCGAGGGAAAGGCCGAGGGAAAGGCCGAGGACATCCTGCGCGCACTGCAGGTACGCGGGCTCACGATCTCCGACGGCGTCCACGAGCGCATCACCACCTGCACCGACCTCGACACGCTCACCGCCTGGTTCGATCGCTCCTTGACGGCCACCACGGCCGAGGACGTTCTCGAGGAGGGCTCGGACGTGCCGATGGACGACGCCTCCGAACAGCCATGAAGAGGTAACGTCAGACGCCGCTCACATCCGTCGTGAACGACGACGAGGGCCCGGGGCCGATGTCGGACATCGGTCCCGGGCCCTCGTCGCTGTGTGACTACTTCGGCTGCGGCTTGCGGACCGTCAGGTGGAGTTCCTTCAGGCGGGCCTCGTCCAGCTCCGTCGGCGCGCCCATCATCAGGTCCTGGGCGTTGCCGTTGAGCGGGAAGGCGATGGTCTCGCGGATGTTGGGCTCGTCGGCGAGGAGCATCACGATGCGGTCGACGCCGGGCGCGATGCCACCGTGCGGCGGGGCGCCGAAGCGGAACGCGCGCAGCATGCCGGCGAACTGCTCCTCGACGGTGTCGCGGTCGTAGCCCGCGATCTCGAAGGCCTTGAGCATGATCTCCGGCTCGTGGTTCCGGATCGCGCCGGAGGACAGTTCGACGCCGTTGCAGACGATGTCGTACTGCCAGCCCAGGATGTCCAGCGGGTCCTGGGTCTCCAGGGCCTCCAGACCGCCCTGCGGCATGGAGAAGGGGTTGTGGGAGAAGTCGATCTTCCCCGTCTCCTCGTCCTTCTCGTACATCGGGAAGTCGACGATCCAGCAGAAGCGGAAGACGCCCTCCTCGAAGTGGCCGGCCCGCTTCGCGGCCTCCACCCGGACGGCGCCCATGATCTTGGAGACCTCGTCGAACTCACCCGCGCCGAAGAACACCGCGTGCCCGGCGGCGAGCCCCAGCCGCTTGGTCAGCTCCGTGACGTTCGCCTCGGTCAGGAACTTCGCGATGGGGCCGGTGAGCGAACCGTCCTCAGCCACCCGCACCCAGGCCAGGCCCTTCGCGCCCTGCGCGACGGCGTAGTCACCGAGCTGGTCGAAGAACTTGCGCGGCTGACCGGAGACGTCCGGCACCGGCAGCGCGCGGACGTGCTTGCCGGCGAACGCCTTGAACTCCGAGCCCTCGAAGACGTCGGTGATGTCGACGAGCTCCAGCTGGGCACGCAGGTCCGGCTTGTCGGAGCCGTACTTCAGCATCGCCTCGCGGAACGGGATCCGCGGGAACGGCGAGGTCACGTGCCGTCCGTTGCCGAACTCCTCGAAGAGCTCGGTCATGAGCTTCTCGATGGGCTGGAAGACGTCCTCCTGCTCGACGAACGACATCTCCACGTCGAGCTGGTAGAACTCGCCCGGCGAGCGGTCGGCGCGAGCGTCCTCGTCGCGGAAGCAGGGCGCGATCTGGAAGTAGCGGTCGAAGCCGGAGATCATCAGCAGCTGCTTGAACTGCTGCGGGGCCTGCGGCAGCGCGTAGAACCTGCCCGGGTTGAGACGCGACGGGACCACGAAGTCGCGGGCACCCTCGGGGGAGGTGGCGCTGAGGATCGGCGTCGCCATCTCGTTGAAGCCCAGTGCCGTCATCTTGTGGCGGATGGCCGAGATCACCGACGTGCGCAGCAGGATGTTGCGGTGCATGCGCTCGCGGCGCAGGTCCAGGAAGCGGTACTCCAGGCGTCGCTCCTCGTTGACCCCGTCCTCGGTGTTGATCGTGAAGGGGAGGGGGGCCGCCGCGCCCAGCACCTCGACCTCGCCGACCTCGACCTCGATCTCGCCGGTCGGCAGCTCGGCGTTGACGTTCTCCGTGCCGCGGGAGACGACCTTGCCGTCGATCCGGACGACGGTTTCCTTGGAGAGCCGGTCGAGGGTCTCGTAGGAGGGCGTCCCCGGGCGGGCCACGAGCTGCGTGATGCCGTAGTGATCGCGCAGATCGATGAAGAGAATGCCGCCCAGGTCGCGCCGATTGTGCAGCCAGCCGCTCAACCGGACGTCGGTGCCGACGTCAGAGGCGCGGAGCTCGCCGCAGGTGTGGGACCTGTACCGATGCATCGTCGTTCATCCAGCCTTCGCGGATCGGGATCTTGGTGTCGGGGCCTTTGTTTCACGTGAAACTCCCCCAAGCCTACCGGCCACCCCAAGATCACTTACCCCGGACGATCCGTCGGTCGTGCGAACAGCACCGGTGGCTTTTTTCCGTCGAATCTTCATAAAGTGGGGCAATGCGAACTGGTGAACCCCTGCCGTCCATGGGGGATGTCCTCTCCCTCCTCGACACCGGCAGGTGGCACTGGGACACGGCCACCGGACTGGTCGTGGTCGACGAGGTGGCGGCACGACTGCTGGGGCTGCCCGCCGAGGAGACCACCCTCACGGAGCCCCAGGTGCGCTCCCGGCTGCACCCGGCCGACTGGAACGAGATCGTCGGGGTGGTCCAGCTCGCCGTCGCCGAGGGCACGCTCGCCGAGGTGCGCATCCGGATCATGGACGACCAGGGGCAGGTCGTGCGGGTGGTGCGCAGCCGCTCCAAGCCGACCTTCGACCCCCTGCGCAAGGCCTACCTCCTGACCGGCACCCTTCAGGAGGTCACCGAGCCGACGCCGGGCACCCCCGCGGCGCGCAGGGCGGTCATCGGCGACTGGCGCCGGTCACGGGAGGCGTTCCTGCTGGACGCCGGCCGGGCGCTGGCCGAGGCGCGCTCGACGCGGGAGGTCCTGCGGGTCGCGGCCAACCTGGCGATGCCGGGCTTCTCACCGGACGGATTCGCGCTGTTCGGCGTCGCGGGCGACCAGCTCACCATCATCGGCCACCACGGGCACGAGCCCGGCGCCGAGAGCCCGTTCCACATGCCGCTGAACACCCCCTACCCAGCCGCCGAAGTGATACGAACGGGCCGCGCTGTCTATCTGTCCAGCCCGGAACAGTACAAAGCCCGCTACCCCCTCACCTGGCCGCTCGCCGAGCAGTTCGGCCGCCAGTCCTGGGCGTTCCTGCCGCTGGTCGTGTCCGGCCGCACGATGGGCGCCTGGATGGCGGCCTTCGCCCACCCGGTCGCCTTCACCCCCGACGAGCGGTCGGTGCTGACCACCGTGGCGCGCATGCTGGCCCAGGCCCTGTCCCGCGCGGGGACCGCCGAGAACGAGCGGGCCCTGACCGACGGTCTGCAGCGCTCGATGCTGCCGAAGCTCGGCCCGCAGCGCATCCCGGGAATGAGCGTCGCCGCCCGGTACGTCCCCACCGGTGGCGGCCTCCAGGTCGGCGGCGACTGGTACGACGTCATCCCCCTGCCGAGCGGACGGTTCGCCCTGGTCATCGGGGATGTGCAGGGCCATGACGTCCAGGCGGCCGGGATCATGGGCCAGCTGCGCATAGCCCTGCGGGCGTACGCCTCCGAGGGGCACCGGCCCGACGCCGTGCTCTCCCGCGCCTCCCGCTTCCTGTACGGCATCGGCGAGTCCGACCCCTACGAGCTGCGCTTCGCGACCTGCCTGTACATCGCGGTCGATCCCGGCAACGGGGTACTGGAGGTCGCCCGCGCGGGGCACCCCGACCCGGCGGTCCGCACGCCCGACGCGACCGTGCTGACCCGGCCGACGGCCGGCGGGCTCCCGCTGGGCATCGACCCGGACGCCGACTACCCCACCACCCGGATCGTCCTGGAGCCCGGCGAGACCCTGCTGGTCTGCACGGACGGTCTGATCGAGACCGGCGGCCATGACCTGGACACCGGCTGGCAGCGCCTGCGCGGCATCCTCGAACACCACCGGGGCGGCCTGGAGGAACTGGCCGACGCCCTGGTGCAGGCCGTCCACGGCCCCTCCTCGCACCACACCACCGGGCCCCTGATCGACCGCCGCGAGGACGACATCGCCCTGCTGCTGCTCTCCCGGCAGGGCTACGACCGCGACTCCGAACAGGAGCCGGCGGGGCCGTCGGTGCGCCGCACCATGCTGACGGTGGAGCAGGCCGAGCCGGAACGGATCTCGGAGGCCCGGCGGCACCTGCGCGAACTGCTGCACGACTGGTGCTCACCGGACCAGGTCGACTCGGCGGTGCTGCTGCTGTCGGAGATGCTCACCAACGTCCTCGTGCACACCGACACCGACGCGCTGCTCGTCGCCGAGGTCATCGCCGGGCGGGAGGGACGCCGGATGCGGATCGAGGTCACCGACGCGGGCGACGACCTCCCGCACCGGCGCTCCCCCGGTGAGCTGGCGTCGTCCGGCCGCGGCCTCCTCCTGATCGAGCTCCTGGCCCACACCTGGGGCGTCGATCCCCGGGGCAAGGGGAAGAGCATCTGGTTCGAGCTGCACGAACCACACGAACCACACGACCCACGCACCCCGCACCAGCCCGCCGCCGTGCCGGACACCGCCGCTCGGGCGAGGGGCGGGCCCTCACGGTGACGCCGGCGGAGCCTGCTCCTCCGGTGCGGTGTGGCGTCGGCGCAGTTCGCTCAGGACGCCGACGGCCGCCGCCGTCAGCGGTACCGCCAGCAGCATGCCGACGATCCCGGCGACCGAGGCACCCGCGGTGATGGCGATCATCACGACCGCCGGATGCATCTGCACGGTGCGGCTCTGGATCATCGGCTGGAGCACATGCCCCTCCAGCAACTGCACCGCGAGCACCACGCCGAGCACCCACAGCGCGATGAGGAACCCCCGGTCGGCCAGCGCCACCAGCACGGCCACCGCCCCGGAGATGAACGCCCCGAGGTAGGGGATGTACGCCCCGACGAAGACCAGCGCGCCCAGTCCGACGGCGCCCGGCACCTTGAGGACGAGCAGCCCGACGGTGATGCAGAGGGCGTCGATGAGCGCGATGAAGGTGGTCCCGCGCATGAACCCCTCGACCGCCTGGAAGGCCCGGCGGGCCATGGCCGTCGCCGTGTCCCCGGAGCCGCGCGGCGCCAGCGCGCGCAGGGTCTCGGCGGCGCGGTCGGAATCACGCAGGAAGAAGAAGACCAGCAGCAGCGCGAGCACCGCCATGGCGAGCGCCTGGCCCACCACACTGACTCCGCTGAGGACACCCGACGCGGCCGTACCGCCGAACTTGGACAGCAGTTCGCGCGCGTTCCCCGCGATGTCGTCCAGCGAGGTACCGGCCGCCCCGAAGTGCCGGCTGAGATCCCGCGCCGCGATCCTGAGCGAGGCGATGATCTGGTCCCCGGAGTCGATCAGCGCGGACACGACGATGTACACCGCGCCGCCGACCACGGCGACGACCGCGACACAGGTGAGCCCCGCCGACAGGGAGCGCTGCACCCCGGCCCGCACCAGCCGCCGGTGCAGGGGCAGCAACAGCGCCGTACCGAGGAGGGCCAGCAGGACGGGGATCACGGCCGCCCGGAACTGCACGCACAACAGGATCCCGACGTAGCCGACCCCGGAGACGAGCAGGGCGACGGCGCACCAGGCGGCGAGACGCCGGACGGGTTCGGGCAGCAGCGGAGACGGAGAGGAGTCCTGCACACCCCCACACGATCACGCCCGGCACCCCCTGTCCAACTCCGCCGCCCCGCCCATGTCCCGCCCGGGGAACGGCGAGTGGCCCCGTCCGGAACCGGACGGGGCCACTCCACGCGCTCGGCCGGTCAGGACTCGCGCGGTCCCGAGGCCTCCATCCCGTGCACCGCCGGGATCGTGCCCAGGCGGCCCTTCTGGAAGTCCTCGAACGCCTGCTGGAGCTCCTCGCGGGTGTTCATCACGAACGGGCCGTAGTGCGCCATCGGCTCACGGATCGGACGGCCGCCGAGGAGGACGACCTCCAGGTCCGGCGTGTTCGAGTCCTGCTTCTCGTCCGCGCGGACGGTCAGCGTGCCACCGGCGCCGAAGACGGCCGTCTGCCCCACGTGCACCGGACGGCGCTCGGTGCCGACCGCACCGCGCCCGGCCATGACGTACGCCAGCCCGTTGAAGTCCTCGCGCCACGGCAGGGTCAGCTCCGCGCCCGGCGCGAGTGTCGCGTGGATCATCGTGATCGGCGTGTGCGTGATGCCGGGACCCTCGTGGCCGTCCAGCTCACCGGCGATGACCCGCAGCAGCGCGCCGCCGTCGGGGGAGGTGAGCAGCTGGACGCTGCCGCCGCGGATGTCCTGGTAGCGCGGCGCCATCATCTTGTCCTTAGCCGGCAGGTTCACCCACAGCTGCAGACCGTGGAACAGCCCGCCCGACATGACCAGCTGCTCCGGCGGCGCCTCGATGTGCAGCAGACCCGCGCCGGCCGTCATCCACTGGGTGTCGCCGTTGGTGATGGAACCGCCGCCACCGTTGGAGTCCTGGTGGTCGAAGGTGCCGTCGATGATGTAGGTGACGGTCTCGAACCCGCGGTGCGGGTGCCAGGGGGTGCCCTTGGGCTCGCCCGGCGCGTAGTCCACCTCACCCATCTGGTCCATCATGATGAACGGGTCGAGATGGCGGTAGTTGATCCCGGCGAACGCCCGGCGCACCGGGAAGCCCTCACCCTCGAAACCGCTCGGCGCGGTCGTGACGGTGAGCACGGGTCGGGCCACGGCGTCGGCGGGCGCGGCCACACGGGGCAGCGTCAGCGGGTTCTCGACGGTCACTGCAGGCATGTCGGTACCTCCTCTTGTACGGCCATCTTAGTTGAACGTTGAACTTCCTGCCACCCCAACGAGGAAAGCCCGGAGGGAATTCCCTCCGGGCTGCAGAGACTCCGGGGCGGGCGAAAACACCCGCCCGGCACGTGGCGACCGCGACCGTGGCCGCGGTGGCGGTCGCGGTCGCGGCGATCACGACGGCGGTGACGGCTACGGCGGCGACGGCTACGACCGAGGCGCTCAGCCGTACATGCGGCGCATCGCGAACTCGACCATCTGCTCGACCGCCTTCGCGTCGAACACCATCCGGTGCTCGCCCTCCATGTCGAGCACGAAGCCGTAGCCGGTCGGCAGCAGGTCGATCACCTCGGCGCCGGTGATCACGAAGTACTTGGACTCCTTGCCCGCGTACCGCCGCAGCTCCTTCAGCGAGGTGAACATCGGGATCACCGGCTGCTGGGTGTTGTGCAGGGCGAGGAACCCGGGGTTGTCGCCGCGCGGGCAGTACACCTTGGACGTCGCGAAGACCTGTTGGAAGTCCTCGGCGGTCACCTGGCCCGTGGTGAACGCGCGCACCGCGTCCGCGAGCGAGGGCGGGGACGGCTCCGGGTACAGCGGCGGCTGCTGCTGCCCGTAGCCGCCCGGCATCTGCTGTTGCTGTTGCTGCTGTTGCTGCGGCGGGACGTACCCCTGCTGTGCCCCTACGTTCTGGTCGTAGCCGTACATGCGCGCAAGAGTACCGAGCGCGCCGGAGCCCCGGGCCGGTACGGGCGGTTACGCGCTCCGCCGGCCGCCGCCGGAGCGCGTAACGCGTCACAGATGACCGGATCAGGCTTGCGTCTTATTACCGACGGGTAGCATAGTCGTAGCTACTTGCTGGTATGCAAACCCGTGCGAGGAACGAAGTGCCTCGCCGATCTCTCTACGGAGCCGGGAGCCGTCACATGGGGCACTACAAGTCCAATCTCCGCGACATCGAGTTCAACCTCTTCGAAGTACTCGGACGCGACAAGCTGTACGGCACCGGGCCGTTCGAGGAGATGGACGTCGAGACCGCCAAGAGCGTCCTCGAGGAACTGACCCGCCTCGCGGAGAACGAGCTGGCCGAGTCCTTCACCGACGCCGACCGCAACCCGCCGGTCTTCGACCCGGAGACCAACACCGCGCCGGTCCCGGCGTCCTTCAAGAAGAGCTACCAGGCCTTCATGGACTCCGAGTACTGGCGCCTGGGCGTGTCCGAGGCCATCGGCGGCACGACGGCTCCCCCCTCGCTGATCTGGTCGTACGCCGAGCTGATCCTGGGCGCCAACCCGGCCGTGTGGATGTACTCGTCCGGCCCCGCCTTCGCCGGGATCCTGTACGACGAGGGCAACGACACCCAGAAGAAGATGGCCCAGATCGCCGTCGAGAAGCAGTGGGGCTCCACCATGGTCCTCACCGAGCCGGACGCCGGCTCGGACGTGGGCGCCGGCCGCACCAAGGCCGTGCGGCAGGAGGACGGCTCCTGGCACATCGAGGGTGTGAAGCGCTTCATCACCTCCGGTGAGCACGACATGTCGGAGAACATCCTCCACTACGTGCTCGCGCGTCCCGAGGGCGCCGGACCCGGCACCAAGGGCCTGTCGCTCTTCCTCGTCCCGAAGTACCTCTTCGACGCCGAGACCGGCGAGCTGGGCGAGCGCAACGGCGTCTACGCCACGAACGTCGAGCACAAGATGGGCCTGAAGGCGTCCAACACCTGCGAGATGACGTTCGGCGACCGGCACCCCGCCAAGGGCTGGCTGATCGGCGACAAGCACGACGGCATCCGCCAGATGTTCCGCATCATCGAGTTCGCCCGCATGATGGTCGGCACGAAGGCGATCTCCACCCTCTCCACCGGCTACCTCAACGCGCTGGAGTACGCCAAGGAGCGCGTCCAGGGCCCGGACCTCGCGAACTTCATGGACAAGGCCGCGCCCAAGGTCACCATCACCCACCACCCCGACGTGCGCCGCTCGCTGATGACGCAGAAGGCGTACGCGGAGGGCATGCGCGCGCTCGTCCTCTACACCGCCTCGGTGCAGGACGGCATCGCGGTCAAGGAGGCGGCGGGCGAGGACGTGTCGGCGGAGCACGCGCTCAACGACCTCCTCCTGCCCATCGTCAAGGGCTACGGCTCCGAGAAGGGCTACGAGCAGCTCGCCCAGTCGCTGCAGACCTTCGGCGGCTCCGGCTTCCTGCAGGAGTACCCGATCGAGCAGTACATCCGCGACGCCAAGATCGACACCCTGTACGAGGGCACCACGGCGATCCAGGGCCAGGACTTCTTCTTCCGGAAGATCGTCCGCAACCAGGGCGCGGCCCTGAACTCGCTCGCCGAGGACATCAAGCAGTTCCTCGCCCTCGGCACCGGCGGCGAGCAGCTGGCGGGCGCCCGCGAGCACCTGGCGAAGGCCGCCGTCGAGCTGGAGGCCATCGTCGGCCTGATGCTCACGGACCTCGCGGCCACCGAGCAGGACGTCAAGAACATCTACAAGGTGGGCCTGAACACCACCCGCCTGCTGATGGCCTCCGGTGACGTGATCGTCGGCTACCTGCTGCTCAAGGGTGCCGCGGTCGCCGCCGACAAGCTCCAGACGGCCTCCGCCAAGGACGTCGCCTTCTACACCGGCAAGATCGCCGCGGCGAGGTTCTTCGCGGCCGAGGTCCTGCCCGGCGTCACGCTGGCCCGCAAGGTCGCCGAGGGCGTCGAGCTGGACCTGATGGAACTGGACGAGGCCGCCTTCTAGAGCCTCCCGCAGGAGGTCCCGCGCCAGACGGCGCGAACCCGAACAGGCCCGAACAGGCCCGAACGGGAACGCCCGGGTCCGCACGCGACCGTCGGAGCCCGCACGAGGGCCCGCTTCCACACCGGGGAAGCGGGCCCTCGCCCTCGTTAAGGTGGCCCCATGAGCGAACCCTCCCCCTTCGACCGCAGCCACACCGACGACCTCATGTCCTTCCTCGCCGCCTCCCCCACGCCGTACCACGCGGTGGCGAACGCCGCCGAGCGGCTGGAGAAGGCGGGCTTCCGGCAGGTCGCGGAGACGGACGCCTGGGACGGGACGTCGGGCGGCAGGTACGTGCTGCGCGGCGGCGCCATCGTCGCCTGGTACGTCCCCGAGGGCGCGGACCCGCACACCCCGTTCCGGATCGTCGGCGCCCACACCGACTCCCCCAACCTGCGGGTGAAGCCGCGGCCCGACAGCGGGGCGCAGGGCTGGCGCCAGGTGGCGGTGGAGATCTACGGCGGTCCGCTGCTCAACTCCTGGCTCGACCGCGACCTGGGCCTGGCCGGCCGGCTCTCCCTGCGGGACGGCTCCACCCGGCTGGTGAACGTCGACCGGCCGCTGCTGCGTGTCCCGCAGCTCGCCATCCACCTGGACCGCTCGGTCAACGCCGACGGCCTCAAGCTCGACAAGCAGCGCCACATGCAGCCCGTCTGGGGCCTGGGCGACGACGTGCGCGACGGCGACCTCATCGCCTTCCTGGAGGAGACCGCGGGCATCCCGTCCGGCGAGGTCACCGGCTGGGACCTGATGGTGCACTCGGTGGAGCCGCCGGCGTACCTGGGCCGCGACAAGGAGCTGCTGGCCGGCCCGCGCATGGACAACCTGCTGTCCGTGCACGCCGGTACGGCCGCACTGACGGCGGTGGCCGGGCACGGTGCGGACCTGCCGTACATCCCCGTCCTCGCCGCCTTCGACCACGAGGAGAACGGCTCCCAGTCCGACACCGGCGCGGACGGGCCGCTGCTCGGCAGTGTGCTGGAGCGCTCGGTGTTCGCCCGCGGCGGCTCGTACGAGGACCGGGCGCGCGCCTTCGCCGGCACCGTCTGCCTCTCCTCGGACACCGGTCACGCCGTCCACCCCAACTACGCGGAGCGGCACGACCCGACGCACCACCCGCGCATCGACGGCGGCCCCATCCTCAAGGTCAACGTGAACAACCGTTACGCCACGGACGGTTCGGGCCGGGCGGTGTTCGCCGCCGCCTGCGAGAAGGCGGGCGTGCCCTTCCAGTCCTTCGTCTCGAACAACGCCATGCCGTGCGGCACCACCATCGGCCCGATCACCGCGGCCCGGCACGGCATCCGGACCGTGGACATCGGCGTGGCCATCCTGTCGATGCACAGCGCGCGCGAACTGTGCGGCGCCCAGGACCCGTTCCTGCTGGCGAACGCGCTGGTGGCGTTCCTGGAGTCGTAGTCGCCGACTGCCGACGGGTGGTCAACCCGCCGGTGCTGCATGAGTGATGGCCGACCGGGTACCCGGATGCAACCGGAAGGACCGGGCAGGAAGGCGGCACTCATGGGCCTCGGCGGATGCATCATCCTCATCGCCGTGGGAGCGATTCTCACGTTCGCGACCGACTGGGACATGCAGGGCGTCAACGTGAACCTGGTCGGCGTCATCTTCATGGTCGTCGGGCTGATCGGTGTGGCGGTCTTCAGCAGCATCGCCCGGCGCCGGCGCGTCGTCGTACCGCCCGCCACACCGGTCGTCGACGACACCCGCCCGCACGGCCGCGACGGCTACAGCGACGGGTACGGAGTCTGACGGGTACGGAGTCCGGCAGGACCTCGGCGGCCGGCTCCGGCAATCGGCCCAGCGGCGGCGTCGGAGAACGGGAGAGAGGGCACCCCTGGTGTCATGAGATTCCTCGTACGCGACCGGATCCTCGGGATCGGTGACGACTACTGGATCGAGGACGACCGGGGCAACAAGGTCTTCCTCGTCGACGGCAAGGCCATGCGGCTGCGGGACACCTTCGAGCTGAAGGACCTCCGGGGCCGCGTCCTCATCGACATCCGCAAGAAGATGTTCGCCCTGCGGGACACGATGGTGATCGAGCGGGACGGTGAGACGCTGGCGACGATCCGGCGCAAGCGGCTGTCCCTGTTGCGCAACCACTACCGGGTCGCCCTGGCCGACGGCTCCGAGCTGGACGTCAGCGGCAGGATCCTCGACCGCGAGTTCGCCGTCGAGTACGACGGCGAACTGCTCGCCGTGGTCTCACGGCGCTGGCTGCACCTCCGGGAGACCTACGGCGTCGACGTCGTGCGCGAGGACGCGGACCCGGCCCTGCTGATCGCGGTGGCGGTGTGCGTGATCCACCTGGCGGAGAAGGAGCGGGAGGACTGAAGGCCAGGTCCCGGGACCGGTTCCGGTCCCGGTCCCGGTCCCGGTCTTGGTTCCGGTCCCGGTCCCGTGCGGGTCAAGGTCGCGGGGTCGGGGTCGGCAGCCCCAGCAGCCGGTCCTTCAGGGCCGGGAACTGTTCGCGGGTCTTCGCGACCTTCGCCGGGTCGAGATCGACCGTGAGGACCTGCTCGTCGGGGCCGGCCTCCGCGAGGACCTCGCCCCACGGGTCGACCACGATCGAGTGCCCCGCCTGCGGCACCCCGGCGTGTGTCCCGGCCGTCCCGCACGCGAGGACGAACGCCTGGTTCTCCACCGCCCGGGCCCGGGCCAGCAGCGTCCAGTGGGAGCGGCGGCGCTCCGGCCAGCCCGCCGGGACGACGAGCGTCTCGGCACCGGCGTCGACGAGACCGCGGAAGAGTTCGGGGAAGCGGAGGTCGTAGCAGGTCGCCAGCCCGAGCGTGGTGTGCGGCAGCGGCACCGTCACCAGGGCGTCGCCCGCGCTCATCAGCACGGCCTCGCCCTCGTCGAAGCCGAAGCGGTGGATCTTGCGGTAGACGGCGGCCAGCTCACCGGAGGGGGAGAAGACGAGCGAGGTGTTGTAGAGCGGCCCCTCGCCCGCGTCGGCACCGCCGCCGGAGCCGCCGTCCGGGGCGCCCCGCTCCGGGACGGAGCCCGCGTGCAGCCATACGCCGGCCTCGCGCGCGGCCTCGGCCATCGCCTGGCGGGTGGGCCCGTCGAGGGGTTCCGCCTCGCGCCCGAAGTCCTCGTGGGCGAAGGCGCCCGTGGTCCACAGCTCCGGCAGGACGACGAGATCGGCTCCGGCCTGTTCCCGTACCAGATCGGCGACCCGACGCCGACGCGATTCGACCGTTTCGTCCCCGTTCACGGCGACTTGGAGCAAAGAAGCGCGCACAATACCACCGTCCTGGCATTCGACTTGTCGGCACGGCCTACGATCGTCACACGAAAGCACTGCCGGGGTGCCTCACGACAGCGTAACTTGGGGCCCTCCCGGTTCGAGCGAAGCCGAGAACCTGGGGAGTCCCGAGACGCCCGCCGAGTGCAGCCACCACCCACTGGCACCGCCGCCACCACCTGCCCGTGTACCGACCGCCGAGGGGTCCCGTTCCGTGAGCCTGCATCCCACCCTCCAGCCCTACGCCGACGCCTGGAACCACTCCGTCGAGGCGATATCCGAGCTGGTGCAGCCCCTCGTGGAGGCCGACTGGAACCGGCGGACGCCGTGCCCGGGGTGGTCGGTCCGTGACGTGGTCTCCCATGTCATCGGGCTGGACTCCGAGATGCTGGGCGACCCCCGCCCCATCCACGCGCTGCCGCGCGACCTGTTCCACGTCACCAACGACCAGCAGCGCTACACGGAGATGCAGGTCGACGTGCGCCGCCACCACACGGCGCCGGAGATGACCTCCGAGCTGGAGTACATGATCATCCGCCGCAACCGTCAGCTGCGGAACGAGTCGCGTGAACCGGCCGCGAAGGTGCGTGGCCCGCTCGGTACGGAACTCACGCTGGAGGAGTCCATGCGCCGGCACGCGTTCGACGTGTGGGTGCACGAGCAGGACCTGCGCGCGGCCCTCGGCCGCCCCGGCAACCTCGACTCCCCCGGCGCGCACATCGCCCGCGACGTGCTGCTCGCCGAGCTGCCCCGGGTGGTGGCCGAGCTGGCGCAGGCGCCGCGCAGCTCGGCCGTGGTCATCGACGTCCACGGGCCCGTGGAGTTCCTGCGCACCATCCGCGTCGACTACCAGGGCCGCGGCACGCTGGAGACCGCTCCCGCGCTCGGCCCCGCCGTCACCCTCACCCTCGACTGGGAGACGTACGTGCGCACGGCCTGCGGCCGGGTGACGCCGGAGGCGGTGTCGGACCGGGTGAAGACGGAGGGCGACCCGGACCTGGCGGCGGCGATCCTGCGGCACTTCGCGGTGACTCCGTAGGGTCCGGGCGGACCCGGCGCGCCGGGCCCGGGAGGTCGTTGCCGGGCCCGGCGCGCCGCGTCCGCGGCCGCATCCGGCCTCACACCGGCACGTGCACGTTCTCCACCCGGGCGGCGACGAGCCGCTCCCGTTCCCTGCGCGCCGCCTGCCCGCGCAGCCGCAGGATCTGGGTGACCCCGAGGGCCTGGAGGACGAAGACGGCGGAGAAGGCGACGGCGTAGTCGTCGCCGGTGGCGTCCAGCAGGACGCCGACGGCCAGCAGGGTCGTGATCGAGGCGGTGAAACCGCCCATGTTGGTGATGCCTGCCGCGGTTCCCTGCCGCTCCGGCGGATTCACCGGGCGGGAGAAGTCGAAGCCGATCATCGAGGCCGGACCGCAGGCGCCCAGCCCCGTGCACAGCACCACCAGCAGCCACATCGGCGCCGTCTCGGCGGGGTGGAGCAGCGCGGCCGCCCACAGCAGCGCCGTCGCGCCCACGGTGATGAGCACCAGCGGCATCCGCGCGCCGTGGTTCCGGGCGATGACCTGGCCGTATACGACCCCGAGGACCATGTTGGACAGCACCACGAGGGTGAGGAGCTCACCGGCCGTGGCCCGGGACAGCCCCTGTGCCTCGACGAGGAACGGCATGCCCCACAGCAGCAGGAACACCATCCCCGGGAACTGGGTGGAGAAGTGCACCCACATCCCGAGCCGGGTTCCCGGTTCCCGCCAGGAGGCCGCGATCTGACGGCGCATGGAGGCGGCGCCCTGGTGCGGGGCGGGCTCCGGTCCGTGGCCCTCGGGGTGGTCCTTGAGGAACAGCACGAGCAGGACGAGCACCACGACCCCGGCGAGCGCACTGCCCGCGAAGGCGGCCGTCCAGCCGATGCCGTGCAGCAGCCGGGCCAGGACCAGCGTGGAGACGAGATTGCCCGCCATCCCGGCCAGCGCGGCGAACTGCGCGATCAGCGGACCGCGCCGGGCCGGGAACCACCGGCTGCCCAGCCTCAGCACGCTGATGAACGTCATGGCGTCCCCGCAGCCGAGCAGGGCGCGGGAGGCGAGCGCCATGCCGTACGTCGGGGAGAACGCGAACCCGAGTTGCCCGACCGTGAACAGCACGGCACCGATGCCCAGCACCTTCTTGGTGCCGAGCCGGTCGACCAGCAGGCCGACGGGTATCTGCATGCCCGCGTAGACCAGCAGCTGGAGGATGGAGAAGGTGGACAGGGCGGAGGCGTTGACGTCGAACCGGTCGGCCGCGTCGAGACCGGCCACGCCCAAGGACGTACGGAAGATGACCGCGACGAAGTAGACCGCCACACCCACCCCCCACACCGCGAGGGCGCGTCGTCCGCCCAGGGGGTCCCCGGGCGGACGGGTGCTCGGGGCACCTCCGTTCGCGCGGGTCATCGCACTTCCCCCCGGGCCAGGTGGGAGAACCAGCCGACATGCCGGTTGACCACGCCGGCGGCCGCCTCCGGGTCCCCCGAGCGCAGCGCGTCGAGGATCTCCCGGTGCTCGGCGAGGGTCTTGGCGACGCGGTCGGGGTGCGACTGCATGACGGCGACGCCCATGCGCAGTTGGCGGTCGCGGAGCTGGTCGTAGAGGCGGGAGAGGATCTCGTTGCCGCCGCTGCGGACGATCTCCGCGTGGAAGCAGCGGTCGGTGACGGACGCGGCGGCGAAGTCACCGGCGGCGGCCTCTTCCCGCTGCCGGGCGAGCAGTTCCTCCAGGCGCTCGAGGAGCCCGGGGGGCGCGGGCACGGCCTTGCGCACCGCGTGTTCCTCGACGAGCAGCCGGGTCTCGACGACGTCGGCGATCTCCTGCGCGGAGACGGGCAGGACGAGGGCGCCCTTCTTCGGGTAGAGCCGGATCAGCCCTTCGGCCT
Source organism: Streptomyces cathayae (assembly GCF_029760955.1). Taxonomy (GTDB): domain Bacteria; phylum Actinomycetota; class Actinomycetes; order Streptomycetales; family Streptomycetaceae; genus Streptomyces; species Streptomyces cathayae. The sequence continues at coordinate 3,915,755 of NZ_CP121682.1, forward strand.
CCAGCCGCAGCAGCGCCTCGCGCACCGGTGTGCGCGAGACCCCGACGGCCTCGGCCAGCTCACCCTCGGTCAGGAGGACGCCGCCCTCGTAACGGCGGTCGAGGACGCCCTGTTTGACATGGGTGTAGACGCGATCGGCGGCAGGGGGTTGCTTCACCGGGGTCAGACTCATGCCGACAGGATAGATACAACACGTACCCATGGGGTTGTCCGTCCAGGATGCGGACCCGGACCCCGAAGCCGCCCGCCCCCCGCGCACAACCATCCGCGCCAGGTATGCGTCAGAATTGTGCGGCCCCTGCCGGCCGCGCCTCAACTCGGCCGCACCACTAGGGCATTCAACGCAATCGGGGTACCTTACTTGAATACCGTCATTCAGGGCATCCGTATCCGCAGAGCCGTCGGCGTCGCCGTGACCACTGGCGCCGTGCTGGCCTCCGGAGCCCTCTACGCGGCGCCCGCGCAGGCCGCCGCCAAGCCCACGATCGCCGCCAAGGGCGGCTACGTGATGAACAACGGGACCGGCAAGTCCCTCTACACCAAGGCCGCCGACACCCGCCTCTCGACCGGTTCCACGACGAAGATCATGACCGCGAAGGTCGTGCTCGCGCAGAAGAACCTGAACCTCGACGCCAAGGTCACGATCCAGATGGCGTACAGCGACTACATCGTCGCGAACAACGCGTCGTCCGCCCGGCTGATCGTCGGCGACAAGGTCACCGTGCGCCAGCTGCTGTACGGGCTGATGCTGCCGTCCGGCTGCGACGCCGCGTACGCCCTGGCGGACAAGTTCGGCACCGGCACGACGCGGTCCGCGCGCGTGAAGTCCTTCATCGGCAAGATGAACGCCGACGCGAAGAAACTGGGCCTGAAGAACACCCACTTCGACTCGTTCGACGGGATCGGCAAGGGCAACAACTACTCCACGCCGCGCGATCTGACGAAGATCACGAGCAGCGCGCTGAAGAGCGCCAACTTCCGCGCGATCGTCAAGACGAAGAGTTACACGGCGAAGACCACCACGAAGACGGGCGGCACCCGCACGATGGCGCCGTGGACCAACACCAACGGTCTGCTCAGCAGCTACAGCGGCACGATCGGCGTGAAGACCGGCTCGGGCCCGACGGCCAAGTACTGCCTGGTCTTCGCCGCGACGCGGAACGGCAAGACCGTCATCGGCACGGTCCTCGCCTCCACCTCGTCCGCCCAGCGCGAGACGGACGCCAAGAAGCTCCTGAACTACGGCTTCAGCGCCTGACCCACTGGAACACGCAAGGGGTCCACGATTCCGCGTGGGCCCCTTCTCCATGCCTCGCACCGCCGTCGGCCATGCACACTCCCGTCGGCCGGAACAGCGGTTTCGACCTCATTCGCTCGCAGTCGTGAACATCCTCGAACCGGCTGGCATATTCGCTCCGCCCCGCTCTACGTTCCGCGGCGGAGGTGGTTCGCATGAACGAACCCGGCAAACGACCGAAGCACGTCGAGCAGCACGAGGCGATCGACGTCAGCGACTTCGTCTACGCGGCGACCGGCGCCCGGGTCCGGAGGCTGACGCTGCCGGACGGAAGCCACTGGTTCCCGGCGGTGGACGTCTGCAAGGAACTCGGACACACCAACTCTCGGAAGGCTCTCGCCGACCATGTCCCCGACGAGCACCGAGAAATGCTCGAGACCGTAACTGGAGGTTACGGTCTCAGCATTCCCGCAGGTAGAGGGTGGCGTCGAGACTTGCACGTCATCTCTCTCCAAGGTCTCATCCTGCTCGTCAACGCCTGCACCAAACCGGCCTGCGCACCCTTCAAGCAGTGGGTCGCCGAAGTCATCGAGACCGTGCAGCGTGAGGGGTACTACTCCCTCGACGAGGCCGAGGTGCAGTCACCCGAGCCGGGTGCCCCCATCGCCTACGCCATGCCGGAACAGGTCGCCGAGGCCATCGTCCGGCTGGAAGCGCACAACCTTCAGCTGGACGAGGAGCTGGCCGACGGGCAGCGCGAATCGATCGCTTTGCACAAGGAGACGCTGGCCCTGCAGAGGGAGGTGCTGGCCGCACAGCAGGGCACGCTCGCCGTGCAACAGGCCACCCTCGCCGTGCAGCAGGCCATGGTCCGGGCGATGGAACGGATCGCGGACCGGATCGACTCCCTCGTCCTCGACCGCCGGCCGCCCCAGGCCCACCTCACCGCGCCGCCCACCACCGAAACGGTCCTGGCCGGCTGGCGGCAGCGGCTGTCCGTGACGGAGGACGTGTGGACGGTGGCCGTGGTGATCGCCCCGGTACTCGTCGAGCAGGGTGAACTGCGCGAGCCGCTGGAGTCGATCGCCGCCCGTACGGGACTTTCCGTGCACCGCGTCAACGAATGCCTCCGGCTGCTGCGCAAGCACGCCTGCATCCGCTCGCGGGGCGGGACCGAGGACGGGGCTCCGGTGTACGTGCTCCATCAGGACTGAGGGACCGGTACGGCAGGAGGGGCGTCGCAATCCGAAGTTGCGGCGCCCCTCCTGTGGTGAACCTAGTGGTTCGTGGGCGTCAGGCCCAGCTGATCAACCGTTTCGGCTGTTCCAGGATCGCGGCCACGTCGGCCAGGAACTTGGAGCCGAGTTCGCCGTCGATCAGGCGGTGGTCGAAGCTCAGGGCGAGGGTGGTGACCTGACGGGGCTTCACCTTGCCCTTGTGGACCCACGGCTGGAGCTTGATCGTGCCGACGGCGAGGATCGCGGACTCACCGGGGTTGAGGATCGGCGTGCCCGTGTCGACGCCGAAGACGCCGACGTTGGTGATCGTCACCGTGCCGTTCTGCATCGCGGACGGGGAGGTCCTGCCCTCCCTGGCCGTGGACACCAGCTCGCCCAGGGACTCGGCGAGCTGCGGCAGCGTCTTGGCGTGGGCGTCCTTGACGTTCGGGACGATCAGGCCGCGCGGGGTGGCCGCCGCGATGCCCAGGTTGACGTAGTGCTTGACCACGATCTCCTGGGCCGCCTCGTCCCACGAGGCGTTGACCTCGGGGTTGCGTCTGATCGCGACCAGCAGGGCCTTGGCGATCAGCAGCAGGGGGCTCACCCGCAGGCCGGTGAACTCCTTGTCCTGCTTGAGCTCCTCGACCAGTTTCATCGTGCGCGTCACGTCGACCGTCACGAACTCCGTGACATGCGGTGCGGTGAACGCCGAGCCGACCATCGCGGCCGCCGTCGCCTTGCGGACGCCCTTGACCGGGATGCGGGTCTCGCGCGCCGTGTCGTACGACACCGGGGCCGGGGCTGGCGCCGGAGCCGGGACCGGGGCGGCCGGGGTGGCTGCCGGGACCGCGGGTGCCGGGACCGCGGCCACCGCCGCATGGACGTCCTCGCGGGTGATGATGCCGTCCGGACCGGTCGGGGTGACCGTCGTCAGGTCGACGCCGAGGTCCTTCGCCAGCTTGCGCACCGGCGGCTTGGCCAGCGGGCGTTCCCGAGGAGCGGCGGGGGCGCCGTAGCCGTTCAGTTCCGTCTGGACGGGTGCCGCCTCCTGCTGGGCGTGGGCGGCGGCGGTGTCCGGAGCCGTCTTGCGCGGGCGGCGGCGCGTCGAGGACGTCGCCACGCCGTAGCCGACCAGGACCGGCTGACGGGCCGGGGGCTCGGCCGCCGGCTCCTCCGGCGCCTGCTCCGGCTCGGCGGCCGGGGCGGGTGCCTCCACCGCCGGTGCCGCGCCGCCCGAGACGTCCACCGCGATGATGGACGTGCCCACGTCCACCGTGGTGCCCTCGGGGAAGTGCAGATCGCGGACCACGCCGGTGTAGGGGATGGGGAGTTCGACGGCGGCCTTCGCCGTCTCGACCTCGCACACCACCTGCCCGTCGGTGACCGTGTCACCGGGCTGGACGTACCACTTGAGGATCTCGGCCTCGGTGAGGCCCTCGCCCACGTCCGGCATCTTGAACTCGCGTACGGACGCGTTCGTCATCGTCGTCACGACCCTCTCCCTCAGTACGCCATCGAGCGGTCGACGGCGTCCAGCACCCGGTCCAGGTCCGGGAGGTAGGACTCCTCCAGGCGGGCCGGCGGGTACGGGGCGTGGTAGCCGCCCACCCGCAGGACCGGGGCCTCCAGGTGGTAGAAGCAGCGCTCCGTGATCCGCGCGGCGATCTCCGCGCCCGAACCGAAGAACACCGGCGCCTCGTGGACGACGACCAGACGGCGGGTCTTCTCCACCGACGCCTGGATCGAGTCGAAGTCGAGCGGGGAGACCGAGCGCAGGTCCAGCACCTCCAGGGAGCGGCCCTCCTCGGCGGCGGCGTCCGCGACCTCCTGACAGAGCTTGACCATCGGCCCGTAGGCCACCAGCGTCAGGTCGGTACCCTCGCGGACCACGCGCGCGGTGTGCAGCGGTCCGGGGATCGCCTCGGTGTTGACCTCGGCCTTGTCCCAGTAGCGCCGCTTGGGCTCGAAGAAGATCACCGGGTCGTCGCTCTGGATGGCCTGCTGCATCATCCAGTACGCGTCCGACGCGTTGGACGGGGAGACCACCTTCAGGCCCGCCACGTGGGCGAACAGGGACTCCGGGGACTCGGAGTGGTGCTCGACCGCGCCGATGCCGCCGCCGTAGGGGATGCGCACCACGACGGGGAGCTTCACCTTGCCCAGCGACCGGGCGTGCATCTTCGCCAGCTGCGTGACGATCTGGTCGTACGCCGGGAAGACGAAACCGTCGAACTGGATCTCGACCACCGGGCGGTAGCCGCGCAGGGCGAGGCCGATCGCCGTGCCGACGATGCCCGACTCGGCGAGCGGGGTGTCGATGACGCGGCTCTCGCCGAAGTCCTTCTGCAGCCCGTCCGTCACCCGGAACACGCCGCCGAGCTTGCCGACGTCCTCACCCATGACGAGGACCTTGGGGTCGGTGTCCAGGGCACGGCGCAGCGACTCGTTGATCGCCTTGGCCAGGGCCATGTTCTTGGATGTCACGGTCTCCGCCATGTCACTTGCCCCCGTCCGTGTCGTCGAACGACGCCTGGTAGGCGGCGAACTGCGCCCGCTCCTCGTCGACGAGGGCGTGGCCGTCCGCGTACGCGTTCTCGAAGATGGCGAAGTGGTCCGGGTCCGGCATGGCACGGACCACTTCGCGCACTCGTTTGCCCAACGTCTCGCTCTCGCTCTCCAGTTCCGCGAAGAATCCCTCGTCCGTGTGGTGTGCGGACTCCAGGTAGCGGCGAAGGCGCAGGATCGGGTCCTTGGCCTCCCAGGCGGCCCGCTCGTCGTCGTGGCGGTAGCGGGTGGGGTCGTCGGAGGTGGTGTGGGCACCCATGCGGTAGGTGAACGCCTCGATCAGCGTCGGCCCCTCACCGCCGCGGGCCCGCTCCAGGGCCCACCGGGTGACGGCGAGGCTCGCCAGCACGTCGTTGCCGTCCACCCGCACGCCCGGGAAGCCGAAGCCCTGCGCGCGCTGGTACAGCGGGACGCGGGACTGCTTCTCGGTCGGCTCGGAGATCGCCCACTGGTTGTTCTGGCAGAAGAACACCACCGGGGCGTTGTAGACCGCGGAGAAGGTGAACGCCTCGGCCACGTCGCCCTGGCTGGAGGCGCCGTCGCCGAAGTAGGCGATCACCGCGCTGTCCGCGCCGTCCTTGGCGATGCCCATCGCGTAGCCCGTGGCGTGCAGCGCCTGGGAGCCGATGACGATCGTGTACAGGTGGAAGTTGTTGCCGTTCGGGTCCCAGCCGCCGTTGTTGACGCCGCGGAACATGCCGAGCAGGTTGGTCGGGTCCACACCCCGGCACCAGGCGACGCCGTGCTCCCGGTAGGTGGGGAAGACGTAGTCGTCGTCGCGCAGCGCCCGGCCGGAGCCGATCTGCGCCGCCTCCTGGCCCAGCAGCGAGGCCCACAGGCCCAGCTCGCCCTGGCGCTGCAGCGAGGTCGCCTCGGCGTCGAAGCGGCGGGTGAGCACCATGTCGCGGTACAGGCCGCGGAGGTCCTCGACGGTGATGCCCTCGACGTACTGGTCGAACTCGGCGTTCTTGACGCGCTCGCCCTCGGGCGTCAGCAGTTGCACGAGGTGGGGCTCGGCACTCTTCACCGCGCCGCCGGCCTTCTTCGCCGCGGTGGCCTTCTTGGCGGTGACGGGCTTCCTGGCCGTGGTGGCCTTCTTCGCCGCGGTGGTCTTCTTGCCAGTGGTACTGGTGGTGCGTTTGGTGCCGGTGGCGCCGGTGTTGCTTCCGGCGCTGCGTCGCGGTGCGTGCGCGGCAGTGCTCTCCACGGTCACGTGTGCTCCTCCGTCGGTCCGACCCCCGGGGTTGCCGGTAGGTCTGGGGTCCTCCTCCAGCTCGTCGAAGCCTGGGGAAGGCTCACCTCTTCTCGACCACGGGCACGGGGTGGGTGCCGCTCGGCCGGGAACAGGCGTGACAGGTGCCCCGGCGAGCGACCTGCAACAAGCACGTTACCCAGTGCGCCACATTTCTGTGAAACCCTCCCTGACCTGGGATTTTGCTTGGATTTCCAAGTAAATCGGAAAGGCCGGGAAGGCGCGCTGGTCACAGCCTTGCAGGAGGCCGGAGCAACGGCACGTTATCCCGGGGACCCCGGGCTCGGGAAGGGCTGGGTGTCGCACCCCGCTCCAGAATGAGCATGTAATGCGACTAATGGGTACCGAGCGAGACGATTCCCAGCTCACAGGGGTGTGTGAGGGGCGGTCGTCCGGCGGGGTGCCGCGCTCACGTGGACCGCCCCGCGCTTCACGCGCCCCCCATCGGGCGCAGCGGCACGCCGAGCGGCGCCCGCCGCGCGGGGCACGTGGGGCGGGTGCGGCGGTGTCCACCCGTTCAGCCCGCTCGACCGGGGCGGGGTGGGGCTCCACTGCACTGCGGTGCGCCGTGTGGAGTGGGGGCCGTCTCGGCGGCTCCCGGAGGCGCTCACGGGGCGGGGCGGGCACGAGGCCCGCCCCCAGAGTCAGCCGCCGGTCAGCCGCCGGTCACGGCGCCGATGTCTCCGCCACCCTCCGTACCACCGCTGACCGGGCCGCCGTCCGCGCCGCCCGCCCCCGGGTCGGTCTCCGGCGGTGGCGGCGGTTCCTCGTTCGTCTCCGTCTCCGTCGGCGTGGTCGGGTCGTTCGTCGGGTCGTTCGTCGGGTCCTCGGGCTGCGACTGGTCCTGCGACGGCGTCGGGTTGTACGACGGGGGCCAGTTGTTGTTGTTACCGCCGGACCCGTTGCCGTTGCCGTAGCCGTTGCCGGTGCCGGTGTCCGTGTTGCCCGGCGCCTGCGGCTCCTCGGTGGCGTCGTCGCTCGGCGACTCGCTGGGCTTCTTCTCCTTCTCCTCGCTGGACTGCGAGGAGCTCGGGGACTTGGTCGGCGGGTCGGATTCCTTGTCCGCGCCATCGTTGCTCAGTGCCAGGGCGACACCCGCCGTGATGGCGATCACCGCGAGCACCGCGAGGATCCACAGCTTGCCGCGGCCGCTGCCCTGGCTGCCGCCGCCCTCGAAGCCGCCGTCGTCCCCGCTCCCGTACCGGTTGGGCAGGATCGGCTGCGGGATGGCCGCGGTGCCGGTGGTGTCCGGGTGCGGCATCGCCGTCGTACCGGCGAAACCGGCCGACGGGGTGTGCCGGCCGTCGTGCACGTCGACCACGCCGGTGTTCCAGGTGCCGGTGTGTCCGCCCTGGTCGTAGAGCATCTGCAGCCCGTACTGGATCAGCCCGCGCATCTCCTCGGCCGTCTGGAACCGGTCGTCCGGCTCCTTGGCGAGTGAGCGCATGACAAGCCCGTCCAGCTCCGGCGGGCTGGCGTCCGAGACCTCCGACGGGGGCGTGGGGATGTCCTGCACGTGCTGGTAGACCACGGACAGCGGCGTCTCACCGGTGAACGGGGGCCGCAGCGCCAGGAGTTCGTACAGCATGCAGCCGGTCGCGTACAGGTCGGACCGGTGGTCGACGGCCTTGCCGAGCGCCTGCTCCGGCGAGAGGTACTGCGGGGTGCCCATGACCATGCCGGTCTGCGTCATCGTCGTGGACGCGCCGTGCATCGCGCGGGCGATGCCGAAGTCCATCACCTTCACGGCACCGTTGTGGGTGATGATGACGTTGGCGGGCTTGATGTCGCGGTGCACGATGCCGTGCTGGTGCGAGTAGGCCAGCGCCTCCAGCACACCGGAGACGATGATCAGCGCCTGTTCGGGGCCGGGCGCCTCGGCGTTGAGCAGGAGATCACGGATCGTGCGGCCCTCGACGATCTCCATGACGATGTACGGCACGGCCTGGCCGCCCACCGTGTCCTCACCGGAGTCGTACACGGCGACGATCGCGTGGTGGTTGAGACCGGCCACCGACTGCGCCTCACGCGTGAAACGCGCTTTGGCGATCGGGTCCTCGGCGAGGTCGGCACGCATGAGTTTGACCGCGACCGTACGCCCGAGGCGCACGTCCTCGGCGGCGAACACCTCGGCCATGCCGCCCCGGCCGAGTCGGTGCGTCAGCCGATAACGGCCGTCGCCGATGAGCCCGCCGTTACCCCAGTTGTCCGGCGCGTCCGACATTCCGCCGCCAGTCGCCTCGGGGTCGGACGGGCCCTGAGCGCGCTGCTGCTGTGCCATCGGTCCTCGCCGTCGTTTCTGCCCGCGGTGCGCGCGGTGTTGTCACGGTCTCCGTCGGCCACGCTACAGCCTCTGCAGGGGCCTCCGGTCCGAGACGGGTTTGCCAGGACCAGCACGGGACGGACCGGCCATGAAACCCTTTCTCCGTACCGTCATGCAAATTCTGCGTACCAGGTGGCGCTTCGGCCACACGTCCCCGGTAACGCTTCCGCGACGCTTCTTTTCCGTACCGTCACGGAACGGGCCCCCTGCTTGACGTGTCAGTGGCCTGCGGCAGACTTGGCCGGGAATAGCGCATTCGATCTACCTGGATCCACAAGGCATCGGTCGACGACGGCAGCGCCGGAGAGGCTACGGGGGACGCGGAACATGAGCCAGGACGGCGCACAGGGCCACAACGCGGGGCGGGCGCTCGCCGGCGGCCGCTACCGACTGCGGGACCTGCTCGGCCGGGGCGGCATGGCCTCGGTCCACCTCGCGTACGACAGTGTGCTCGACCGCCAGGTCGCCATCAAGACCTTGCACACGGAACTCGGCCGGGAGCAGGCCTTCCGCGAACGCTTCCGCCGCGAGGCCCAGGCCGTGGCGAAGCTCACGCACACCAACATCGTCTCGGTCTTCGACACCGGCGAGGACGAGGTGGACGGCATGACGATGCCGTACATCGTCATGGAGTACGTCGAGGGCCGCCCGCTCGGCTCCGTGCTCGACGAGGACGTACGGCAGCAGGGCGCGATGCCCGCCGACAAGGCGCTGAAGATCACCGCCGACGTGCTGGCCGCCCTGGAGATCAGCCACGAGAAGGGCCTGGTCCACCGGGACATCAAGCCGGGCAACGTGATGATCGACAAGCGCGGCGTGGTCAAGGTGATGGACTTCGGCATCGCCCGCGCCATGCAGTCCGGCGTGACGTCGATGACGCAGACCGGCATGGTCGTCGGCACCCCGCAGTACCTCTCGCCGGAGCAGGCGCTCGGCCGGGGCGTCGACGCGCGCTCCGACCTGTACTCGGTCGGCATCATGCTCTTCCAGCTGGTCACCGGGCGGCTCCCGTTCGACGCGGACTCGCCGCTGGCCATCGCGTACGCGCACGTGCAGGAGGAACCGCCGCTCGCCTCCTCGGTCAACCGCGCGCTTCCCCCGGCCGTCGACGCGCTGATCACCCGCGCGCTGAAGAAGAACCCGAACGAGCGTTTCCCCAGCGCCGAGGCCATGCGCGGCGAGTGCCTGCGGGTGAGCCAGTCCGTCCAGGCGGCCCCGCCGAGCATCGTCCCCGGTCCCCAGGGGCAGAGCGGCTCGGGCGTCGGCTCCGCGGTGTTCCCGCCGGTCGACCAGTCGTCGGCGCCGGGGGTCCAGGGCAGCGTCCAGACGCCGTACCAGCCGGCCCCGCACCCGAACCCGTACGGCACTCCGGCCCCCGCGCCGTCCCCTCCGTCTGTGGGGTACGGCTATCCGCAGCAGAGCGGCTACCAGACGCCCCACCCGTCGCCGTACGCCCCGCAGCAGGGCGGCCCGTCGACCCCGCCGCCGTACAGCCTGACACCCCAGAACCCGACTTCGGGCGGTTCGGGCCGCGGCAGGAACAACAAACCGGTGATCATCGGCTCGATCGCCGTGTCCGTGCTCGCCGTCGGCGGCCTGGTCGCGGCACTGCTGTCCAACGGCGGGGGGAACGGCGGCAACCGGGGCGGCGGGGGCAGCTCCCCGTCGGTGTCCGCGCCCGCCGAGAAGGAAGCCGGCCACCGGGGGCCCGACCCGTCCAGGACGATCGACCCGGACGAGTGCACGGAGCCGAAGGAGTCGTACAACGACCCCGACAAGATCGAGATCCCGAAGCTGAAGTTCAAGTACATCAAGTCGGTCAAGGAGTGCTTCCAGGAAGCCGGCTGGGACCTGGACGTGCGCGACGTCAACGAGAACACCTACGGCGAAGGAACGGTCATGAACCAGTTCCCCGCCGCGGGCACGGCCGTCGACCCCGCGGACATGCCCAAGATCCAGCTCTACGTCTCCACGGGCAACCCGCCGTCCGCCTGACCGGGCACCCCCGGGTACGGCTCGGGTGAAACAGGTGAGAACAGGTGAAAGGGGCCCGGCCTCCGGGCCGGACCCCTTTTGTGTCCATGTGCTGTGTTCATGTACCGCGGGGTTCATGTACCGCGGGGTTCATGTGCCGCGGCGGGGCGGCTACAGGTACGGGCCGCCTACGCGGCCGCCCATCGGGGGTTCCTCCTGGCCGCCGTCGCCCATGCCCGGCGGGAGGGCGCGACGCATCTGCTCCAGCTGGGCACGCGCGGCCATCTGCTGGGCGAAGAGCGTGGTCTGGATGCCGTGGAAGAGGCCCTCCAGCCAGCCCACCAGCTGGGCCTGCGCGATCCGCAGTTCGGCGTCGCTCGGGGTCGCCTCGTCCGTGAAGGGCAGGGAGAGCCGCTCCAGCTCCTCGACCAGCTGCGGCGCGAGCCCGTCCTCCAGCTCCTTCACCGAGCTGGCGTGGATCTCCTTGAGCCTCGCCCGGCTGGCCTCGTCCAGAGGGGCCGCGCGCACCTCCTCCAGCAGCTGCTTGATCATGCTGCCGATCCGCATGACCTTCGCGGGCTGCTCCACCTGCTCCGTCACCGGAACCTCGCGGGAGTCCTCGTCCCCGGTGCCGCCACCGAGCGCCATGCCGTCCTGGCCGACGACCAGTACCTGCGGATTGTCCGGCGACCGTTCGTTCCTCGGCATCTCCATACGGCCATTCTCTCGCACGCCCACCGCACACTTCCGGGCCCCCCTGACGGGGGTATCCGTAATGCCGGGTGCGCGGCGGAATGGGAACCTGTGGGAGTCCATCCGGCTCATCTAGCCGACGGTGCGAACGGGCACCGGCCCGGCGCGGGAGGTCACGGCCGTGACTCCATGGCTGCGTGTAGTGGGGGCGGGGGTCGCCCTGCGAGCGGGCATCGCGCTCGGGGTGACGGCAGGAGCGGGGGTGATGATGCCGTACGGTCCTGCCCTGGCGCCTTTCGGTACGACCGCGGCCTTCGGGGCCGAGAGAGCGGTCACCGGACACCAGGAGGCGCCGGACGAGCACACCGGCGCGCCGCACCGCGAGCCCCTGTCCTCTCCTCTCCCCGCACCCCTCTCCCCGCTCTCGCCCCTCTCCTCCTTCTCGCCCTTCTCCCCTTTCTCACCTTTCTCGCCCCTCTCGCCCCTCTCTCCCCCCTCGTCTGCGGAGTCGCCGTCGCCGACGCCCTCCGCCGAGCCCTCCAGGGCCGGAAGCCGGCCGGGAGAAGGACGGAGTCGGCCGGGGCGGGAGGTGCCCGAGACGACGGAGTCGAGCGAGGAGACGGGGAAGACCGGCGGGCACCGGAAACCCGGGGAGCCCGGGACGCCTGAGGAATCCGGGAGGTCCGGGAAAGCGGATCCGCGGGGCGGACACGACGGCGGACCACGGGACAGCGGAGGCGGGGCCGACCGCGGCGGTGTGGGCGTGGTGCCGAAGGAGGCGGGCCTCGGGGACGGCACGCACGCCGGGGAGCCGAAGGAGGCGGGCACCGGTGTTCTGCCCGAAGCCTCGGGCGCCGCGAACACCGCAGCCGGTACGCGCGTGCCCGAGGAAGGCGACGTCGGCGCCACCCGCCGGGCGCCGGAGTCGGGGGAGGCCGTTCCGCTGCCCTCCGGGGCCTCGCAGAGTCCCGCGTCGAACACCACCACCGGCGCGGAGCCCAAGGTGCGCATCCTGCCGCTGGGGAGCGGGCTGGTCCTCATGGGGCTCGG